>CAVFGI010000005.1:0-69076 GCA_963621975.1 Selenomonadaceae bacterium
GTTTGAGGATGATATCACAAAGGTGATAATCGATGATGGAGTCACATCTGTATCTCAAAATGCCTTCCGCCAAATGACGAAGTTAACCGATGTTATTATTGGCAAGGATGTCAATAGTATCGGTTGGTATGCTTTCGAGAAATGTTCCACTCTTGAGAATCTTATTTTTGCTGATGGTTCTGCTCTAAAGACTATAGGAATTTATTCCTTATATGGATGCGAAGCACTGAAATCAATTTCCCTTCCCGAAGGTCTGGTAGAAATTCGTTCATTTGCTTTCATTAATACAGGATTTGAGGAATTGGATATTCCTTCATCTTTGGATTTCAGTAAAACCGATTCATTCTGGAATTCCGCTAACCTAACTACTGTAAATGTCTCTGCTGGAAACACAACTGCAAAGTCTATTGACGGAGTTGTATATTCCATAGATGGTAAAACGGTTATTGGTGTGCCTGCCAATAAGACCAATTACACCATTCCTTTGGAGGTTGAAACTATAGGAAAACAGGCTTTTTCTTGCTGGCAGGGAACGAGTATAGAGATTCCTAATAATGTGAAGGAAATAGGTCAATATGCTTTTAACTATGCGCAAATTACAAGTATCAACCTTCCTAATAGTGTGACTAGTATCGGTATGGGGGCGTTCCAGTCCTGTTCTAAACTGACATTTGTTAATATCCCTTCATCTCAGCTCAATGAGATAGGTAAAGAAGCTTTTAAGTATAGCAACAGTCTTGAAACTATCGCGATCAATATGCCGGAGTCCGCCAAGACTACACTTGATACGAATAACAACAACTGGGGAGCTCCTACTACAGTAACAGTTACATGGTACGGCACAGAATCCACAACCTGATTGGAAAGTCGTTCATTAGAATTAAAGAGGCTGGCAGATGTCGGCCTCTTTTAGTATGGCCAAGATGCTGTTGTCCGGCTGCTTAATATGCTGGAACTAAAGCTGTAAAGGCGCAGGTTGTTGACCTGAGCCTTTTTTGTGGTTCATCCGGGAAAGTGTTGGTCAATAGGTTTAAGGAAAAAATAAAGAAAAGAAAAAAGAGGCAAAAAAAGGTGGCTCTTGCCCAAAAATGTGGAGATTGCAATAAAGTCTGCAGTGCGGACAACCATATCAAGTGAAAATAGAACTTTTGCGCTCTATTTTTTTCTAAAGTTCTATTTTGTAGGTCTATAGAAAAAATTTTTTTCCTAGAGTTCTACTTTGTAGATCTATAGAAACTTTTTTTCTTCCAAAGTTCTACTTTTGGCTCTTTGGCTCTATGAAAAATTTGGCTCAAGCACAGTTTAAGGAGTTGATACAAGTAGTTTTATTCCACTTAAAGAGATAGACTCTAGAAACTAATAGTCTGATAAAATAATGATGAATTTGCTAATTAAAAAAGTAAATGCAACAGTAAGCCGTCCAAAGTTGAAGTTGCATTTTTCTTTACACTGAAGTTTATGCTAAGAGTATAATTCCAAAGATGATGTGAGGGTGAGGTTTAAGTAATGTATGGCAAGATGAAAATTATGAAGAGCCAACTGTTAATGAGTTAAGTGGTAGAAAAGGTACAATTTGCACTGTAGTTCATGGTCAGATAAAGTAGTTTATCCCAAGTTTAAGGGAATTAAGATTTTTTAGTAATGGCTTTTATTAGTCAATGTCATAATTTGCAAAAATTGCTTCATTTAAGACACAAAATGTACTTACAGCCGCACAAGTGCTGAAATATGTTACACCTACTAAACTTTTACGTTAAAAAGTGCTAACTGGGCTTGCCTTTCCTGCTCCCTGCCTTCCAAAAGTATTGCATAGCGTGCAAAATTCCCAGTGGAATTGCCAGTGAAATTTTCAGTTGTTATAATACTAACAATGAGTTAAACTATAAAGTGAAGGAGGGAGATGCTCTAAAAAAAGGGGATAAGATGGCCAAAAAGGTTAATCTTTCTAATTTAGAGGCAAATGAAAAGAAGAAACTTGGGAAAGTTAGCTTTCTCTCGATTTTTAGCGTTTTTATTGCTTGTGTGATTATTGTTGGTTGTTTCGCTTGCTCTCAGAATTCAAGTGTACAACTAAACAAGGAACAACAAGCAGAAATTGACAGAATTTATTGGGAAAATGAAGTAGTTGGCACAAGGTGGATAGTTTCTACTTCAGACAAGAACAGTGGTATTTTAGATGGTCAGAGTGTGACTTTAGAGTTGGAATTTGCAAATGAAAAGGGTGTTCTTTGTGCTTATTTTACACATTCTAATGTAAAGTTGCTGACTGGAGAGCTTGTTTTAGTAAGTTCTGAAGGTACTATTGAATTCCCAGATGGGACAAAGTGGGGTGCTAAGTTCTCAGAGAAGAACAATACGAGGTATCTCACTATTTCTTGCAGGAATGGAGATGTCTATTATACTTCAAATAAGTAATAGACATTCGTTTAGAACGGGGTACTGTGGTTCTAATTAAAACCAGAGCATCTCTTCCTGCAAAACTTCTGTTGAAGTTTTGAGGAGCCATAGTAAAGACTCCCCAAACCAGCTCCTACGTCGTAGGGCTGGTCTTTTCAACTCACTTTTAATTGAAGATATCGGGATGTTTTCATGCAAACAATTCCCGCATATAAAGTATATAAAAAGAGGGAAAAATGAAGATAACTGTTGCGGGAACTGGCTATGTGGGGCTTTCAATTGCTGTGCTACTTGCACAACATAATCAAGTTACTGCCCTTGATATAATTTCAGAGAAGGTTGCGCTTATAAATGAGCGTAAATCGCCAATTCAGGATGAATATCTTGAGAGATATCTTGCAGAAAAAGAGCTAAATCTTGTGGCAACTACTGATGTGCAAAAGGCTTACGAGAATGCAGATTATGTTGTGATAGCTACGCCAACTAATTATGACAGTAGGCTTAACTTTTTTGATACAAGTGCGGTTGAAAATGTTGTTGAGCTTGTAAGAAAGTATAACAAAAAGGCTGTAATGGTGATTAAGTCTACTATTCCTGTAGGCTATACAGAGTCTTTGCGTGCAAAATTTCCAGATTCTTCTATTTTGTTTAGCCCAGAATTTTTAAGAGAGAGTAAGGCTCTCTATGATAATCTTTATCCTAGCCGTATTATTGTTGGTACCAATATGGCAGATTCTAATTTAACAGAGAAAGCCAGAGTTTTTGCTTCACTTCTTAAAGATGCAGCAATTAAGGAAGATGTTCCTATGTTTATAATGGGTACAACGGAAGCCGAGGCGGTGAAGCTTTTTGCAAATACATATTTGGCTCTTAGAGTTGCCTTCTTTAACGAGCTTGATACTTATGCAGAAACAAAGGGAATTGATACTAAAGCTATTATTGATGGTGTGAGTGCTGATCCTAGAATTGGAGATTTTTATAATAATCCGTCTTTTGGTTATGGTGGCTACTGTCTCCCTAAGGATACAAAGCAACTTTTGGCTAATTACAAGGATGTTCCAGAAAATCTTATTGCTGCAATAGTTGAAAGCAATAGAACGCGTAAAGATTTTATTGCTGAAAGGGTTTTAGCTCTCTCTGGAGCATATGAAGGAAGCGAGGCTTTTAATCCTAACAAGGAAAAGAAGGTAGTTATTGGTGTTTTTCGCCTTACTATGAAGTCTAATTCCGATAATTTCCGTCAATCTTCCATTCAAGGGGTTATGAAAAGAATCAAGGCAAAAGGTTCTGAAGTTATTATCTATGAACCTACATTGGAAAACGGTTCTACCTTCTTTGGAAGCCGAGTTGTCAATGACTTAGCTCTTTTCAAAAGCGAAAGCCAAGCTATTATTGCAAACCGTTATGACATATGTCTTGATGACGTTAAAGAGAAGGTCTACACCAGAGACATCTTCCACAAGGACTAAACGCAACAAGGACTAAACTACTTTTCCTTATACTCTTCAGTTAAGACTCCCTCTTCTGATTCTCCTGGGGCGCTTGTAACAATTTCAATGCGCCGTTCTATCTTTGATAGTTCTTTATCCACTTCATTTGCAAGTTTCATGCCGTCTTCATATAGCAATACTGCCTTTTGAAGATCTGTATTGGGGTCTTGAAGACTTTTTGCAATCTCTTCAAGTTTATTTAATTTTTCTTCAAATTTATCAGCCATTTTTAACCTCCTCAATGCAGGCGCTAATGTTACCATCTGCCAGCGTAATATCTATTTTATCTCCAGTTTTAACTTGTTTTATGCTTCTCAATGTTTTTCCCTCTTTTGTGGTCAGAATTCCATATCCACGGTCTAGGATTGACAGCGGGCTCAGTACTTCTATCTTGTGAGAAAGCATCTGCGCTTTAGATTTTTTCACCTCAATAAGGTTGCAAATCTCGCGCTTTAGGGTGTTAATTGCATAATCCAGTCGCATTCGGTTGTGCGAGAGTTTATTTTCCAGCTGTGATTTTGCATTTTCCCGGGAGAACGCAGCAACTCTAAGCCTTATGGCTGAAATGCGAGATGCCATACTTTCCTTCATACTTGCTCTAAGGTTTTCTACTTTTGCTTGCTGTTCTATGGTGCTTTCACATACTAGCTCTGCTGCAGCCGATGGCGTTGGAGCCCTTAAATCTGCAACAAAATCGGATAAGGCCCAGTCAATTTCATGGCCTACGGCGGAAATTACAGGGATATTGGAATTATGAATAGCTTCAATTACGCAATCTTCTGAAAAAGGGAGAAGATCTTCAAGGCTACCGCCACCACGGCCCACAATTATGACATTTGCAAGGAGAAAATCGTTAACTTCTTGGATTCGCAATGCCACAGATTTTGCAGCTTCCGGACCCTGAACTACCGCAGGAAGAATGATGAGGTCTAAATTTGGACTACGCCTACCAGTGATTTGTAGGATATCTTGAAGTGCAGCACCAGTGGGACTTGTGATGATTGCAACCTTGTTTGGCCTTTTGGGGATTGGTTTTTTCAAGCTCTCATTAAAATAGCCTAGTTGGGAATAATAGCGCTTACGCTGTTCAAGCATTGCAAGAATATCGCCCTCGCCAAAAGGTTCCATAGATGTACAAATAATTTGATAAGTCCCGCGTGGACCATAGACGCTAATGCTACCTTTAACAATAACTCGTTGGCCATCTTTTGGTACAAAGGAAATTCTAGAGATTGTGCTTCTCCAAATAACGGCACTAATTACGGCACCTTCATCTTTTAAGGAAAAATACCAATGGCCGGTTGAAGCTGGCTTTAACCCCAATATCTCTCCTTCCACAGTTAGGTTGTAAAAGGAGCCTTCAAGGGTTGTCTTAATAAGTGAGGTTAGTTCACTTACGGTAAGCTTTGGTAATGTATCATTCATTGATTTAGCTAAAAAAAGGGTAGCCGTTGTAACCGACCACCCTAGACATTTTCAAAAAAATATTTTGGTACAATTACTCTTCAACAATAGCACCAACTGGGCAAACTGATGCGCATGTTCCGCACTGAGCACATGTATCCTGATCTATGACATAGATGTCGCCTTCAGAAATTGCTCCTACTGGACATTCACCAGCACATGTTCCGCATGCTGCGCAAGCATCTGTGATTCTGTAAGCCATTTCGCTTCTCCTTTTTACCTGAATCTACTGTGCATCAGACTTCTTAATCCGATTACCCAAATAATACTCCCCCAAAGACCAAAGGTCAATAAGAAGAATCTTGATTTTCTGGGGCTTAGAACGCTATTATGACCGTTATGAAGAATCTAGTTCTTGCTGAAAAGCCTAGTGTAGGAAAGGAACTTGCCAGAGTACTTGGATGTACAAATAGGGGCAAGTATCTTGAAAATGATGATTACGTTGTAACTTGGGCATTAGGGCACCTTGTTACTCTCTGTCCCCCTGATTATTACGGGGCCGAGTATAAGCGTTGGCAACTTAAGGATCTTCCAATTCTTCCAAAGAAATTGGAAACCATGGTTATAGATAAGACAAAAGAGCAGTTTGAAACAGTCAAATCTCTCTTGAACCGTGAAGACGTTGAAGGCGTCATTATTGCAACAGATGCTGGACGTGAAGGCGAGCTTGTAGCAAGATGGATTTTGCAACAAGCAGGATGCACAAAACCAGCTAAAAGACTTTGGATTAGTAGCCAAACAGATCTTGCAATAAAGCAGGGTTTTGCAAATTTAAAGCCTGCCAGTGACTATGATAATCTCTATGCAGCAGCAGAGAGCCGTTCATATGCAGACTGGTATGTAGGCTACAACGTCTCAAGAGCAATGAGCTGTCACTTTGACACAAGACTTTCCGCAGGAAGAGTCCAAACTCCAACCTTAGCCTTAATTACATCCCGTGAGGATGAGATTGAAGACTTTGCAGGCCGTTTCTATTGGACAATTAAGGCAGACTTTGGCTCTTTCAAAGCTTCTTGGTATTCTCAAGATAACACCATCAGAATCCCTGATGAGAAAACAGCAAATGAGCTGGTAGAAAAACTCAAGGGTGCAAAAGGTGTTGTAAAAAGTCTAAAAGAAGTCCCAAAGACAGAAAAACCACCTCTTGCGTATGATTTAACAGAACTTCAGCGTGATGCTAACAACATTTTAGGGTTCTCTGCAAAGGAAACTCTAGACACATTACAACGTCTCTATGAAGTGCATAAAATTGTTACTTATCCACGAACAGACAGCAGATACATTACAGCCGATATTGTTCCAACAATCCCAGATAGACTTATGGCACTAACGGCAACTAGTTTCTGGATGCGTGCGTCAAAATACATGAAAACAGGCTTTCGCACAGACCTATCTAGACTAGTTAACGACGCTATGGTCAGCGATCACCACGCACTTCTTCCAACCGAGCAAAAGGTTGATCTCACCAAGCTATCTACAAACGAGAGGGCTCTTTGGGAGCTGATAGTCACACGATTCTTGGAAACTCTTTCTCCTGATTATGAATACAAGACCACCACATTGGAGGCCAATGTTTCTGGAGAGCGTTTCATTGCACGTTTGACTGTACCAACAGCTCAAGGTTGGAGAGATGTTGCACGCGATATTGGAAAGCGCTCTGCTGCCCCTGTTGAAGATGAAGATGATGATGAAAGTGGGCTTGCATCTCTTGTAGAGGGCTCGGAGCTTGAGATTAAGGATGTTATTCTAAAACGCAATTCAACACTTCCCCCAGATAGATACACTGAGGCCGAGCTCTTGTACGCCATGGAGCATGCTGGTAGATTGGTTGACGATGCAGAGCTCAAAAAGCGTCTTGAAAATGGCCTTGGCACTCCTGCAACTAGAGCCGATATCATTGAAAAGCTCATCCAGAATAACTGCATAGAGCGTCGTGATAAAGAACTTGTTCCAACAGCAAAAGGACGCGAATTGGTACGTCTTGTCCCTCCTCAGCTCAAGAGCGCAGAGCTTACAGGAAAGTGGGAGCAGAGACTCTTTGCAATTTCCAATGGAGAAGAAAAAGAGGCTCAATTCGTTGATGATATCAAGAAAAATGCAACAGAATTGGTAAATCAGGTCATTGTTAACCATGACAAGTTTGATCCAAACCTCATGGGAGACAAGGACAGATTATGTCCTGCATGTCATTGGCCAATGATGAAAATTCTTGATGAGTATGACAGACCTCATTATGTTTGCCAGCGTTTCTCTTGTGGATACGAGGAGATGGAAGTCAAAAAGCGTGTAGAAGTTGAACCAGAGGCTGTTGTTCCAACACATGCAAGTGCCTCACCCACAAAAAAGGTTATTGCAGTTGCAACACCAGCTAGTGAAGGCAAAAAGCGCATTGTTCTTCATAAATCTGCAGTGAAAGCTGCTGTTGCAAAAGCACAGCCTCAAGTTAAGTGGGAAACTGTAATTGAGGTTGTGAAACCAAGTCATTACAGACCACAAAGAACTGATTTTGGCACAAAGGGCACAAATAGCACAAAGACCTTTAAGAAAGACTTTAAAAAAGACTTTAAAAAGGATGAGTCAAAGCTAACTTCTTCTCGTGAAAGCACAGGTGGAACCTTTGCAGACTTCATTAGAGCCTCTGAAGAACGCAAAAAGCGTGACGAGGAAAAGAGAAAAAAGAAGTAAAGCTCTTTACTCCATATTCATCAGTTTTGGTGTATGTTTATCCAAACCAAAGTAGACTTCTGCAATGTTTGTGCAGTGGTCTCCAATGTGCTCGAGATGCTTGATATCATCTAAGATACAAAGTTGTTCTGCAACATTTTGGCTGCTGTTGGTAAGTTGTTTATATACAAGCTCTTGGATTTCAGTTCTGGTGTTGTTTACTTTCTCTTCAAAGAAGTTTGCTGTTTCCATTTCACTTTGTGTAATCTTTTGTCCAAGGTGGGAAGTTACAAAACTTAGATATTGCTGAACTAAGTTGCTGTATGCTTCAAGAATTTTGACGTTTTCATCGGACATTTTCCAGCCAGCTTTTTGCTTTTTGTCAAACAGCATGATTATGTCACAGCAACTGTCAGTGATAGATTCTATTTCGTCAATTACACGTAGCATTCCGCTTGTGCTTGTTCCGTATGGTGTTTCCTGAATTTCACCTGTAATATGGCTGCATATTGAGGTTAGTTGCTCTTCCATTTGGTCTACGTAGTCTTCTTTGTGTTTTAAATTAGAGACAGTTTCAGAGATATCGGTATCTTGGGAATGTAGTGCTTTTGAGCAAGTTTCAAACATTTCGTTAGCTATTGCACACATCTTGCCAATTTCATCCTGGATTGCAGAGATGTAGACTTCTGGGGTGTCCATAACTGTGCCTGGGACGTATTTGAAGTGGTATGAAGAGTCCAAGTAGTCTTTCTTGTTTGGGATTAAGCGTGTTATGAGAGCTGCATATTGCTTGATGAATGGGGCAAAAAGGAGGGTGTTGATGATGTTAAACATACTGTGGAACATTGCAAGGAAGGTTGGGATTGTTGCATATAGTTCCTCTCCCTGCATGGTGTAGATATCGCCCGGCGTAATCATGTTTACAAATGCCATCATCCATTTAAGTAGTATGATTGATAAGATGGAGCCAATTAAATTGAATAGAATGTGTGCCCAAGCTGCTCTTTTTGCGTTTGTGCTAGTTCCAATTGAGGCAAGGAAGGCTGTGATTGTAGTTCCTATGTTCTGTCCTAAAACCAGTGCACAAGAGGCTGTAACGCCAATCCAACCTTGATATGCTAACGTTAATGTTATGGCCATGGCTGCTGCAGATGATTGAACTATTATTGTTAAGATTGTTCCAATTACTACGCATAGGATTACCGTTGAAATTGAGCCGGCGTTCATCCTTTCAAGGAAACTTAATATTGCTACGTTTCCGGAAATATCGGGCATTGAAGATTGCAGATATTTAAGTCCTAAAAATAAAAAGCCTATTCCAAAAAGTATTTCTCCAATGTCCTTTTGTCGTGTTTTATTTGAAAAAAATAGCGGAAGACCTATGCCAATGAGCACTATTGCTATGTTTGTGATGTCCATTGAAAACCCTAAGGTTGCCATAATCCAACCGGTGACTGTAGTTCCAATGTTAGCTCCTAGAATTACTCCTATTGCTTGAACTAAATTCATTAAACCTGCATTTACAAAACTTACTACCATGACGGTTGTTGCTGATGAACTGTTAATTATGGCAGTAATTACTATTCCAGTCATTATGGAAGTGAAGCGATTCCTTGTCATAAGATTTAGGACATTCTTCATTCTTTTTCCCGCTGTTTTTTGCAGGCCATCACTCATTTTCTTTATTCCGTACAAGAATATTCCTAAACTACCGGCTATTTGGAGAATTGTATAAATTATCTGCATAAATTTACTTTACAAGAAATTTACATAAGAATCAATTATGGTATCATTATTTTTTCTTATGTATAAAAGTTCTCTATCATGTATTCTAATTGCGATATTTAAGCTATAATTTATTCATGCACGAAAGGATACTTGTCCACTGTTGCTGTGGTCCGTGTTCAACAAGCAGTATTCAAAGACTTTTAGATGAGGGCTATGAACCTGTGTTGTGCTACGGAAATAGTAATATTTGGCCTAAAGAGGAGAATGATAAACGTTATGTTGAGCTGTTGAAGGTCTCTCAATTCTATGGGGGTCTTGAAGTTATTAGGCAAGAATATGACCACAACAGTTGGCTTTCTTTTATCAAGGGTCTTGAAAAAGAGCCGGAACATGGAAAAAGATGCTTAAAGTGCTTTGAATTTAATCTTTATCAAACTTATCAAGAGGCAAAAAAACTTGGTATTGATAAGTTTACAACAACGCTAACTGTTAGTAGATTTAAGAAAAGTGAATCTATCTTTTCAGTTGGTGAAATTTTTGATGGGTTTACTAAGATTGATTTTAAAAAGAAAGATGGTTTTGCAAAGAGTGTGAAAATGTCTAACATGCTTGGTCTATACAGACAGCAGTATTGTGGTTGTGAGTTTTCGCTTGCGCAAAGTTCTAGTTCAGTAGGAGGTCAAAATAATGCCAAATGTAACAAAGACAAAATTTAATAGGGGTGCTCTAATTGCTCTTCTTTTTTTCTTGCTTATTGGTTGTGCCTGTCTTTTGCCTATTAAATGGTATTTCAAAGTTGTTATTTCAATTTTTTTGATTTGCCTTTTTCTTTATATAAGACGTGGTTTCATTATTTTCTACAGAGCTGCTGTCAAGCTTAAGAAAGAAAACACTCCTGAAGTTTGGAAAATGATGAAAAGGGCTCTTTCTGCTCATGTAGATGAAGAAAGAACTGTTTTAATTGGTACTGCTTTTATTCAGCAGGATGATGTTGATTTTGGTGTTAATACTCTTGAATCCTTTATTCCAAAATGTAAGGATGAGCATTGGCGTGGTCAGGCAATCATTGCTCTTTCAATGGGATATTGGAAAAAAGGCCAATTAGACAAGGCTATTGAGATGCTTCAAGGTCTTAGAGAAAATGGCTATGTTGACGGAAATCTTCAAATTAATCTTGAAACCTACCTTCTTGAAAAGGGTGATTTAAAGGAAGCTAAGAAGCTTATTACTGAATCTAGAAAGATGGGTAGCGAGTCAAATGGTCTTTTGGATAACCGTGGTCTTTATTATCTTCTTACTGGTGACTGGAACAAGGCTGCTGAGGTTTATGATGAACTTATCAATGAGCGTAATGCTAGGTTCCCGGAGGCCTATATTCATGGTGCACAGGTAAAAATTCATGAGAAGAAGCTCTCTCAGGCCATTGATAGGATTGGTTGGGCTCTTTCTAAACGTTTTACAAATACTTGTACAATTAGCAAAGATTATGCTGAGCAACTTCTAAATGGTCTTGAAAATTCTGCTGATCCTACGGCTTTTGCAAATGCTATGGATTCTCATGTAAGAGAGGTTTCTTTGGGTATGCCTTTCCCTGGGCTTAAGTTTGACAGCGAGCATGAACTTGTGACTGAAAAAGTGAAAGAGGTTAAGAATATCGGCCTTGAAGATATCAAGAGTGAAGAGATTGAAGAAGATGAAGAAAGGGAGCCTAACACGGACATCACGGATGATGATTTGGCTGACTTGAATACTGATGAAGACCTCTTGGAGAACTTTTCAGATGAAGACGAGGATGAGGATGACGAGGATTTGCTTTCCACAGACCTCAATACAGATGTAACTGACGACGATCGCGAGCCTAATACTGATTTAACGGAAGACGACCTAAACGAAGATGAATAAACTTTTAAGAAAATATCTTGGGATGTACAAGAGTCAGGTACTTCTTGTGTTGATTTTTGTGGCTTTTCAGGTTGTGGGAACGCTGGCGCTACCTACAATTATGGCCAACATTGTGGATGTGGGGCTACCTTCTGGTGATATGGGATATATCATGCAACAAGGTGCTCTTATGCTGCTGATGTCGCTTTTTCAAGTTGGCGCAATGCTTGGTGTTGGCTATTTTAGTAGTAGGGTATCTGCTGGTATTGGAAGGGCTATGAGGCACGATATTTTCGTGAATGCAGAGACCTTTTCTTCCAATGAAATGGACAAGCTAGGTGTGTCATCCATGATTGTAAGAAATACCAGTGACGTCACTATGATGCAAAATTTTAGCGTGATGTTAATGCGAATGGTCATTGTTGCTCCAGTTATGTGTGTTGGTAGCGTGATTCTGGCTCTTAACATTAATAAGGAACTTGCCAAGATTTTGTTGGTATCTATTCCTCTTTTGGTTCTGCTTTTTGTTTCAATTATTTTCTTTGCAACTAGACTTTTTGATGATTTAAAAAAGAAAAACGATAAGCTGAATCTTCTTTTGAGAGAGCATATATCCGGAACTCGTGTTATTAGAGCTTTTGTAAACCAAAAAACTGAACAGGAAAAGTTTGAAAAAGGGAACATGGACCTTTTTAAGGTTTCACTTAAGGTCTTGAGAATTGTGTCATCTGCAATGCCTGGAATGATGCTCATAATTAACATGTCCACTGTTGCTGTTTGTTATTTTGGTGCAATACAGGTTGAAGCTGGAGGACTTCAGGTTGGCCAGCTTATGAGCTTTATTCAGTATGTGACCCAAATTCTTTCAAGTCTTGGTATGTTAAGCATGCTTATGGTGATTCTTCCCCGCGCGAATATTAGTGCAAAGAGAATTAACGAGGTCTTGGAAATCAAAACGGTAATCTCTGAGCCTGAAAATCCAAAGGTGCCAGAAAATACGTCAGGAACCCTTGAATTCAGAAATGTGTCTTTCTCTTACCCGGGAAGCGACGCTCCTGTTCTCTCCAACATAAGCTTTACAGCAGAAGGCGGAAAGACTACAGCAATAATTGGCTCTACAGGATGTGGAAAAAGTACTCTACTTTCTCTTGTTCCACGATTATACGATGTCTCAGAGGGATCCGTGCTTCTAGATGGCCTAGATTTGCGAGATTTCTCAATTAGCAATTTACGCTCAAGAATTGGTTACGTTCCACAAAAAGGCTACCTCTTTACAGGCACAATTGCAGACAACGTGCGTTTTGGCTGTCCTCAGGCCACAGATGAGCAAGTTGAGAATGCCCTGAAAACGGCACAAGCCTGGGATTTTGTCTCGCAAAAAGAAAACGGGGTGAATGAAGAAATCTCTCAAGGGGGCAAGAACGTCTCTGGAGGACAAAAACAACGTCTTGCCATAGCCCGCGCCATAGTTCGCGACTGTGAACTTTACATCTTTGATGATAGCTTCTCTGCCCTAGATTTTGAAACCGATTCCCGCCTGCGTGCTGCACTTTCAAAGGACAGCAGGCTAGGGAAGGCCACACGCATAATTGTGGCACAAAGAGTCAGCACAATTATGGATGCCGATAGTATTGTAGTGTTAGATAATGGAAAAATAGTAGGCAAGGGAAGTCACAAAGACCTTCTAAAGAGTTGTCCCTTGTATTATGAGATTGCATCAAGTCAGCTAAGCGAGGAGGAATTAAACAAATGAGTAGAAGAAACCCTCCACGTGAAGGCGAAAAAGCCAAAAATGCAAAGCTTGCAAGTCAGAAGCTTTTAAAGAGACTAAAACCATATCTTCCATTATTTGTTTTAGCCTTCTTTTGTGCTTTTGTTGGTGTAATGTGTACCTCATTAGCTCCAAAAGTATTAGGCAAAGCCATCAATGTTATTACAGACGGCGTGCAAACAGGTACTTTTAATTGGACTCTTATTGGAAAATTCATACTAATTTTGATTGCTCTCTACTTGGTTAACCCTTTGTTCAGATTTGCTCAACATTGGATTTTAGCCTTCCTTTCTCAAAAGATTTCTAGAGGTCTTGTAAGTGAAGTGAACGCAAAACTGGACAAACTTCCGTTGAGCTATTTTGACGGCAGAACCCAAGGCGAGATTATGAGTAGAGTGACAAATGATGTTGATGTCATAGACCAAAGCATTCAAGAAGGCATAAGCCAAGCAATTGTTAGCTTGTTCACAGTTGTTTGTGTTCTTGTCATGATGTTTTCAATAAATGCCATCATGTCTCTAGTATGCTTGATTACCATTCCACTTGTGGTTCTAATTGTTTCTATTGTAGTTAAATGCACACAAAAGTTCTTCCTAGCAAACCAGAAAAACCTAGGAAAGTTAAATGGACATGTAGAAGAACTCTATGGAGGTCACTCTATAGTCAAAACATTTAACCATGAGCAGCAAGCCATAGAGCAATTTGATGCAATCAATGAAGAGCTATATACTGCAGGTTGGAAGAGCAATTTCTACAGTTCTGTCATTCATCCTCTTACAAACTTTGCCGGAAACCTAGGCTATATTTTAGTAGTTGTAGTAGGAGCCTCACTTGCGGCAACCGGTGAGTTGGCTATTGGCGATATTCAAGCCTTTGTCCAATATGTTAAGAGATTTAACATGCCAATTCAGGAAATTACCAACATTGCTAACGTTTTCCAGAGTACAATGGCCGCAGCAGAAAGAGTCTTTGAAATCCTTGAAGAACCTGAAGAAGTTGATAATGGAACTCAAAGTTCAGTTCCTGCCAATGGGAATATTGAATTTGATAATGTTTACTTTAGCTATGAACAAGATAAACCTTTGATAGAAAACTTCAACCTCAAGGTAAAAGCAGGTAGCAAGATAGCAATTGTTGGTCCTACAGGAGCTGGTAAAACAACTTTGATAAATCTCATTATGAGATTTTATGATGTGAATAAAGGTTCTATAAAAGTAGATGGAATTGATGTAAGAGATTGGCCTCGCGATGTCCTAAGAGACCAGTTTGGTATGGTTTTACAAGACACGTGGTTGTTTGAGGGTACTATTGCTGAAAATATCGCCTATGGAGCGGGAACCGGAGAAGTGGATATGAACAAGGTAAAACGCTGTGCCCAGCTTGCATGTGCAGACCATTTTATTGAGACGCTTCCTGGTGGATATGAGTTTAAAATCAACGAAGAAGCCAGTAACATTAGTCAAGGAGAGAAACAGCTTATTACTATTGCCAGAGCATTTATGAGTAATCCTCGTATTCTTATTTTAGATGAGGCTACTAGTAATGTTGATACAAGAACAGAGCGTCTTGTTCAGCAAGCTATGATAAATCTTATGGAAGGTAGAACTAGCTTCATTATTGCACATAGACTATCTACAATAAGAGATGCAAGTCTTATTCTGGTAATAGATAAGGGAAATATTGTTGAACAAGGAAAACACAACGAACTCTTGGCAAAAAGAAGTTTTTATTACAATCTATATGTAAGTCAATTTAAGGGAGCTGCGGAGTTTTAATTCTGATGCGTAAGTTTTTAAAATTTATTACAGGCAGAATGGCATGGACCATCCTCTTTTTCTTAATACAAATAATCATCATTTTTTTCACATTAAAGTACGCAGAGAGTTCCTTTGGTCTTTCCGTTTTTAACTTTTTTTTGGGGTTTGTTGTTTCTTTTGCCATCTTTACTAGAAACGACGCCCCCGAGTATAAACTTTCTTGGATTCTTTTAATCTCCGTTTTTCCAATCTTTGGCTGTTTTATGTATCTTATTTTTGGAAACAAAAAGAGAGGTAGATGGGAAAAAAGGAAAATCAAAAACTATCAAGAGTTAATGAAAGAACACAAAATTGGAGAGTTCAGTGATGATCCCAGTGATGATCCCAAAGATTTGGTAGTCACAGAAGTTCCAGAGAACGTATCAGGATTAACTGAAATCCAATTAGAAGATATTAGGCTTCAACATTATTTGACTCACCTAACTGGCAGTGTTCCATCAACATCAACAGAAGTTACCTATTATTCTCTTGGCGATTATTGCTATCCTGTAATGCTTGAGGAACTTAAAAAAGCCAAGAAGTTCATCTTTCTTGAGTATTTTATTTATGCGGAAGGCGATTTTTGGGATAGTGTTCTACAAATTCTAAAGGATAAGGTCTCTCAGGGTGTTGATGTTAGACTCATGTATGATGACATGGGTAGCATTGGTACTCTTCCGTATAAATACTACCTTCAATTGCGTAAATATGGCATAAAAGCAGTGGCATTTAACCCTGTTAGGCCACGATTGAACCCAAGATTAAATTACAGAGACCATAGAAAAGTCTGTATTATTGACGGAAATACAGCAATCAGTGGTGGCATTAATATTGCCGATGAATACATAAATCGCAAAATTCGCTTTGGACATTGGAAGGATAATGCTTTTATCCTACGAGGTAGTGGAGTTTGGAATTATACTTTCATGTTCTTGCAACTTTGGTTGTTTGCTGCACCAAAAAAATATTTCGTTGAAGACTTTTCTTTGTACTATCCCACTGAAAAAAGGAGCAATGACGGCGTTATTCAAAGTTTTGGAGATAGCCCTCTTGACGATTTTAACGTTGCAGAAAATGCCTATATTCATGTACTCAATATAGCAAAGAAATACGTTTGGATTAGTACACCATATCTAATTCTTGATACTGCAATGATTAACGCCCTAATTCTTGCAGCACAATCTGGCGTAGATGTCCGCATCATCACTCCAGCCATCCCAGACAAGAAAATTGTGAATGCTCTAACTAAGGCAAACTACCCACAACTACTTTCTAATGGTGTCCGCATTTTTGAATATATTCCCGGCTTTATCCACTCCAAGATGTTTGTAAGCGATGACCAGCGTGCAATAGTTGGCACCACCAACATGGACTTCAGGTCATTCTTCTTGCACTTTGAAAGTGGCTCCGTGTTTTATGGTGGCAGCATGGTCTCTTCCGTTAAGACCGATTTTCTTGAAACCTTTGAGCTATGCGAAGAAGTTACGCTGTCATCTGTAAAAAAACGTTCTTGGCTAATGAAACTAACAGGTCAAGTTGCTAAACTTGTTGCACCTTTATTATAAGAAACGGAGGTTTTTTGATGGATGACAATCTTCAAGAATTGATTGATATTTTTGCCCGTACTACCGACAAACAAAGCATGCGTAAACTCTTTGAAGAACTCTTTTCCTCAACTGAAATCACCGATATCGCTAAGCGTTGGTATATCATGAAGGAGCTATACAAAGGTAAACCGCAAAGGCGCATTGCACAAGAAATGGAAGTAAGTCTTTGCAAAATCACTAGAGGTTCAAAAATTCTTAAAGATTCCGAGTCTATTTTTAAGGCCATCCTCAGTGATATGTATGATGACCAATATCATATTTAGCTCTTAAATCTACTCTTGTTTGCTCTGCCGCGCTTTTTACCTGTGTTTGATCTGGTTGTTCTTTGCGTTCTTGGCGTTCTTACCCTACGTCTTTCCCTAGGTTTTTCTCTGTCATATAGATCTTCAATGTCCTGATATTTGCTCTTATCTAAAGAATTTCCATAGCGTTCTGCAAGAAGGGCTGTTATTACATTTGTTGGATGATGCTCTGAGCAGAGTTTTTTTGCCATTGAATAGAGAGAATCTTCATACAACCCATTTTCTGCATTTTTGATGTTGTCATAAAGATCTGTTTGAAGCATCTTACGTTTTTGAGCCATGAGCTCTTCTATTGTTGGGATGCGGACCTTAACAATATCGGACTTGGCAATGCGTTTGATGAAGGCTAGCTTTCTGAATTCGCGTGGTGTGACGAATGTGACAGCTAGACCTTCTTTGCCTGCTCTGCCGGTGCGACCTACACGGTGGATGTAGCTTTCTGGCTCATCTGGGAGGCTGTAGTTGACAACATGGGTCATGTCTGGGATGTCTAGACCACGTGCAGCTACGTCTGTGGCTACTAGAATGCTAATTCTGTGCTCACGCATTTTATGGATGATTAGTTCGCGTTGTACTTGGCTGAGGTCTCCGTGGAGGACTTCTGCATTGTAGCCAGCAGAGATGAGTTTTGAGCCTATTTCATCGCACTGTATTTTTGTTTTGCAAAACACAAGACCGTAAAAATTGGGGGCCATGTCAATTGTACGGCAAAGTGCTTCAAATTTATCCTCTTCAAAAAGTTCATAGTAGACTTGCCTAGTTAGTGTGCTTGTCATGTCTTGGGTTTGAACCTTGACCACCTCGTAGTCTTTCATAAAGTTCTGGGCAAGCTTCTTAATTGGCTCTGGCATGGTGGCAGAAAAACATAGCATTTGTTTATCTGTAGGCATTTTAGCTAGAATTTTTTCAATATCCTCTATAAAACCCATGTTGAACATTTCATCGGCTTCATCAAGTATGCAAAATTTAATGGAATCAAGTTTTAGTGTTTCCCTCTCAAGATGGTCTTGAATTCTTCCCGGGGTGCCTACAATTACATCAGCACCTTCTTTGAGTCCTTTGAATTGAAGATTATAGGATGCACCACCATAAATGGCGATGGTCCGAATATTTCTGTTTTCTCCAAGGCTTTTTATTTCATCGCAAACCTGAATACAAAGCTCTCTTGTTGGAACCAAAACTAAAGCTCTTGTTGTATGTTGATTTTTTTTGCCTTGCCAGGTGTCCAGTTTCTCCAAAATTGGAAGAGCAAATGTTGCGGTTTTTCCTGTTCCTGTCTGTGCTTGTCCAATTAAATCTTTTTTTTCTTTTAGTAAAATTGGGATACATCTTTTTTGAATTTCTGTTGGATGTTCAAAGCCCTTTTTTTCAATTGCCTCAATACTTTTTTCTGAGAGGCCTAAGTCAATAAATTCTTGTATATTCTGCATTTCTATAGTTTCCAAGTTCAAGTTTATACTATACAGTAGTGCTCTTCTTCAAGTGTCTTGAAAAAGAAAAAGCAGTGGTTTTGCACTTTTTGTTTGAACTTAATAGTAGAGTTCGTCAAAAGGAGAAACTGCTATGAACGAGATTCTGAAAAAGGGAGTATGTCCTAATACTTTGTGTAAATGGCATCACAAGCAAAATTTACCTAAAGAGTACAGGTGGTATAAAAGCCATGGCTACTATGAAACTAAGCAACATAAGAAAATTCCTAGGTACGTTTGTACAAATTGTGGGAGGACATTTACTTTGCGTACTGGAGCCAACCATTGGCACTTACGTGACGATTCTATTGATATACGAGAATTGGCTCTTCAGTGGTCTAATGGTGGCACAATTTGCGAGATGGCTAAAAAATACGGAGTCAGCACTCAAACAATTAGAACCAGATTAAAACGATACTGTGACTACATCAAAACGCATTGGGAGGGCGGTTTTAGTATTGAGTAACTTCGTGGTTTCTGCTATCCATTCTTTATTCTTAGTTCGTTGTTGTGCTGGAGGAGAAAAGCTGTGTCCAGAACTGAACATAGAAGTTGTCAGTGAACTTGTCACTAAGAAGGATTGCATAGAACTTGTCGTTTACTACCTGTGAAGACGCATAGTAGTTGTAGTAGGCACTGATAAGAGATGACATTGAAGCATCCTGATCATTAACTTCTGTGACCTTAGCAATCATATACTTGCTGTTACTTGTGATTGCACCAGTTACATAACCTACCTCAGCTGTGAAGAGTTCTCTTGAAATGCTTTCATCTTCAGTAGCGGTAGCAAGATAGCCATTGGTGTCATAATACTCAATACCAAGGAGATACTGGCTATCTCCAATATTGTTAGACACAGAAGAAACTGTTTGTATTTCAGCATTGCAAGATTCAGCAGCAGCCTCAAAATCTGTCTGTGCAAGTTCTGCAATTGTAGAAATCTGTGATTCAATATAAGCAGTAATTGTTTCTTCTTCGTTGCTGTTGATGTAAGACTTAACATCTGTAAGAGTATCTTCGTCAGTGAAGTCAGCAGGAACAATCTTTGAGTCAACTTTGTAAATTGCCCAACCAGTAGTTGTTTGAATTGGTTCTGAATAGCTTCCCATTTCAAGAGCAACAATCTTGTCAAGATCAGCAGAATCAGAAAGTGTTGTTGCAAGAGCATACAATCTAATTTCACCAGCTACGCCACCCTCTGAAGCATAGGAATCTGTAGAGTAGAGGCTAACTTCATCGGTCCATGCTAAACCTGAATTAAGATCTGCATATGCTTGATTGATTTTTTCTTTATCTGAATTTGAAATCATTGAAAGGCTTACACTCTTAAAGAGATCTTCATTTGCCTTTCCGTATTCTGCTGCCAAATCATTTGGATAAGCGTTGTAGTCAACAACAAAGTATTCAAAAGATCTAGACTTGCCAGCCATTTGAGAGACAAAATTCCTTTCTGCATCAGAAACAATTGCTGAGCTATAGTCTGAAAGAACTACCTGATAAGGATAGATGCTTGTGTAATAAGAATTGACAAGAATTCTTGATGACTCTGCTGTTGATTTGTAGACTTCTTCACTGAAGTTTCCATCAGAATCGTTATAAACACCGGTAGAAATGATTAACTCGTTAACCAGCTCTTGAGGTGCGGCAATCTTTGCTGCCTGAGCATCTTCCGATATTGCTGTGAAAATAACCTGCTGCTGATAAGCAGAGTAGTAGCTTTGCATCATTGTTGAATAGTCATTGCTAAGATAAGCTGTCTGGAAGCTACTATCATTCATCAGCGTATTGTAGAATACGTTGTTTGTCTCAATTTTGATTGCTTTTCCGTTGTAGTATCCCCAAGCATTAGAATCTTCACTCTTGCTCTGAGAAATCATAATGATGATGTAGTAAAGGCCTCCAATCATCAAAAGTGCAAGAATTGCAATAATAACGGTAGTGATAATTCTTTTTGCTGTCCAAGGTTCACTATCTTTCTTAGCCTTTTTGGGTTTTGTTTCCATTACCTTCAGTGTTGTGTTTTTTTCTTCTTTTTTTACTTCTTCTGAAGGGACATTCTTATCTGCCATGGAAGACCTCTTTATAAAATTAGTATAGTTTTCTAATGTAGTCCAAAGATGGACACTCCATACAAAGATATCATCATATTGTGTGTAGTGTCAATCAAAACTAACTTCTAGCCAGCATTGACAGGCCAAATTAAAAACCCTATAGTTCAAGGGCAAAAATGCGGTTTTTCGCATTGCGTTTTTCGGGTAGTAGCGCAGGGGCTAGCGCACTTGGTTCGGGACCAAGGGGTCGGTGGTTCAAATCCACTTTACCCGAGGGGTCGAAGTTGTGTTAAATTTTAGCGCGAATAAAATTTAACACAACTTCTCTAGTGTTGAAGTGGAATTTTAGCGCGAATAAAATTTAACATAGCTTCTCTAGTGTTGAAGTCCTGGTGTTGAAGTGGAATTTTAGCGCGGATAAAGCGTGAGTAAAATTTAACACAACTTGTCTATATACTCGCTGACATAATGAGCTGCCACTGCACCATCTGCTGCTGCTGTAACAATTTGCCTAAATGGAGTATCTCTTACATCTCCAATTGCAAACAAGCCGGGAACATTTGTCATCATTTCTTTGTTTGTCTTGACATATCCAGATTCATCTTTATCGCAGAAAGGCACCAACTGGTTTTGTGGACTATTACCAACAAAAACAAAAACTCCATCATAATCTTCCGTAAACTGTGCTCCAGTTTCCTTGTTCTGAAATGTTACGGACTTAACCTTATTGTTTTCTCCATTGATTGAAACAACAACAGTGTTCATAAGAGTCTTGATTCCTGCTGTTTTTTTCATAGCATCAACAATTGAAGCCTGAGCACGGAATTTATCCCTTCTATGACAAACTGTGATATCTGAGCTGAGTTTTGCAAGATACATTGCTTCTTGACATGCACTGTCTCCGCCTCCACAAACAAGGATCTTCTTGTTCCTGAAAAAGGGACCGTCGCAGGTGGCACAATAACTGACACCATGGCCCGTAAGCTCTAATTCTCCTGGAACACCAAGATTTTTGTGTTTTGCTCCTGTAGCAAGCACAACCGCTTTAGCCTCGTAATCACCATCACTGGTTTTTACAACAAAAGTGCCATTTTCTTGAACCTTAATTTCAGAAACAGATGCATAGACTGTAATACAACCAAAGGCTTCTGCCTGAGACTCAAATTTCTGGGCCAACTCAAAACCACTTACTTTGCCAAGACCAGGATAGTTTTCAATCTCATCAATAATCATTGCCTGACCACCAGTGGAGAGTTCTTCAATTATTACGGTATCGCGTCCAGCCCTAGCACTGTACTGTCCACATGCAAGTCCAGCTGGACCGCCACCTATTATTATTACCTCGTGGTTTTTAGTCATTGGTTGTATTCTCCTTGTTTTTCTCTTCCAACGCAAGTTCAGCATCGCTCTTTCTTAGATATACAGGCCCTTGTCCAATATCGTCGCCACCCTTGGTTTCATACTGTTTAAGTCCTAGTTCTAAAATTGCATTAGCAATGGCCTCATTTGCCATTGTATTAGCAAAAATTTGCTTATAACCCAGTTCAGAGGACATTGAATATAAGTTTTTAAGTATCTCAGCAAAGGTCTTTGCATCAGGCCCAACAACCTGAATTTTGCTGTATTTTTTTAACGCGGAGACTAAGTCTGTCTCTGTTCCATCTATATCTTCAGTTAGTCTTATAGTGGTTTTGTTTCCGTTTGTATCTACGGTTTGCTCAAAGGCGGCTAAATACCAGCGTTGTTTCTTTGCATTAATAGCAGAGACAATTGCACCATCAAATCCATCTGAACAAGAAGCATATGCTTCAAGAGTTGAAACTGAAACAATTGGTTTGTTCAGCGCAAAAGCCATACCCTTAAAGGCCGCCATTCCAATTCTAAGACCAGTGAAAGAACCTGGGCCTCTAGTGCACATCAATAAATCTACATCCTTTGTATCAATGTTTGCATCTTTGCAAAGCTCAACAACTGTTGGCACGAGTTTTTCTGAGTGTTGAACGCTTTTCCCTTGTGTTCTTCTTATTTCTGAAAAAGAATCTGTGTAAATTGCAACGGTAAGTGCTTGTGAAGAGGTATCTGTAACAAGAATATTCATTTTTATTTGTCTCCCTGTAGAGATTTTTGTAAAAACCTCTGTATACTTTATTTTCTGTCTATTTTCACCGTTCTACTTTGGTCCGGATTAACAGTAATGTTTATAAAAATAGTACCCTTTGGAAGCATTTCATTGATGATTTCGCTCCATTCTATGAGACATACGCCATTGGAGTAGAGCATGTCTTCCCCTCCAATCATTTCAAAATCTTCTTGTGAAGTGATTCTGTAAAGATCCATGTGATACAATGGAAGTCTTCCATCATACTCTTGGACTAGGGTGAAAGTAGGGCTTACAATTGCTTCTTCTATGCCTAGACTTCTGGCAACTCCTCTAGCAAAAACCGTTTTTCCTGCTCCTAGGCTTCCTCTTAAGGAAATCACCATTCCTGGTTTTGCTATTTCTCCAATTCTTTTACCCAAAGTTACCATATTGTCTTCAGTTTTGCATATTATTTCTTCATGCATTTTAATCCTCTTTCAAATTTCTATGTGAAATTTATTTTCTTCTTTTTCCTTTTTATGTAGTTCGTCAAATTGTTCGTCTGTATAGACTTCTTCATTAATGACTTCACCAATTTTATCTCCAGTTTTTCTTTCATATTCCTGGATCAAGAATTTGAGTTGAGGATCTTCTGGGTCAATTGTTCTTGCTTTTTCAAGAAGTTCTCTACTTTCTGTAAATTCATCATCTGAAAGATGTAAGAAGGCCAGATTTACTTTGTAAACAATATCGTCTTCATCTAAGTCTACTGCAATCTGTAAATAGTTCTTTGCAAGTTCAAGATCACCATGCTCACGGGCGCAGATTGATAACTCGTTATAGACTTCTGCATTATTGGACTCAAGTCTTAGGCTTTCAAGGAGGTCTTTTTGTGCTTCTTCGTAGTCTTCAAGGGTTCTCTTTGCCCATCCTCTGATGAAGTATGCTTCCCAAGACTTTTCTCCGCTTGCTAAGTATTTGTTGATTGCGGTGATGGCCTCGTCTGCACAACCCATCATCATTTTGTCATACGCATAGAGAATTTGGTCCTTGGAATCTAACATTTTATTGAAGTTTGCCAAAGTTTTTTCTGCCTGTTTGCGCTTTTTTTCGTCTTTTTCTAGTTTTACATAACGTGCAATGTTGTCGCGAGCGCTTTCAATATCGCCATGTCTCATGTGAAATGCAGATATCTCGCTATATGCTGGAGCATAGTTAGGGTAGGTTTTAATGCATTCATTGAGAACCTGAATGATTTTATCGTCATACATATCGGCCTTAACGTGATTGGCCTTGTTGTGTAGTTCAACTGTCATTTGGGCGTATAAGACTGCAAGATTGATGTAGCTTTCTGGCGCTTTTGTGATGTTTTTGACCGCAAGCATGAGCTCTTGTGCAAATTCAAATTCCTTTTTTTTGCTTTTGGAGATAGCTGCGAGGTTTAGTTCTTGGGCTACGTTGGGCTGCAGGCTGAGAAGTATGTCTCTATAGTAGTCAATGTCTTTGTTATCTGGATTCCATGCAAGTACTTTAATTAAGCCAGCTACTATGCTGTTAAAATCAATGTCTTCTGGCTTCTGTCCCGCTTGAAATTGTACGGGAAGAGGGGTGCTGGATTTGAGCACTGTATCACCAATTTTTCTGTCGCCGGGTAATGTAATGAATTGAATATCTTTAAGTTTTTCTATCATAATTATAAATATATATCTTTTTCCCATGTGGATAAAGTGTATTTGAGTTAGCTTCCCTTGAGTGGGGATATTTTGGGAGGGATTTATGTTGCCATACTTTGATGAAGAAGAGATGCTCAAACCTCGTTCAATTGTTAGTGAGCCCAATAATATACCTGATACCGTTATTATCATGTGGTCGTTTAGTCTATTTAGCGCATTAAAAGATCAATTCAAGTGTACAACCCTCTCAACCTTCAAATGCGGGGTGCGCTGCCCAGTGTACGGCTTTAAGTACAAAGGTCGTGACCTTGCTTGTATCCTTCTGCCTTATGGGTCCCCTGTTGTAGCTGGCTTTATTGAAGAGTATTTTGCTCGTGGGGTAAAACGTTTTGTGTGTATTGGAACTTGTGGCTCGTTATCATCAGCTACGCAAGGTAAAATAATTGTACCTACTTATGCATACAGAGATGAAGGCACAAGTTGGCATTACGCTCCACACGATACCCCTTGGATTAAAGTGAAGACCGCTACTGAAACCTCAGCTATCTTAGATACGCTGGGCGTTCCTAATATCTGTGGTAAAGTTTGGACAAATGATGCCCTTTATAGAGAGACCCCTTCAGCTGTTAAACTCATGAAAGAGCAGGGCTGTCTTGCGGTTGAGATGGAATGTGCTGCAACCATGGCAGTCTCCCAATATAGAGGAGCCGCCTGTTATCAAATGCTTTTCCCAGCTGATCTATTTGAAGGCTCTTCCTGGGACTCTGGCTCCTTGGGCAAACGCAGTCGTTCAATGAACGACAACTTGGCCCAAATTGCCCTTGACGTGGCCGTTTTGGTCTAAGGCAGGCTGCAAAAACCTTTAAGTCAAACCTTTTTTCGTTGTTTTGCCCCTTTCTTTGTGGCGAAAACGTTTCGTGTCTACTAATTTTGGCCTGTTTTGAAAATTTTAGCAGAAAATTTCTACTATTTTTTTTAAAAACACTCGTTTTTAGTATACAATTGTCTCATGAAGCAAATTATCAGTTTAATAAAGCAAAAAAAGGCAGCAATTGAGAGGCAAATTTCTGAGCTTGAGGCAAAACTTGCAAAAGCAGAGCCAGGAAAGCTGGAAATAAAGTTAAACCATGGAAAAAAGAGATTTGCAAGATATATCACTGGCACTAGCAAGTACGAATATCTTGGCCAATCCAAACTTGACACAATAAAAGCTCTATCCCAGAAGCGCTACGACACCGAGCTCCTCAAGATTCTCAAAAACCTACAGGTTTCGTATCAAAAATGCCTTAAGATCCTCGAATCTCCAAGTAATAAGACTCAGGTGAAATCTGTGTACGATGATTTGCCAAGCGAGATCAAGCAATTTGTAAAGCAAAACATAATTACGCATGAGGGCTACATCAAAGAATGGCAGAATAAATCTTACAGTAGTCTTAATCTTCCCCCAGATCTTCCATACAGCACCGCAAAGGGAGAGCGCGTTAGATCCAAGAGCGAGATTATCATTGCAGACCGCTTAAATCTCGCAGGAGTCCCATATCACTACGAATATCCAGTTGACCTCAAATTCACCACGCTTTATCCCGATTTCCTTGTCCTCAATACACGCACGCTTAAAACTTATGCCTGGGAACATCTTGGAATGCTTGATGATCCCGATTACGCTACGAGGTCAAAGGAAAAATTGGAGTTGTACGCAAGAGGAAACGCATTTCCTGGCAAGAACTTAATAGTCACGTTTGAAACTTCTAAAAGCCCACTATCCACAGATTATGTGGACGCATTAATAGAGCAGTATTTGAAATAATTGAGGTTTTGCAAAAACCTCTTAAGAAGGGTTTTTCCAAGAGTCGCAGAGGCTTTGGAAATCGGTCTTGTAGAGTGCAAGGCGAGGCTTGACCTCTTCTGTAAGAACTCTGCCACTGGTCTTGTAGCCCTTTTTGATGTAGTTGCGACCTTTGGATTGCTTGACGGTGAGGTTTTTGGTGTAGAACCGGTCTACGCCATCAAACTCGGTGCGGTCCTCAATGAGGAATTGCATGCCATAGAAGAGAACAGACATGTATGGCATAGTGTAGACAGGGTATCCAAACAACCAACAGCGTACACCAAAGTCTAGCGTCTGCCAGTAGGTTCCCGAGATGTTGTTATCGTAGCCCCTGAGGCGCTGGAAGAGGGCGCGGTCGTAAATGCCTAGACCAAGGAAAGGATAGAGTGTGCTGTCGCATTCTGTGCGTGGCATGAAACTTAAGGGGTCTACTTCTTTGCCGTTGAGCTTTGGGGCTCTGACGGTGGGGATTTTTTCGTTGCTCTTGTTGAAAATCCAGGGGCAAATTACTGCGGGGTGGGCCTCGTCTTTTAGCTTGGCCTCTATGGGTTTCCAATCAAAAGACATGAAAGATGTATTGCTTTGTGTGACAATGAAATAAGTTGTCATGCAGACGTTGGCAAAAGCATTGATGCGTTCTGCAAGAGATGGAGATTTAGGGAAGACAATGAATGTGATGTCTGGGAAATTGGCCTGGATGAGGTCCTGCGTCATTCTTTCTGATTGTGTTATAACGTGAAGGCAGTAGTTGAAGTTGTGGCTAAACCAAGTGATAGATTCAATGAGGTCTTCTTTTGTGCCTGTATCCATTATACCTACAGCAAGAAATTCTTCCCTGTGTAGCTGATTAATGAGTCTTCCTATATCTTGCTTTCTGCTAATTATCTGATATTTCTGGTCCACGCTGATATAGTACAAACAAAAGTATTATTTGGCAATGTTGATGTTTAAAAGGATTGAAGGGATTTTGCAAAAAGAAACTCAAAATGATATTATCAGCAACAATGAAGATAAATATTGTTTTGTTTCAACCCGAGATTCCTCAAAATACTGGGAATATTGCTCGTACTTGTAGTGCTACAAGCTGTGCCCTGCATTTGATACATCCACTTGGTTTTTCATTGGATGAGAAGCATTTGAGAAGAGCTGGACTTGATTATTGGCAAGGGCTTGAGATTTATCAATATGAAAATGACAAACAGTTTTTTGAATTTCATGGGGCAAATGGTTGTGCCAAGGACGGTATGTTTTTCTTATCTCAGAAGGGTGGACACTCTCTGTGGGAGACAAATTTTCCGGCTAGAAAAGATGAAAATGATGAGGTTTGGCTTTGCTTTGGAAGGGAAAGTAGGGGCCTAGATGAAGAGTTGTTGAGAGCAAATTTGGATAGATGTGTACGAATTCCTATGATTGAGGGAAGGCGCTCTTTGAATCTTTCAAATGCTGTTGCGGTTACTGTTTATGAAGTGCTTAGACAATTTGGAGGGCTGGGGCTTAAAAGTCATGGGTTACTTGAGGAGCACGCAGAATGAGGAGCACGCAGAATGAGGCTGGCTGATGCGTAAGCTTTATCTCTTTTTTCTTATATCTATCTTACTCTTTGGCGTGGTTTTTAGTGTTTATTGCTCTGAGACTGAAGAAACTAAAATCAGTGTTGATAACTATTATTACAGTCAGCTTTCAAGCCCTGAACAGGTTGCATATCAAGCAATGTTTGATTGTGTTACAACGCTAGTCTCAAAGTGGAATTGTGGCTCATTTTCGCAGGAAACATTAAAAAAAGCATATGATTGTTTACTTTTAGACCATCCTGAGCTCTTTTGGAGTAACAGTTTTACCTATGTTACTAGCTATGTTAATAATACAATATCGGGTCATTATGTAGAGTTCGAATATGCCATGACGCGCTCTGAGATTGAGCAGACGAATAAGGAAATAGAGCAGGCTTTAATTGAGATAGTTCAGAGCATAGGGACCATTGAGCCTTCTTACGAGACAATGCGGAAACTCTTTGTTTGGATGATTGAGAATTGCCAATATGATAAGACAAATATGGACCAGAGTTTGTACTCGGTTATGGTTAAAAGAAATGGAGTGTGTGCCTCCTTCTCAAAAGCTTTTGAGTTTATTCTTCAGTGTCTTGGAATTCCTTGTGTGGCAGTAAATGGTAAGCTTAAACAGGGCTCGGGATTGTTGGGCTCTTCTAATTTAGGACACGAATGGAATATTGTTAAAATTAATGACTCTTGGACTCACATTGACATCACAAGTGCACTTTCGCTCTATGAATCCACTGGAGTTTTTAATTACGATTATTTTTGTTGCACTACGGCTTTTATAGAGGATACTCACATTATAGACAATGTGTTGGAGATTCCACCATGCAATGATGAAAGTCTAAATATCTTTAAATATTATGCCCTTGAGCTAGACACCTACAACGCTGATTCCAGCCTAGAAGAGGTAAAGCAAGCATTTATAAAAACAGAAGAACTTGGAATGTATCCAACGGTGCGTTTTTCTAATTACAAGGCATTTTATGAAGCAAAAACAGACCTCATTACTAATGCACGGCTTTTCCAAGTTGTAGCCTCTCTTACTGGTCAAGACCTAAAAGAATTAAAGAGTCTTGAATATATATTGGATGAAAAGGAACTTTCTATATTAGTTACCATGGGTTACCGTTGAAAATAAATGCCCATTGGGGGTATTATTGCGCACGTGGATACCACACGTGGACACCGCACGTGGATAACACACGTGGACACTGCACGTTGATACCGCACGTGGTACGGCACGAGGGGATTTCGCGTAGGTTTCACAGGGATTAAGGAGATATCAAAAAATGATTGACTACAGAGAACTTAAGACAAGACGTGATGAAATTGCAGCTAACATCAAAAACCGCAACATGAAGGTTGATGTTGATGAGGTAATTGCTCTTCAGGACAAGAGGGCAGTACTTATGCATGACGCAGAAGTTCTTAGAGCTTCTAGAAACGAGAATGCAATGAAAATGAAAGGCAAACTTGATCCAGAAGCACGACAAGCCTTAATTGCAGAAGGACGCACCATAAAAGAAAAGATTACAGGAGTTGAGTCTGAGCTTGAAGAAGTAGAGAAGAATTACAACTCGCTATTACGTCAGATTCCAAACTATGCTCACCCAAAAGCACCTGTAGGAAAAGAAGATAAAGATAATACCGCCATCAAATATGTTGGCAAACCACCAGTATTTAATTTTAAGCCACTTGATCATGTTCAAATTGGTGAAAAGCTTGATCTCATTGATTTTGACACAGCAACACGTGTCAGTGGACCTAAGTTCTATTATTTGAAGAATGAAGCCGTATTACTTCAGATGGCACTTGAAAATTACGCAATGAACATTGTTTTAAGGCATGGATTTACACCAATGATTACTCCAGATGTTGCCAAGGAAGAAATACTTGAGGGTATTGGTTTCAATCCACGTGGGGCAGAAAGCAATATCTACACGGTTGAGGGCACAGGAACCGCACTGGTTGGCACGGCCGAGATTACTCTTGGTGGTTACTATTCAGGCATGACGCTTGCAAAAGAAGCCTTGCCAATCAAGATGACAGGACTTTCTCACTGCTTCAGACGCGAGGCAGGTGCAGCTGGCCAGTACTCCAAGGGTTTGTACAGAGTTCACCAGTTCTCAAAACTTGAGATGTTCATTGTTTGTCTTCCAGAGGAATCTGATGCTATGCACGATGAGCTTTTGTCAATTGAGGAAGAAATCTTCAGCGGACTTGGACTTGCGTATCGTGTTGTAGATACCTGCACCGGCGACCTTGGAGCCCCTGCTTACAGAAAGTTTGACATTGAAGCTTGGATGCCCGGACGCGGGGATAATGGCGAGTACGGCGAGGTAACATCAACCTCCAACTGCACAGATTACCAGTCCAGAAATCTCAACGTTAGATTTAAGGATACCGATGGTAAAACAAAGTTTGTTCACATGCTTAACGGAACAGCTGTTGCCTTATCTAGAGCCATTGTTGCTGTCCTTGAGAACTATCAGCAGGAAGATGGCAGCATAAAGATTCCTGAGGCTCTTGTCCCTTACATGGGTGGCAGGACCGAGATTAGAAGATAAGGAGACTTTTTGTGGATATTTCTGCTCTTACAACCGATTTTTACGAACTCACAATGATGCAAGGCTACTACCTCAGTGGTGAAAATCCACAAGTAGTCTTTGATATGTTCTACAGAACAAATCCATTTGATGGCGGCTATGCAGTCTTTGCAGGCCTTGGAGAGCTTCTTCCCCAGCTTGAGAGCCTTAATTTTAGTAAGAGCGATATTGCTTATCTTAGATCTCTTAACATGTTTGACGAAGGTTTTCTTCAATATCTATCATCTTATAAATTTCATGGCGATATCTATGCAATGAAAGAAGGCACAACGGTATTTCCTGGAGAACCTTTAGTACGTATTCACACTTCTCTTATGGATGCTCAGCTCATTGAAGGCTTGCTTCTTAATACTATAAACTTCCAAACTCTTATTGCCACAAAAGCCATGAGAGTGTGTTCTGCAGCAAAGGGAACAGCTGTCATGGAATTTGGACTGAGAAGAGCACAAGGTCTTGATGGAGCATTAAGTGCAAGCCGAGCAGCCTACATTGGCGGTGCAAAACTTACAAGTAATACAATTGCAGGTAAAGTTTTTGGCATCCCTGTAGGTGGAACAATGGCTCACAGCTGGGTTATGGCCTACGATAACGAGCTTGAAGCATTTAGAGAGTTTGCAAAGATTTATCCTACCAATTGCGTCCTTTTAATTGATACTTATGACACTCTTGGAAGCGGAATTGAAAATGCAATTACTGTTGGGCTTGAGCAGAAAGCAAAGGGCTTAAAGATTGGAGTTAGAATTGACTCAGGAGACCTATCCTATCTAGCAAGAGAAGTTCGTCAAAGATTGGACGCTGCAGGACTTGAAGATGCTACAATTTGTGTATCTAATGACCTGACAGAGCAGATTATCAGCACACTTGTCAGCGACGGAGTCCCTATAAATTCTTGGGGTGTTGGAACTTACTTGGTAACAGGTGGAACTCAAAGTGCACTTGGTGGGGTTTATAAGCTGGCAGCAAAACAACTTCCTGATGGAACTTTCCAACCAACAATGAAGATTAGCAATTCCTATGCAAAAACAACAAACCCCGGCATTAAACAGGTTTACAGATTCTATGATTCAGACGGTCTTGCAATTGCTGATTTAATTACTCTTGATGAAGAAGAATACTCAACAGATGAGAATATCATGTTCTTCCATCCTTTTAGCGATTCTGATTTCTTCCAGCTTAAGGCCGATAAATACTCTTCTTGTGAAAAACTTTTGATTAAAGTCATGGAAAATGGAACTTTTATCAAGGAAAAGAAGCCTCTAAAAGAAATTCAGGATTTTGCACAAGAGAATTTCTCTCATTTCCACAAAAGCTACAAGCGCTTTATAAATCCTCATATTTATAAAGTCTCCCTCTCTCAGAAGTTGAAAACTCTTAAGCATGATTTGATTGTAAAAGCTAAGATGGCTGAAAATGATTAGTTAGTTTTATTGGTCTTTAGACTTAAGCTCAGATGCTCGTTTTAGAGAATAACCCTTGGCTCCAAGTTCATGAATGGTTTTGTCAAGGGTTCTTTTTTTGTGTTCATCTTGAGAAAAAAGGCTATCTTGTATTGGAGTATCTCCCTTGTAGGTATTGTAAAGACCTAGTCCAATAAGTCTAATTCCTTGACCCGGTTTCCACTTTGAAGCTAACAGTTGCTTGGCAATAGAGTATACTTTGTCTGCATTGAGAATTGGTTCGTATGGAGACGCCTGAACAGTAATAGTTCTAAAATCTCCCCATCTAAGTTTTAGTCCAATGGTTCGTGCAATTACTCCTTCATCAAGAGATCTTCCAATTAATTCGTGGCTCATTCCTAGCAAAGTCTGGTGTAATGATGCCTCATCAACAATATCCTGAATAAAGGTTGTTTCAGAAGAAATTGAATGGGTCTTGGCTTTTTGGGACATTGTTCCCGGGTCAATGCCCCTACAAGCCTTATATAAATATTCGCCAAAAGAATTTCCTAATAGTCCTTGTAAGCTCTCAAGAGAATAACTTCTTGCTTGTTGTGTGGTTTGGATTCCTTTTGTTTTTAAAACTTCTTTTCCGCTTTTGCCAATGCCCCAAATCTTTTCAAGGCCAATTGTATCTATGAAAAGCTGTTCTTTTCCTGGAGAGACTGCACATAAGCCATCTGGCTTGTTGTAATCGCTTGCCATTTTTGCAATGAAAGGGGTGGTTGCAATGCCTATACTCATGGTTATTCCAACTTCATCTTTTACACGCTGTTTGATGGTCTTTGCTAGCTCCCGTGGTGGCCCAAAAAGACGTTGAGTACCGGTCATGTCTAAACTGGCTTCATCAATTGAGCACTGTCTCATGTTTGGCGAATATTGGTGAAGAATTGCCATTACCTGACGGCTGACTTTTGAATAGAGATTCATGTTTCCTGGTACAAAGATTCCATTTGGACAAAGCTTTTTTGCCTGCAGACTTGGCATGGCAGAGTGAACTCCATATTTTCTTGCCTCATAGGAGCAAGTTGAGACAACAGATCTAGGACCCACCACACCAATTATGAGGGGCTTACCTCTGTATTCTGGATTGTCTCGTTGCTCAACAGAGGCAAAAAAGGCATCTAGATCAACATGGAAGAAAACATTGTGCTCAGCCATGCTTTAATTATAACACATTAGGTGTAAAATCGTGTGGATATCAAAGGGCTTTTCTGCTATATTTTAGGCATGAAAACAATTGAATATACACCAAGTGGCATTTGTGCCAGAAAGATTAGGGTAGAGTTGGACGATCAAGACGTTGTTCAAAAAGTTGAATTTGAAGGTGGTTGTGATGGTAACCACAAGGGAATTATTTCTCTTTGCAAGGGTATGAATGCTCAAGATGTAGTTGAACGCCTCAAGGGTATTCACTGTGGCCCACGCGATACTTCCTGTCCAGATCAGTTAGCTCGTGCATTGGAGACAAAGTAAGGGGTGAAACGCATAAGAACACTTGTTCTTTTAGTTCTCTTTTTTGCAGTATTACTCCCCATTTATGCCAATTTTGATGATGCTCGTCTTGAGGCTATGGGGTCAATAGGTATTGCTGTTAGCGACTCTAGACACCCTACAATGATAAATCCTGCTTCTCTTTATTTCTTTGAAGAAGATCATTTGTTTGTTCTTAATGGCCAGTATTTGGATTCATTTGTTCCTAATAGTGGTGAAACATTTCCATCGTTGCCAACATCGGGGTTAAATGCTGCCTTTATTGGGAAAATGATTTCTTTCAGTATTGGATTTGACTACAACGTTGAGCGAAGTGGAGAGGGAGAGGATGTTAAGTATTACAATATCTATCAGAAATCTGAGATAAAGTTAAATCTTTCTGCTGGCTATGGAAATTTTGCGGCCGGCATTGGTATTTCTGGTGGGTCAAGTAAGCAGAGGGCTAATGTTCCTATTCATAGAAATACTGCTGTTTTTGATTTCTTTGCTCAAACATTTTTGACCTCGTATGACAGGCTTTTAGATAGTGAATTTTTGCAGATTAATTTGGGTCTTATGTTTAAATCCGGTGGGCTTTCCGTTGGTTTGCTATGCGATAACATTTTAGATAACAATGGCTCAAAAACCACAATTAGCTGGAAATCTTTTATATCGGAGACAGGAATAGGCATTTATTATGTCTCTAATGAGTATTCAAAGCGTGGTAGACTTAACATGTTTAATTTTAGTGCTGGCGCTGAAATTAAAAACCTTTTTACTTATGAAACAAGAGCTTTAAGTGCCGGAGTTGAGGCTGCTCTTGTTCTTGCAAAAAACTATGGTTTTTATTTAAGAACTGGTTATCAGGCTAGCTTTAGGGCTTTTAAGTTAGGTACTCATTCTATAGGCTTTGGAGCACAAATTGGTTCTGTTGAGTTTTATGCAAATGCTCATATACCAATTTCTATTTATAGAGGCCTTGATAATGGAGATTCTTTTAGCTTGGCTGGTTCCTTTACTGTTAGGTTTTAAAAGGGTTTTATTGACACAGAGGCTTATGACGGCTAAAATCAGCAGAGTGAAATACATTATATAGGAGAGGCAATATGTCAAAGGCACATAGAGGTACAGGTATTAGAGAACAGGTTAATAGAGGACGTGGCGAATGCCCTGTTTGCAAGAGAGATGGAATCAAGGTTATCTATGAAGCATCTGTTGACGGCGAGACAAAGAAAGTCTGCAAACAGTGCAAAGCAAAGCTTTCTAAGTAGTTTAGATTAAGTGCTTTGGAAATAAGGAGCTGCCAATATACAAGGCAGCTCTTTTAGTCTATAGGGGAACTAAAATGAAAAGCATGACTGCATATGGGTATGCTGAATACCAGACAGATTCTTATATTCTCATTATGGAGCTTAAGAGCTACAACAATAGGTATTTAGAAATTAGCTATAATGCTCCTCCTGTCTTGAGCCCATATGAAGCTGAGATTACAGAAACAATTAAGAAATATGCTCAGCGTGGGCACATTGATTTATTGGTTAGAATTAAGAACTTAAAGAGCAATGCAAAGATTCAATTAGACGAAAACTTGGTTAACTCTTACTTGGATGCAATTTTGGCTGTGCAGAATATTGCACAGGAAAAAGGCGCACAAGTTGTTGTTAATATGTCAGATATAATTTCTCAAGAAAATGTCTTAAATAGCATAAAAGCCAATGAAATTGAAGGCTATCGTGAAGGTTTAGACTGTTGTTGCGCTTCTGTTATGCGACAATTCAATGATGCTAAGATTCGTGAGGGTGAGGCTACTTGCAGAGATTTGACAGCAATGATTGATAGTCTTGAGGCTTCTTTGAATGTGGTAAAGGCTAATGTTTCTAAATTAGACGAGATGATTAAGGCTAATCTTGTAAATAGAATACACGAGATGCTTGGCGATCAAAAATATGACGAGAACAGAATCCTTACTGAAGTTGCTGTTATGCTTAATAGGTTTACAATCAACGAGGAAACTGTCAGGCTTACAACCCATATTGCAGAGTTTAGGAAACTGTTAACTTCTTCTGAGGCTGTGGGTAAACGTATGGACTTTCTTAGTCAAGAAATGAATAGAGAAATTAATACCATTGGGTCAAAAAGCCAAATGGTGGAAGTAAACTTGCAGGTAGTGAATATGAAGGACTGCCTTGAAAATATCAGGGAGCAGGTGAGGAACATAGAATGAGAATTGCAATTTCTGGAAAAAGTGGCTGTGGAAACACAACAGTGTCTACAATGTTGGCCAAGCGTTTGGGGTATGATCTTATCAATTTCACGTTCAGACAAATGGCACAAGAGCGCAATATGGAATTCTGGGATTTTTGTGCACTTGCGGAAAAAGATGACAACATTGACAAAGAACTGGACAATAGACAGGTTCAAATGGCCATGGAGAAGGATAATTGCATTTTGGGTTCTAGGCTTGCAATTTGGATGCTTAAAGATGCTGACCTAAAGGTGTATTTGAAGGCTTCTGATGAAGAGCGTGCAAGGAGAATTACAAAGCGTGAGGGTGGCTCTTACGAGGAGCGTTTAAAACAGACGCAGGGTAGAGATGGCCATGACAGTGCTAGATATAAGAGAATTTATGGCATTGATAATGATAACACCTCGGCTGCTGATTTAGTGATTGATACAGAGGGAAGAACCCCAGAAAGTATTGTGGACGAAATTGTGCAGACCATTGAAGCCCTAAATAGACAATAAAACGTTCTCTAGAGTTTTTGACTTGGCAAAACACCTAAACACAACACCTAAACAGAACACCTAAATGAAGCAATTTTTGCAAATTGTGACATTGGCCGGTAAGGAGTGGGGTTTTGCAAACTACTGTACAAAAAAACTGAAAAAAACTATAATCACAACACTGTGCTGATTGAACTAAAACAATTAGACAAGGAGAAACATCTTGAGCATTCCACTTGATACACTTATTGACAAAGACGCAAATGTTTATGAAATGACATGTGTGGCCATCAAGGAGGCTGCAATCATGGCTGCAAATAAAGAAACTGAAGAAGAACTTGAGAATAACCATGAGAAGATTGTTTCTGTGGTTTTAGAGAAAGTTCTCAACGACGAAGTTGAATACACCAAGCCAGAGTGATAACAACAGGAAAGTAATCTTCCTCTTTGGACCTACAGCGGTAGGGAAAACGCAGTTGCTTTGTGACTGCTTTTCTGATTTTTCAGAGGTTGTTAATGCAGACAGCGTGCAAGTCTACAAGCACTTGGATATTGGCTCTGCAAAGGCCGATTCTTCTACCATCAAAAAAATTCCTCACCATCTTATTGATATTTTAGAGCCTTGGGAAAATTACAATGTTGCCAATTTTATTCATCTAGCAGATGAAGCTTGTGCCAATATTTGGAGAAGGGACAAAATTCCTGTAGTTTCCGGTGGCACAGCTTTTTATTTTAAACATTTTCTTTATGGTCTTTCATTGGCTCCAAAAAGTGACCCTTCTGTAAGAGAAGAGATTGCAAACTATGTTAAGAATGTTGGGCTACAAGAGGCTCACAAATACTTGTGTACTGTAGATCCTGTCTCTGGGCAAAAAATCAATCCAAATGACGGTTATAGAATTTCAAGAGCTCTTGAAGTATATAAGTCAAGTGGAAAACCACTTTCAAGTTTTGCGCTTCCAAATACACCAAGAAATGACATGAAAGTTTTAAGCATTGGGCTTTGTAGAGACAAAGAAGAACTCAGAGAACGTATTGGCCTTAGAGTGAAGATAATGTTCGAACAAGGTATGCTGAGTGAAATGAGAGGTCTTCTTGAAATGGGAGCAAATCCTTCTTGGCAGAGTATGCAGGGTATTGGATACAAAGAATTTCTAAACCATGTTTGGAAGGGCAATAAGGATTCTTCTTTAAAAGCTTTTGATTCATTGTTGGTCCAAGAGATAGAGGAAATCTCAAATGAAATTGTTATGAACTCTATCCACTATGCCAAACGACAAATGACTTTCTTCAGAAGCTTTTCTAATGTTCACTGGATTGATCCTCAAAATATAGATGTTGTTAGAAGCATGGTTGAAACAGACGAATCTTTTTGTTCGTAAGGTACTTCATACACTTCTTCTAAGGTACTCTCTATTTCGTTAATTTCTGAAATCTCAAGCCAGTCTTTTTTTGTTATAAAAGAGAAAATAACAACCTTCTTGTATTTTGCAATTAGAGTTGAAGCCTGTTCCTTGTAAGGGTCATATGTCTCTTCTTCTGCTTCTTCATCATAGTAAGAACAGTAGTAATCAAATGTAGCTTTTACTTCAGTATCTGAGATGTCTTCAATTTCAATGTTTGTAACGCCAAAAATTGTTCCACTTTGAATGATTGCTGGTTTTCCTTCATCAAGCCACTCTTGTGGATTTACTAAAGAATTTATTCCCTCATAGGCTTGTCTAGTTTTTGTTGTAACATACAGGTTTGTTACATCTTGACTGTCTGGACTTTTACAGCCTCTAGCAAGGGAATCCTCAAGAGCACTTATATCTAGCTCATTTAGAGCTTTGTAATAATACCTTACAATATCATCTTTAGAATAACCGGCGGTTTCTGGTGGAGCCACTGCAAGCCCAATGTAGTATCTAGCAATGGCAATAATTATAATTGCCACAACAAAAATTACAGATAAAAGTGTTCCTCTTTTTCTCAGAAAGTTATTTTTATTTGCCTTCTTGCTTAGCTTTAGTAAGTATTCCTTATAATTTAAGGAATTTGTTTGTACATAAGAAGATGGTGTAGAGATTCTCTTTGCATTATCTAGCTTTTCTTTGAAGTATTTGTAAGGATCTCTTACACGGTACATCTCTTTTTTAGACATTTTAAATACATGGTCAATATCTTTAAGAAACTGCTCACATTCTGTTGGTAATTTCCCCTGACTGTTAATAAAGTAAAGTGAAATTGGAATGGGTTTGTAAGCTGTGCTCCTTACGTCATCTGGTTCATATGGTTTAATACCTGTTAGTGAATAATAGACCAACTGAAATAGGTAGTTTGCCTTACCAAAGTTGTTGACTTGTTTATGAACGTACCAAGCTTCTTTCTCCGAGAACCTTTGCATATCTGTCATTAAAGATTCAATGACATTCATTGTTTTGCCAGAGAGAATAAAAACACTGTTATCCGGCAAGAAGTAAAAACTACACAGAGCTAGACTTGAAAACGAGAAGTCTAGAAAACCATTTAATTCTGGAGTTTTATCAATTAGTTCAAGTGCATCTGCTAGGTTGCCAAGTAGCTCAAAACTTCTATTTCTAAGGTTTTTTGGAAGTTCAGAAGCAGGAATTGGGATTTGTCCTTCAAATGGTTTTTCATCAAAGCATAAACATCTTTTGCCATTGAAAAGTCTCATTCCAAGCCAAGGAACATCAACAAACTTTCCATCTTTATAGAGTTTTGCTGGTGGCCGTTCCATGGCCATTTCGTAGCCTTTGACCCCCATGGAGGAGTCTGCAAATGCTATACAAAGCATGTCTTCTTGTCTGAAAATATCGTCACAGCTAATCACTGGTTAACCCTCTAAACTTTTCCACATATATGCGCAATTTGTCTCTTTATTGCTACTAAGGAATATAATGGAATTAGAATAAAATCGTCCAATAATTGATGTAATTTTATATATTTCTTCAGTTTGCCCCGTGGCCAAAAGATAACATACCCGTGCACGTGGCATTATTTTATAAATAAATGGTGCAATAATCTCAAGACTGTGTTCTTCCGTGCACACATCATCATTTTGTTGTACGTGGGCTTTTATCTTCTGTGGGGTCTCAAGCCATATTTTCCAGTCCAATCCTTTTAAAACTCCATCCTGTGGACTGTATATTTTGTTATTTTCATCTGGAACTATTGGACCTTTGTGTATTGGAGCAAGAACAAAAACATTTTTGCAATCAGTTATGTTGTCTTTGTGGGATAGATATGTAAAAACACTTTCAAGTTCATCTTTACAGTATTGCCAACTTGAATGAGGAACTAAAATTCCTTCAATTTGACAATCCTTGCATTTAAGTGGAATAGAATATGGCTTTTGTACTGCTGATTCTAGTCTTATACTTGATGCTGCATTTTGTGGGTACAAGACTCCTTCACATGCGTTTTTCATTGATTGTCCTTTGGCAAAAGCCTAGCAATTCTTTGTGGATCAGGCTTAATGGTTAGATTCTTTTCCTTAGTAGGAAGGATAAGACCTGTTTTTCCTTCCTTTGGTCTTCTTAGATATTTGACTTGAGTGTAATATAAATCTACCAATTTCAAATTCTTTCCTTTGGAATATAAAACAGCAATATTTGCGGCATCTAAAAGAACTTCAAGAGGAATAGTTTTGTCTCTTCTGAATTTGATAAATACATATCCACCCGGAAAATCTCTGGTGTGGAGCCACATATCATTGCCCTTTGCATAATGACGCAAAAGTTCATCGTTTTCTTTTGCATTTCTACCTGCAAGAATTAAGAAACCTCCACTTATGCATCTAATACCTGGTCCTTGTTGAATTTGCTGTTGAACACTGCTTTTCTCTAGTATGGCCTTGAGTCTGCGAATACAAGCCATCTCATCATCAGTACTCATGAGTGCTTTTTCGTAACGAGTTCTTGTTTGTTCGTATTCAGTATTTAACCTGTCAAGCTCCAACAAAGCATTTTCATAGGCTCCTTTTGCCTTTTGATATTTATCATAATATGCTTGTACGTTTGCACCAGGTGTTAAGCTTTTGTCTAGCTGTAAGGTTACAGATGTATTTCCTGTTGGGTCAGATAACCAATCAACTAAGGTAATCTTGTCCATTCCTTTCTTTATTTGATAGGAATTTGCAGAAAGAAAATCACCATCTTTTTTTAGTTCAATATAGTTTTTGTTTGCTTCAATAGTTTTCTCAGAGCCTTTGATAGATGTACTTAATCTTGAGAGTTCATGGTCGCGTCTTGCTTCAACCTGCTTAACTAATTGTGTTCTTAGATCCTCACATTGCTGTTGAGAAAAAGTTTTTTCTATGAATTCATTAAAAGAAGAAAAAGAAGAACTATCATATGCTCTTACATTAAATTGTTTGTCATCTTCTGTTTTAGTTTCAAGTTCAAGAGTTTTATTGCTGGTTTCATCTCTGCCCGGTCTTCTAAGTAGTAGGTCTTGTATTATTAATTTTTCATCTGTGACAATAATGTTTGCACCAGGACCACTGTATAACCTGATTATTACTTTAAGCTTTCTACCATGATTGTCTAAATCCCAAATAACAACACGGTCATATGGCATTTGGTAACATTTTGTAATAGTGGAACCTTCAAGGTTTTTCCTGGCATATTGTTCAAACCTTTGAAGTTTTTTTGTTTTTTGAGGTTTAGAATTTATAGAAATTAAGTTGATTCTACTAGATTGTGTGCCAATCTCGGTATAAAAGCTATATCTTCCTTTCTCTCTATTATATAGCTCCCAAGTAATAGAATGAAAGGAGTTTTGAATGACAGCCTGAATTTTGCTTCCTTCAAGATTAGCTTCTTTTATAATTAATTCCATTTCTTTCCAGTTTAGCGACATCATTTTGCAAAAAACCTCTCTAGCGCTTCTTTTATTACTCCAGCTAAATAAAACGAGCCACATGCAAGTATTGGTTCGTCTTCTTTTGTGAGCTTACAAGCTAATTCTAAAGCATCTTTTGCTTCACATCTTAAATAAATTTTTTGATCCTCAGATTTCTTTGCACATAGCATGTCATATAATGCTTGAGGGTCACTTTTTTTGAAAGTTCCGGGTCTACAGACAATGATTTTATCAAAACTTTGTAGGATTTCATTGCACATTGCGTTGTGATTTTTTCCATTTACAGAGCCAAAAATGCATACTCCGTTAGATTTTACGCTAGGGTACATTTCTTTGAATGTCTCTAATAAGTGTCCCAAGCTGTTTTGAGTATGTGCACCATCTAGGTAAAGTGTTCTTACCCAATTAAGCTTTTCAAGTCTTCCGGGAAGTTTGTTTTCTTCAAGGGCTTTTTCTGTGAGCTCTTTTTTGTACATTCCAAGTGTTTGGAGTACTAATAATGCAAGAGCACTATTTTGTGCTTGGACGCATCCCCACATTGATAGGTTATAGTTAGTTTTAAAACCATTTTGGAAGACAACTTCAACATGCTGTTTGCCGTCCTTATAATATGTCTCTAGGCTCTTTATTTCTTTATCAAATTCATACAGCTTAGAATGTTGTGCAAGTGCTTCATTTCTAAAAACCTCAAGGGCATGGGGCTGTTGGGAAGAGGTGAAAGATATCACGCCAGGTTTGATGATTTTGGATTTTTCTGTGGCGATTTTTTGGATGGTGGAGCCTAGGATATCGGTGTGTTCCAGTTCAATTGGGGTGAGAACGCTGGCTTGGGGGAGGAGGATGTTTGTGGCGTCTAAGCGACCTCCAAGTCCTGTTTCAATTACTGCCCATTGACAACCTATTTCGTGGAAAAGGAGAAAAGCAAAAGCGGTGTAAAGTTCAAATGTTGTTGGTTCGTTTTCACCTAGCTGGTCGCAAAATCTAAATCCTTCAAGCAGGTGTTGAAGTCTATTTCCTGTTGCTATAAGAAGCTTGTCTTGAATAAATTGGCCACAGAGTGTGAAGCGTTCTCTGTAATCTGTGACGTGTGGGGACATGTAAAGGCCAACTTTGTAGCCTGCCGCTTTAAGTCCGCTTGCAATGTAGCTTGCCGTGGAGCCTTTGCCTTTGCTTCCTGCTACATGAATTGTTTTATATGTGTTTTGGGGATTGCCTAGGGCCTGCATTAATGCCTGCATGCGGTCCAATCTATATGTACGCACGCTGTAGAGGTTTGTTTTTTTTTCCAGATTTGTAAAATGCTCCATGTAATTTACAATCTGCTCGAACGAAGTAAACTCCATATTGACCCCTTTTTCCTTGTGCTGTGGGTATTCTAGTTATTTGTTTGACATGTGTCTATTCGTACGTCTATTTGAGTTTTACTCTGTTGGTGCAACACCAAATACTTTTTTGTATGCCCTGTAGAAGGTTGAGTAGTACTCAAAACCTGATTGTAGGGCCGCTTCATTTGCTGGAATTCCTGATATCATGAGGTTCTTTGCAAGCATACATTTTTGTGTTCTTACATAACTCATGACTGGTGTTTGCATATGTTTTAGAAATACCTTGTTAATTGTAGATGGGGACATTCTAAGTTTTGATGAAATGTCATCTATTGTTTGAATGTTTACTAGATTTGAATCTATGCATTCAATAATTCTAGAAACTGAAGTGTTGATTTTGTCCTCTTTTTTCCCTAAATTGTGGGAATTTGTTAAGAGAGAAAGAATAATTATGAGTTCTGAAAAAAAGATTTGTTCTTTGATCTCGGGGTCAAGGATATTGGCATATTTATCTAGGCAGAGAAATTCGTGGTCCAGTAATGAGTTCTTGATTTCAAAGACGTTGGGGCATGTGGAGAGTTTTGCGTTGAGGCTTGCGGGGATTTTGCTTGGGGAGAAACGAATGACCATGCGTTCGTAGGGTGAGATTTCTTTGATTATGATGTTGTGGTAGTCGCCAGGCTTAATCAGAAGTAGGCTGTGAGCTTGAAGATGGTAAATTTGTTGACGTATTGTGAAGTCTGCTTTTCCTCTTATGAAGTAAAGTAATTCATAGCTTGGATGGTAGTGTTCCTTGAAGTTTTCTCTGTTGTTGTCTGGTTCTAGGTCTATTGTGTGTTTGAATAAGTAATTTCCTTTTCTAATGTCAAAACTCATATACTTTTTTTCCTTCTGTCTTATTTTTTCTTGAAAGTAGCAAAAATTGCAATAATTTTATGAAAAAAATGCAATTTACGGCAGAAATATGGTGCTTTAGACTTTAAGAGAAAAAGAGAGGTCTTTCTTATGCAATCAACTGGGCATGAAGTGCTACTTGAAGTAAGAAACATGTACAAGAACTTTGGCGTAACTATTGCGCTGAAGGATGTTTCTTTTTCTCTTGAAAGAGGGAAGGTCTATGGGCTTATTGGAGAAAACGGAAGTGGTAAGTCTACAGTTTCTTCTATCATTGCAGGAATGCAACCTGCTTCTCAGGGGAGCATGGTTTATAAGGGGCAGGATTGGAAGCCACAAACTATGTTGGAGGCTCAAGAACACGGTATTGGGATGATAGTTCAGGAATCTGGAACAATTCACAATATTACTGTTGCTGAGAATATCTTTTTAGGCCATGAGAAACTTTTTTCCAAGGGTCCTTTTGTTGATAAGAAAAAATTGACACTTGCAGCACAACAGCTATTGAATGAACTTGGAGTTAAGGAGTTTAAGGCTGCAGACAGAACCGGTCTTCTTGATATGCAAATGCGCAAAATCATCGAGATTGTTAAATGTCTTTACTGGAAACCAGATCTTCTTATTGTTGATGAAACTTCAACAGCTCTTTCTCTTGAGGGCAGAGAGTTCTTGTATAAGGTTATGGATAGACAGCGCAAAGAAAATAAGTGCGTATTGTTTATTTCTCATGACTTGGATGAAATGATGGCACAGTGCGACATGCTTACAGTTTTGCGTGATGGTGTAATCATTGGCACTCTTGAAAAATCCCAATACGAGCCAAATATTATCAGAAAAATGATGGTTGGCCGTGAAATTAAGGGAGACTACTACAGAAACGATAATGATGGTTATTCTGATGAGGTTGTTTTAAAGGCAGATTGCATTACAACCTTAGAAAAGCTTTTGTGCTTCACTTTGGAACTTCATAAGGGTGAAATTTTAGGTATTGGTGGTCTTTCAGACTGTGGAATGCATGATGTGGGCAAAGCAGTATTTGGTATTGAAAAGGTACTTGATGGTGAAGTTTTAGCACGTGGTGCAAAAGTTACAAGTCCAGAGGATGCAATTGCAAACAAAATGGCTTATGTATCCAAAAACAGAGATACAGAATCTTTGGGTCTTTCTGCCACTATCTTTGAAAATATTGCTTCTACTGGATACAGAGTAAACAAATGGTTTGCAAATTTGATTTCTGGAAAGAAAGAAAACGCATACGTTGATAAGCAAATTCAGGATTTATCTATTAAGTGTGCTGGTAAGCATTATCTAGTAAATACGCTTTCTGGTGGTAACAAGCAGAAGGTTGTTTTTGGCAAATGGGTTGCTTCTAATGCCGATATTCTTATTCTTGACTGTCCAACTAGAGGTATAGATGTTGGAGTCAAGGCCTCTATGTACAAGCTTTTCTATGAGATGAAGAAAGCAGGAAAATCGATAATTTTAATTTCAGAAGAGTTGCAGGAACTTATTGGTCTTTGCGACAGAGTTTTAATTATGAAAGACGGCAGAGTTACTCATGAGGCCTTCAGAAGTGAAAAGCTTACTGAGCACAGATTAATTGATTACATGATTTAAGGAGGCTGGAAATGACAAATACAGTTAAATTAAATAATAAAAATGCAAAAGCCTCATTTAAAAAGTTTACTGAAAGTCGTCTTTTTGTAAGATTACTTCCAATAATCTTTCTCGTAGTTCTTGTTGTTTTCTTTGCAATAGCAACAGGTGGAAGATTTATTTCTCTTCCTAGTCTAAAGCTTATAACTCAACAAGCACTTATAGTTGCTACTGTTTCAACTGGCGCTTGCTTTATCTTTGCAACCAACAACGTGAACCTTGCTATGGGTGCTACAACAGTTTTGACCGCAATTATTGCAGGTCTTGCTTATAATGCAACTGGAAGCATGTTTGTAATGTTTGCTGTTGCCATTTTGCTTGGTTCTGCAATAATGATAGTTTCTGCTCTTTTAAGTACAGTACTAAAAGTCAGGGTAATGTTTGTTACTATTGTTATGATGTCATTGCTTGCAGCATTGGCAGAGTCAATTCTTGGTGGTTCTACAGTTTCACTTCCATATGAAATGATTCAGTATTTGACCAATATTAACTTTTCATACTTTGCATTTGGCATTTACTTTGTTATTTGCATCATTATTTTTCATTTTACCGATATTGGAAGATCTTTAAGATTTATTGGAACAAACAATACTTGTGCAGCACAGACAGGAATAAACAAAAACAAGTATATGTTAATTGCATTCCTTATTGCAGGAGTTGGTTGTGGTATAGGTGCACTTTTAGTAATTGTTAGATCTGCAAGTATTGGAAGTAAAACCCTTTCTTCATTGAACATGGACTGTATGTTAGCCCTAGTTCTTGGTGGTATGTCCATATTTGGTGGTAGCCGTTCATTTGCTTTTGCTGGAGTGGTTGGTGCTGTTACTGTTTATGTTCTTAACCAAGGGCTGCTTATGATAGGTGTTCCATCAAGTTTTATTCAGGGAATAAGAGGAATAATCTTCCTTATCCTCGTATGTACGGCTCAAACAAGACCAAAGGGGCTTCCTGCTCCAGAAGGTTGATGAGTATATAGTATTTCTTTTAGGCATAGAATTTACATCATTAAAAAGGAGATTTAATCATGAAAAAAATTCTAGTTGTATTAATCGTATCTGTATTGGCGGTTGGTATGGTATTTGCTAACGCTAGTGCCGAATCTAAGGGTGGTGCTACACCATATAAGATTGGAGTAGCTACAATTCATGAAGGTGAGACATGGGAAATTCAGAAAAAGTATTACACTGAAGAAGTTGGACCTGCTTTAAACATGGAATTTATGTTCTCAGAAAAAATTAATGACGTTAATGCTCTTGTTGACTTTATGGATCAGGCTTATGCTGCTGGTTGTGTTGGAATTATTAACTATTCAACAAGTAGTGATGCTGTAAGACAGGGTTCAAGAAAGGCTGAAGAGTGGGGCATTTGGTTCATTACACAAAACTCAGCTTTAACAGAAGATGTTGCAACAATTACTCATAACATGGGTCACTGTGGTGCTTCTGCATCAGGTATGGGAAGAGCTTACAGCGAAGCTATGAAATCTCTCTTGTCAGATGGTAAAGAACACAGTATCTTCATTTTCTCTGGTGCTGCAGTTGGTGGTGCTATTGGACAGGGTGCTGCTTCTCACTACTACACTGTTGAGGGTATCCTTAATGCAATGCAAGAGACTTATGGTCTTACTTATGATAAGTCTATTGATGAGATTATCAACAACCAGAATCCTGGTGAAGTTTCAACCGGCAATCCAAATGTAAAGATTTACATCTATCCTGGTTTACAGGTTGCTTCTGCAATTACAGCAGCACAGACACAGCTTCAGAATGGTCCATATGACATTTTTGCAGCCGTATTTAGCTATGCTTCATTTACAAATGCAATTGCTGATGTTGAAAAATCAACAGGTAAGAACATAAAGGTTCTTGGAACAGTTTCTATTGAAAAGCAGACAAGTACAGGTTTCTCTTCAAAGGATATGTACGGAGATTCTATTTTGAATGCTGCTGTTCTCAATCCTCTTAACATCCAGAACGGTATGTGTGCTGTAATTCTTTACAATGCTCTCACAGGTCATGCAGACGCTATGAAGGCTGACGGGCATACAATTCTGTTTAAGGTTGAGCCTTGGTTCTGTAAAGACGCTGCTACATATGAGAATATTAGTAAGCTCGATACATCTCATGAAACATATGTTCTTGATGGAAATGATCTCTTAGCTCTTTGCGTAGATAGAAATCCTTCTGTCACATATAAGGACATTGAAGCAAAGCTATCTGAACTTGCTAACATTGACGGCATCATTGCTGAAAAACTTAAATAAGTATTGTTTTTGTGGATTGGCTGGTTTCAGCCAATCCATGAAATTGAACAAATATTGAACAAATGAGGTTTTTGTAAAACCAACCCCTAGCGGCTGATTTTATAAAAACTTCAGAAATTGTTGGTAATAATTGGAGGAATCATGTTGAAAAGTAGAAAAGTAAAAGATGTGTTATTTACACTTGCTTTTCCAGTTGCTGTGTACATTGTTATGGAAATTCTGTGTTTCACAGTGAAGGGTAGGCATTTGCTTGGTTCTCTCTTGGATATAAAAACACTTGTGAGAAATGCAGGAATTTCTGCAATAATTGCATTTGCTCTTTCGTTTAACCTAACCTGTGGACGTTTTGACCTTTCTCTTGGAGCTCAAAGACTTGCAGGTACTATTGTTGGCGGACTTATTGCAATGAAATTGGGTCTTTCCGGGATCTGGCTCCTTGTGTTCTCCATTATGATGGGCTTGTTCTTTGGTTTTATAACCGGCATGACTTTTATCATCACAAGAGTTCCCCCAATGGTTCTTGGTGTTGGACTTGGACTTGTTTGGGAGTGTGTCCCTTATATTGCATCTGATGGAAAAGGTTTGGTTTTGTTTGGTGTTGCAGGGACTGAAATTCTCACTAGCACAGCCTTTACAATAATTATTGTTCTTATTGTTGCTATTTTTGTGTCAATTATTATGAACAAAACAAGGTTTGGCTATGAGATGAAGGCCATTCAAGGTTCACAGTTTATTGCTCGTAACAGTGGTATTAATATTTTTAAACATGCTGTTCTTTGTTATACCTTCGCCGGTGGATTAGTTTGTATTGCTGGTGTTATTGATGCTGCATTCCAGTCTCAAATGAGTTCTACTATGGGCTTTACAAGTAACAGTGCTGTTGTTTCTAACATGTTTGCAATGATGCTTGGTGGTTACATTGGTGAAAAATCTAACCAGTCTACTGGTGTTATTGTGGCATCATTAACGTTGAGTCTATTTTCTTACGGACTTACCCATATGGAGTTATCTGAGGCAAATACTAGTGTTGTTAACCAAACTCTATTTGTTCTCTTCTTGGTTTTCCTTGCAAACAGATATTTCCTTAAAAAGAAAAGAGCTGAAAAAGCTAGAATTGCTCAGGCACTAGAAAGAAAAAAGGCCTTATCCTTGGCATAAGAAGGATTCTTGTACATTAATGAGGTTTTTGAAAACCTCTAAGGGAGTTATTATGGTTGATTTGAAGGCAAAACCCTTTTGTTTGGACAATACTGCAATCAAATGGGTTGAAGATACTATTGCAAAAATGACATTAGAAGAGAAGATTGGACAGCTTTTTATTGGCATGAACTATCTTCATACAAAAGAGCACTATGACAATATGATTAATAAATATCATATCAGTGCTATTAGATGGCAGGGTGGTACTCTTTCTGAAGTCTATGATCAGAACAAATATTATCAGGATAATAGTAAAATTCCTATTTTGATTGCCGCTAACTGTGAAGCAGGTGGAAATGGGGCAGTTAAAGAAGGAACGTTAGTTGCAACTCCTGCCGCCTGTGCTGCTTCTAGTCCTGAAGTTGCATATAAGATGGGCCAAGTTGCAGGAAAAGAAGCTAAGGCTATTGGTTGTAACTGGTCTTTTGCTCCTGTTTCAGATGTTCTTTCTAACTGGAGAAATACCATTGTTAATACCAGAGCTTTTGGAGATGATCCTGACACAATTATTGCCTGTGCAACTGCTTACATGAAAGGTATGCACGAAAGTGGCATTGCCTGTTGTACTAAGCACTTTCCTGGTGATGGTTCTGAGGAACGTGACCAGCATCTTCTTATGGGCTGTAACGATACTAGTGTAGAGCAGTGGGATGCAACATATGGCAAAGTGTACAAAGCTTTGTTTGACGCCGGTCTTGAAAGTGTTATGGTGGGGCATATTTGTCTTCCTGCCTACAGCAAACTTCTTAGACCTGGAATGAAGGATGAGGATATTAAACCCGCAACCCTTGCTCCTGAACTTCTACAAGATTTACTACGTGACAAGCTTGGTTTCAATGGTCTTGTTATGACGGATGCTTCCCACATGGCTGGTCTTTCTACTATGGCTACAAGGCGTGAACAGGTTGTTGGCGCTATTGCTAGCGGTTGTGATCTTTTCCTCTATTTTAATATTCCAGATGAAGATTTTGGTTACATGATGGATGGTTACAAGTCTGGCATTATCACTGAAGAACGTCTAAGCGATGCCCTTCACAGGATTCTTGGGCTTAAGGCTAAGGTTGGTCTTAACAAGCTTGTTTTTCCTCCAAAAGAAGGTCTTAGCATTGTTGGCTGTCCTGAGCATCATGAGGTTGCTTCTTGGTGTGCAAATGAGGCTGTCACATTAGTTAAAGATACTCAGAAGGCTATTCCAGTTGATGTGAGTAAGAAAAATCGGTGTAAATTATATTTCATTGAAAGTGCTCCAATCTCGCTTTTGGATGGCACAGATAAGACCAAAAAGATTGTGGTGGAAGAGCTTGAGAGGGCCGGTTTTGAGGTCACCTGCCATACAGATTACTATGAGATGGAGTGTGAAAAGCAGGACGTGATGAACCGTTTTCGCATTATACAAACTGAGAGTGTAGAAGAATTTAAGAAGAAGTATGATGTTGTGTTTATGTTCATAAATATGAAGGGCTATGCCCAGGAAAACAACGTGCGGGTGAAGTGGTCTGCTTCTCATTCAAACGAGCTTCCTTGGTTTGTTAGAGAGGTCCCAACAATTGGCGTATCCTTGAACTACACGAACCATCTGATTGATGTTCCTATGCTTAAAACTTTCATCAATGCTTATGCTCCTACTAGAGAGTACATTAGAGCTGCTATTGAAAAGGTTATTGGTAAGAGCGAGTTCAAAGGCAAGGCCAACGACCTTGTTTGGTGTGGTCGTTGGGAAACTAGACTTTAGTTTTTGAGTCTTTTTGAAAGGAATCAAGGTGGAATTCAAGGTGGAATTCGAGGGGTTTTTATGGCCAATATTTTAAAAGACATGGAAAAAAAGCACGATTTTCTTGTTTGTGTGGACTCCGATGGTTGTGTCTTTGACAACATGGAACTTAAACACAAGGAATGTTTCTGTCCTGCAACTGTTAATGTATGGGGCCTTCAGGGTGTTTCAAGATACGCAAGAGAATGTGCTGAATTTGTCAATTTATATTCTTCAAGTAGGGGAACTAATCGCTTTCCTGCATTGGTTCGCACTCTGGAGCTACTGTACCAGAGACCTGAAGTAATCTCTAGAGGTTATAAAATGCCTGATCTTACTCCGTTAAAAGAGTGGATTGCTAATACTAAGGTTCTCAGTGCTGCTGCTATTGAAGAGTATGCCAAAGAAAACCCCAATATGCCAGAAGTTCTTAAAACTGCTGCTAGATGGTCTAAAGAGGTTGACGAGAATATTGAGCGTATTGTTCATGGCATTGTTCCTTTCCCAAGTGTTAAGGCTACTTTGTCCTATCTTGGTACCTTCGCTGACGTGGTTGTTGTTTCTGCTACTCCTCACGAGGCTCTTTACAGAGAATGGCAGTCTTGTGGCCTTACAGACTATGTTACCGTGGTTGCCGGTCAAGAACTTGGTACAAAAGCTCAATGCATTAAAACTGCTATGACAGGTAGGTATGATAAGGATCACGTTCTTAAGATTGGCGATGCTCCTGGTGATTATGAAGCAGCTAAAGAGAACGGGGTGTTGTTTTGCCCTATTATTCCTGGTAGTGAGAACGAGAGCTGGGACAGAATTCTTCACAGAGATGCCAATCTTTTCAAAAACTTGGAGTATGGCTCTAAGGCTATGGAAGAAAATGTGAAAGCATTCTTTAACGTTCTCTTGGACAACCCACCTTGGAAGTAGTTTAACTTTAACCCTTTAATTCACTTTAATTTGACATAAATTCAAAACTCGTCAAGAAAACTATTGCAAACACTTTACTACTCTGATATATTCATAATGTTTGTATTCTATTAATTATATGGAGAATAAAAATATGGGCAAAAAACATAACCCAATTCCATGGGATTTCTTGGATAACTACAGAGGAAAGTATTTTGAAGGTGATTGGCCAACCTTGGGTCAGATGTTTGACATAACAGAAGCTAGATGGGGATCAAGAAAGTGCTTTGAAGCTTTCTCTCCAAAACATCTTGTTTTTACTTATACAGAGGCAAAAGCCCAAATCAACAAGCTTGCTTCTTGGATTTACTCACAGGGCATTCGCAAGGGCGACCGCGTTGCAGTAACCGGAAAAAACAGTCCAGAATGGGCCTTAGCCTACATGTCAATTGTCTACATGGGTGCAATTGTTGTGCCAGTTGACTATTCACTCTCAGATGCCGAGATCCAGCATCTCATTGATTTTGTTGAAGTTAAGGCCATCTTTGTTGACGGCGAACGCATTGACAGAATTGGCAAAGACAAGGACTATCTCTTTAAGGTCAGCCTTGAAGAGAAGGGCTTTGAGGACAACTACATTCTCAACCTCCCAGATGTAGGCCAGCAGCCATTTGAAAAGCCAGTTGCAACCGATTTAGCAGCTTTCCTCTTCACCAGTGGCACTACAGGCACTCCAAAGGCCGTCATGCTCACACATCAGAACCTCACAGGCGACTGCTACTCTGCACAAAGTCAGATGAATATTTATGAGACCGATGTCTTCTACGCTATTCTCCCAATTCACCATGCTTATACTATGTTGGCCGTTTTCATTGAGGCAATGTCCGTTGGTGCAAACGTTGTCTTTGGAAAGCGTCTTATCATCAAGCAAATCTTCAAGGAAATGAAAGAAGGTGGAGTCACCATGTTCCTTGCCGTTCCAATGCTTTACAACAAACTCATTTCTGCCATGATGAAGGGAGTAGAAGAGAAGGGAAAATTTGTAAGTGGTTTAATCCATGCAATGATGGCTTTCTCTGGCTTTGTAAAGAAAGTATTCAAGGTTAACATTGGAAAGAAGATGTTTAAGTTCCTTCTTAAGAAAGTATCTCTTGATACTAACAGAATTTGTATCTCTGGTGGTGGACCACTTCCAGCTTCTACTTTCAAACAGTTCAACCAACTTGGTATTGATTTCGTCCAAGGTTACGGCTTAACAGAAACTAGCCCAATTATCACGCTCAACCCAACATTTGATTACGAAGAAACAAGTATTGGTAAAGTTATTGCTAATACAGAGGTTGATTTCAGAGACGTAGACGAGCAGGGTAATGGCGAAATTTGCGTTCGTGGCTTGATTGTCATGAAGGGCTACTACAACAACCCAGAAGCAACCGCTGAAATTATGACTGATGATGGTTGGCTCAGAACAGGAGATATTGGTTACAAAGATGACCGCGGTTTTGTCTATCTCACTGGTCGTGCAAAGAACATTATTGTTACTGATGGTGGTAAGAACGTCTTCCCAGAAGAGATTGAAGATCACTTCCAGCTTTATTACGATATTGACCAGATTTGTGTCATGGGTTATGTTCTTGATGCTGACATGAAGGTTGAGGGTGTATGTGCTCTTATTTATCCATCTCAGGATTGTTCTAAGGCTATTACAGACAAAGCTCAAATGCAGAAGCATATGGAAGAAATTGTTGAAGAAGTCAACAAGGACCTTCTTCCATACAAGAGAATTAGAAAGGTATTTGTTATTGACGAACCTATGGAAATGACTTCAACAAAGAAGATCAAGAGATTCGTTGTTGCTAACAAGTACAAGGAGATGGTTAATGCAAAGTAGCTTCAGAGCTAGTCTTAGAAGCAAAGCTCAAACGTTAGATCCTGTCGTCATGGTTGGCCATGGCGGCATATCTGACGGTGTTATTTCTGCCTTGGATGAGGCACTTACCAGCCACGAATTGGTCAAGGTCCGCTTTCAGGACTTCAAAGACCAAGTGAAAATTCTGGCTAATCAATTGGCTAATGCAACTGGTTCAGATCTTGTAGCAACAACGGGCTTCACCGCTGTTTACTACCGCAAAAATGAGGCAAAATAAGGATTTGACAAAAAAAAGTTTGCACTAGTTGACAAAAGTAAGATGTTTATTGTAACTTTCAATAGTTACTTGGGATCTTGGTGAAGCTGGTTATCACGCCACCCTGTCACGGTGGAGGCCACGGGTTCGAGCCCCGTAGATCTCGTAGTGTAAAGCCTTGTAATGTAACAAATTACGAGGCTTTTATTTTTGTTATAGACCCCTTCAACACCCTTATGTGTCAAGTCCATGTGCCAAGTAAAAAAAAGATAACTGAATAGAAGAATTATTCTTACTTTGAAAAATTTGGGTAAAAAGTTCCGTTGCCGTACAATTTAGGTAATGAAAAATACTAATATTCAATTATCTACAGATGAAAACGCTAAGCAGAATCCTCAAAAAGGAGCTGTCATGGGCAAAAGCAGGGCAAAAAGAACTACAACCAATTGTGAGCTCTTTAGTCTTTATCCATCACCAGATGGAAAGTTTTGGAAATGGTTCAGATTTAACTCCCAAAAGAATCGTGGTGGAAAAAAGGATATTGCTTTAATCGCAAGAAAAGCCGGCTTTATTATCAACGAACCAATTACCAATGTACTTGATGCAAGAATGTACGTTGAGACTGCTATTGAGAAAGGACTCTTGCAGGTTCCTGGTTCAGATCCATTAGACGGAATGAAAAACGCGTACAATATTAAACTTAGAAACTTTGTAATTAAGATGATGGATCCTGAAGGAGAGCTTTTTAATTGGCTACAAGGAGACCCTAAAACAAAAATCGGTATCCGCCGTTTTAAGTCCTATGCCTCCTCTTTTAGGCTTCATGGCTATGGTGCACTTCCTGATAACTTAAAACTCGTAGAAGCCACACGGGAAGATATTGAGCGTTTTATTAGAAAAATGAGATCATCTTCCTGTTCCGATGATATTGTTAGCAATTGCTTTCAGTCTGTAAGAAAAGCGTATTTGTACGCAATCAAAGAACTAAAAATAGTTCGCAATGACCCAACAGAGGGGATAAGAATAACATACACAAGTAATAGCGAAAGAGATCTTCTCAGACCTTATGAGCTAATAGAGTTACTTGAAAACCTTAAACAAAAAGCAGAAAACTCAGACGGTAATAAACGCAGTTACGCAAAAAGCATTTATGTAGCCGTAAAGCTAATGATTCATACAGGTATGCGAGAAGGAGAAGTTAGAGCATTAAGAATTTCAAAAGTAGAAAGGCTCCTCAGCGACAAAAAAGAACCTACAAAAATATTCCGCATTAGAGTTGACTCTAGTTGGGAAGAAATGACTCAATCCCTTAAGCCTCCAAAGAATGGAAAAGCAAGAGACGTTTTTATTTGGGAAGACCTTGCAAAATTGTTGTTTGACCTTTACGAGGAAAACAAAAGCCCTACCGGTTTTATTTTCTGTTGCTTAACAAACACCTCAATTCCGCTTGTAAAAAACAATTTCACTGACTATGTATACCCTGCGTTGAAGGAGATAGGAATATCAAAAGAGAAGAGACTTGAAAGAAAAATTACTATGCATTCTTTTAGGCATTTTTTCATAACTCGCGCAGAGGCTATGTCCTCGTATCTGTGGCATAAAGAGATTATGGTAACAACTGGACATGAGACAGAAACAGCACACTCTGTGTATATGCAATACAGCTTTATTGCGGCCTATTATATGGCTTGTCTTTCACGAGATTTGCTTAAAGAAGACAACCTAAAAGAGATTTATCAAGATGCAATTGTAGAGGCGGGAACGCCATTATTTGATAAGATGGAGGAATAATTTTATGTCAAAGAAACCTTTCATAAGTTATTCAGAAGCGGCAGAAATTTTAGGCATAAAGATGACTACACTTTACACCTACATTTGGCAAAGAAAACTTGTTCCAATCAAGAGACCAGGATGGAAATCTGTCTTTAACAGAGACTACATAATGGCCATTGCATATGGTACTTCTTGGGAAGAAGAAAACCAAAAAAGTTAAGAATTAAAACAGACTTTTTTCTTCCTAATCTCTAGCCTCTTTCTTAAGGGGGCTAGAGACAGTTTTTGCTTAAAAAAAACAATCTTTTTCCAGGTCAAAAAAATGCTGTTTTTTGGTTCATTTTTATCATCTCAAAAAGGGTTTTTTTTATCCAAATTTTACAGCCATTTTTGAGGCAAAAAACAAAAACGCAGTTTTAACACGCAAGTTCTTTTAACAAAAAGAATTATACGCAAAAAATGTTCTTTGTTTTAACACTACCACCTAGTGTTAAAACGAGTATTTATTTGCAGAATAAAGAATTAAAAAGCAATTTTAGCCCAATTTTATGCAATTTTTTAACAAAATTTACATGCTTCTTAAAAAAACGCCGTTTTTTAACATGCAAGTCTATGTATTGCAAGCAATTATATACCAAAAAATAAGCGGTTTTTAACACAGCCGTTTTTTGTTAAATCGTTTAATTTCTTTATACAGAACAAAATAGCTTACAAAAAAACGGCAAAAATATAGTTTTTTTTAACACCGCTCTTTTTATCTTGTGGAGACCCTCAAAAAATTACCCTTAAAAAATCGGCCTAAAAACCTCAAAATTTTCCTCATTTTTTTTGCCCTAATTTTTGCCCCTTTTTTGCCCTTTTTTTTGCCTCTTTTTTTCACCTGTTTTCTCACCTGTTTTCTCACCTGTTTTTGCCACTTATTTTTGCTCTGTTTTTTTCCCAAAAAAAACACCTCTCAAGGCATCTTAAATAAGAGCCAGAGAGGTAGCAGATGATAACGAAAATGTAGAGCTTTTATTCTGTTCAAAAGAGGGAAAAACTTGTTCTGTCAGAGGCTATTCTTCATTGTCGTTTTGCGTTTCTATGTGCAAATTTTTAAGCTCAAAAATTGCACTATAATTCTTTGATTCTACCCTTAACATCACTTTGGACATTATGGTCTCTAATACACAAACAAATCCATCCAATTCCAATTTTACAGAGTCTCCTTCTTTGAAGAAAAGGTCAAACCCTTGTGCTGTTGGATGCACAAGAAGAGACTTCTTAACGCTCTCTTGTTTCTTCTGTTTGTTAGTTGTGTAAAGATGCAAGACCAAGTCATAAAGCAAAGCATTTTGCTCTTCTGCGGTAGCATAAATTTCAAAGAAGACATTGGTACATGTGTCCAAACAAAGACCAATTAGATAATTGTTTTTTGAAACTGCATTCATAAAAACATCTCCTGTTAATTCAGATTTTAATTAGGTAAAAGAAGCTCGTGAAAGACCTTCTCTATCTCAAGTTTAGGTACAATATAACTTGCATTATAAAGTGACGATGACACGCTGAGAATTGCTGTGCTGTTTATGTTTTCAATACAAACAGTGTATCCCTCTAGTGACAAACTCAAACGCTCTCCTGGGCTTAAAAGCACAGCGTACCCATGCTCTGTTTGATGGGCCTGAACACGCTTAGAAAGATCACTCCATTTATCGTTACCCTTAGACAAACTAAAGAACACATTAGTCCGTTTAGGTTCTGTAAAAGAACAAATGGCAGTAATGCTGAAATTGATTTTCTTTCTCAGGTCCAGACAAACGCTAAACAATGTTTCTCGTGTTGCAATAAACATTTTATTTAGCTCCTTTTTGTTTTTATTCTTGGCACGTAGAAGCTCACAGCTCCCCATTAATGCCTAATTTGCAAAGGGGATAAGATGCGCCTCAGGCGCAATCTTCCAGTACAAAAAAGATTCTTATTGAAGCCCCCTTTTGAGCTTTGGCCCAAATCACAAAGGAATTACAACTTGGATAGAGCCATTTTCATCAACAACAAAATCTACAGGCTAAATGGCTCAAGGAGATTTTTAATGATTGAGAACAAACCTTATTTAACTTATTCAGAGGCAGCAGAAATTTTGGACATCAAGCTGTGTACTTTGTATAGCTACGTTAGCAAGGGAAAACTTACTCAAGTCAAAAGACCAGGTAAAAAATCAGTCTTTGACAAGGACTACATCATGGCAGTTGCTTTGGGAGAAATAGTAACTGGAAAAATCATAACTAACAAATCAGAATAGCCCCGGCAGGGAGAGAAAGAAGGGTTGGACAAGAGGTTTTTGCATGAGATACAAAAATTTTTTCAAAAAGCCAGCATTTTGACTTTGGTATCATGATAAAAGGACTTACAATTATAACGTGGAGGTTCAAATGACTCTTTCAAAGAGCAATTTACTTTTTATCTTAACAGCATTTCTCTTGTTTCCCCTCTTATTTTTTTCATGTTGGCAGGAACATCTTGAAGAGAAGGCCACGATATTGATCTCAAAAGACACAGAATGCATTAGCCCAACGCAAGTTAAGTTTCATCTAAGAGAATGAGAAAATTTTTAAGGGGTTCTGCAAAAACCTTTTTTAGTCGCTTCTTTTAAGATGGCATCGTACAAGTGTGCCGCCTACAAAATGGATGTTTATTCTATGGGTGTTATCTTTCTTCCCTTGTCACAACACCATCTACAATGCCATAGGCTATGGCCTTTTTAGAATCCATCCAGAAATTCCGGTCGCAGTCTTCAGACACTTGGCTGTAGGTTTTGCCTGTACAAGAACAGATAAAGTCATAGACTTCATTCTTAACACGTGCCATTTCACGAGCAGTGATTTCAAAGTCCGCAGCTTGCATTAAGGAGGCTCCACCTAAAGGCTGATGAATCATAACTCTCGCATGAGGGAGCATCTTACGCTTGCCTTTAGTTCCAGCCATAAGAATCATAGCCCCCATACTTGCAGCAAGACCTGTGCAGACAACCTCAACCGGACACTTAAGCACCATCATGGTGTCAATTAACATAAAGCCTGCTTGGATAGAACCTCCAGGGGAGTTAAGCATTATGGTGATATCTTTTTCTGCATCCAAAGCCTCTAATTTCAGTAACCAAAGACTGACTTTACTGCACATGGCATCTGTAATCTCACCATTAATCACAATTACTCTAGACTCTTCTACAAGCTCGAAAGAACACTGAATTTCCTGTGTTTCTGCCATATTAATTGTCCTCCTTCTTATTCAATAACCTTTCCAGTGCCGGCGGAACTTCCCTCAAATCTTCATCAAGAGTTTCCTTACACAAAGCATCCAACACAGCTTCTCCACCCAAGACTTTCTTGCTAAAGCCTCCAAACTCTAATTCTCTTTGCTGGGGACCAAAAAGCTGAAGATGCATCTTAAGATACTCATAATCCAAAGGAATCATTCTCTTAAAGTGGCGTACATTCTCATTTAGCTTGGCCTTCTCATGCACGCCCCACGCACTCCAGTCAACCAGCTTGCCAATATATGGCTTACACATGTCATCCAGCACCACCACCTCATCTTCTTTAAGCTGGTTTAACTCGCTTACGGGAAGAACTGGCTTATCTAAGCCTGTAGCAATATCGGTCTTATCACCGCTTAATGCCGATATCTCTGAGAGCGTTGCAATATCTCGTCCACCCATGAACATGAAGGTCCTGCAATTAGATGCAATGGTGCGTGAAACATCGTGGCCATACCTGTAAGAGAGCTGAGAGAGTGCTTGGAGGGCAAGTATAAAGCGAATCCCTCTACTGCGTGCAGCTGTAAGCTTATTAGCCCAACAAGAGCCTACAAATGAACCAAACTCATCTAAAATGAAGTCAACCTTAGTTGGTAGGACATTGTTTTCTCTGGAGTCGGCATAGCTTACAAGCTCACTATAGCACTGTTCTATGAACAAAGATGCCACCCCGTACAATGACGTAGACTCGTCAGGACACATAAGATAAACAGCTGTAGGCTTTTTAGCTATGTTTCTCAAGTGGAAATCTGAACAAGATAAAAGGTCACGAACATCTTCCTGATCAACATACGGAGAGAGCATGGCATTAAACTCACTTAGTACGCAATTTAGAGTCCTGCCTTCTTCTTCAAGAGAAAGGATAGATTCAAGACTTCTTCTTGCCTCTGAGTTCTTACCAAGTAGTTCTCTTAATTCTTTTCTATGCTCCTCGTTTGCAAAACACTGGTTTCCTATGCTTTGGATAGAGTCAAATGTAAGAGAGAAATGATTCTCTAATAGAAGTAAAGCAATGCCAATGAATGTAGCCCTAGCTGTACTTTCCCAATACTTGTCCTTATCAGATACAATGCAAGCTACAAGAATGTCTGTTATTCCCTTTAACAGTGACATAGCATGACTTTCTTCTCCATCATCCCAATACTTCTGAACAAGAGATAAAGGACTGAACCTATTTCCTATTGCAGGGTTTCTGAGATTTATGACCTTAATATCCATTCCACAGGCTTTAACTTCTTTGGCAGTATTCCTATATATTTCACCTTTCATGTCAGAAATTACCATAGACCTTCCCGCACGAGAGGACATAACAACTAGTGGATACAAAACTCTTCTAGTCTTTCCTTTTCCAGATGCACCGCAAATCATGCAATGCTTTTGTGGATCACTAAGATACACATTATCACCATCTATATCTAATGGGATTCCAGAGTCCTTTAGGGTTTTGCTTCCAAAGGTTGTTCTCTCATGGCTCTTATGAAATTCAGACGCTGTCCCAAGGCCTGCCTTAGCAGGTCCTACTGCACTTAATGAGTAAGACATTGTTTGTTCTCCTTTTAGATTTTAGATTTTTGCAATGCAAAGATTGCGACAGTCTTTCAACGCTTGCTTTTCAAGTTGATGTGCGCGTTGTTTTGTAAGACCAAACATCTTCCCAATTTCTTCTAATGTAGAGTTCTTTCTTCCAAAGGCACCAAACCTATTTAGAAGAACATCTCTTTCTCTTTGTGGAAGTTGTGATAGCACCTTAGATAGTTCTTCCAAGATAAGATTCTTATCAAAGTCCACTTCTTCAAGACAAAGGCTATCTAGTAGTGGCTCAGAGTCCAAGTCTGTTTCCTCTAGGGAGAGACTTAAAATCTTTGAACGCTTTTTTACATACTTTTGAATGGCATCTTTTATGTAGAAGGAAGCAAAAGTTGCAAATCTAGCACCTTTTGAGCTATCAAATCTTTCTGATGCTCTAATAAGACCAATGTTTCCTTCTGAGTATAAGTCATCAAAATCAAGGTTAGAATTTGCCTTGAAAAACCTTAAAGCAAGATTTACAACAAGTCTTTGGTTATGGACTACAAGAAGATTTCTTGCATTCAGGTTTCCAGTTATAGCCAAAGCTCCAAGAGTGTTTTCTTCTTTCTCTGTAAGAAGTCTGTGGTTAAGGATGCACTTAAAGATTCCAAGTGCAAGCACGTTTTCTGATTTCACATTATCAATCATGTGTTTCTCCTTTGGCTTGTCAAAATGATAACCGTTAGGACGAAAAGGGGGTTCAATCCCCCTAAATGACAAAAAACACTAGAAGAAAATATCCTTATTCATGGATTGTTTGTAGATATTCTTAAACATAAGCAATAAAGAATATAGTGTGTAAGGTCCAAAAAGTAAAATGCAAGTGAAAACTTGTATTTTTATTCCCACATGCCGGAGCATTTCTATAAAAGAATCCGAGTTTATTACTGAGGCAAAGAAGATGCTTCTTAATCTACAATAGAGTTTCTAAATCTCTCCTACCATAGTAGAGAAAACGACGAACTTCCATAACTTTTGGATTATTGAGGGATTCAGTTATGTAATTTACAGTAGCCTCCATGTCTTCGTAAAATAGAGGCAAGTATCTTAGTTTATACTTCTTCTTTTGCATTTACAGACTTCCTGAGATTTGTAAAAACTTGTTTGTGAGATAGTCTTTCTGTAGTGTATTTAGCTTGGTTGTCTGCAACTTCTAATGAATCTTCAATGTTATTTGTGAGCTTGCTGTAAGACTCAAGACTCATAACAACCATCTTACCATAGCCATTCTTTGTAAGAAAAACAGGACTACCTTCACTTACAATTTTCTCAATACGTGTAAAGTTATTCCTTAAATCCGATACTGGCATAATTTGAAGCATATATACATCTCCTATATACTTATACTTTATCATAATTATGATTGATAAAGAGCAATACCAACCTATCTGCACAATTGAAACAGATTTAATTATTACGTTGCCATGAGGCAGGTAAAAAAAAGGATGGCTATCCTACATTTTTGACGGCCTTTTTTAACTGAGCAAATATAAGTATGCATATAAGAAATTCTTTTAGGAAACAAGAACTCTCAAAAGAAGTGGCTAAAAAGAGGCTCAATCATAAAATCTGTGGAATTCTAATGTGCAATTATTTCAGTTTGTCTCTTCTTTTTAACGGAATTATGAAATATCATATATTTCTACAAAAATAATCATTTACAAGGAGTTTCAATGGTATCTGTATATGGATGTATCGATGTAATCGTAAAAAGATCTTCAATGTTGGACGGAGGAAAAAAACTCATTATGGATGAGAAAATAAAAAGTCCATTCTATGACGATGACCTTATTTGTATTCCAGGAGGCATGAGCCCACACGATGCAGAATGTACTGCTGCTTATTTGGAAAGAACGTACAGCATAAAGATAATTGATTATACCAATGAAAAGCATCCGTTTGCAAAAGATGGAGCAATAGTTAATGGTCCTTTTGGTCTCACGACAGAATGTAACTGGCTCATCAACTCTGAAGGTGGATGGTCTCTAAAAAAGGACAACAAGGTAAAAGTTGCACTAAGTCCTTGGTACAGTAAGTTATGGAAAGATAAATTTGATGTAGCTTCATTAAATCATGACAGAGATACACTATATGCTTTAAGGGCCGCAGTTCTCAAATATAACAAAGCTGTTGTCAATAATGGCGGATACTACATAAATGGGCAATTTGTTCCCATTTTAGATGCTCAAGACAGCTGTTCATTCCAGCATGAGATTTTCCCAGAATCTGCAGGTAAATACGATACTCAATTCTCTGTTGTTAATGAGGATTGTCTTGCAGTAGCAAGAGAATTGGCATCAGAAAACCCTATTGTCCTCAATATGGCAAATAGACACACCCCAGGTGGCGGTGCTGAATATGGTGCAGGAGCTCAGGAAGAGTGTCTTTTCAGATCTTCAAACTATTACACAACGCTTTATCCTATAAGGGACATTGCCTATCCTATGGACAGAGATTTTGGAGCAATATATTCACCTAATGTAACGGTATTCAGAGGCCTTGAAGCTGAAGGTTATCCTCTTCTTGAGAAGCCTTTTAAAGTTTCGTTCATGGCTGTTGCCGCATTAAACAGGCCACACCTTACAGAAGATGGAGACTACTTAGATGTAGAACGAGAAGGAATGAAAAATAAAATCCGTACAATGTTTAATGTTGCGATAAGATTCAAGCATAACGTTCTCATTCTTTCTGCTTTTGGTTGCGGAGCATTCAAGAATCCACCGGATAAAGTTGCAATGCTGTTTAAGGATATTCTTTCTGAACAGCTATATAAAAATGCCTTTAAAAAAGTCATCTTTGCAATTAAGAAAGATCATAATGACGTCAACAATGAAAACTATCAGGCATTTGACAAAGTTTTCAAGAATTAAAAAGAAGAAATATATGGAAACAGTTGTTTAACGTTGCACAGGAAAAACAACAAGAAAACACTTAATAATTTTTATGTTGACTTTTACATTAAATGCAGTACAACAAAAGTTGTGGTATAATAAGAAAAATAAATGATATTAAGCTTTTTAAGATAAATTTTATGAAGTTAGATTGGAAAGAAAAACTATTTAAGGCTGCGACTCTATTTAAGCTTTTTACTGTTACCTTGGGTTATTTATTGTTTTTGGAGGGGTGATTATTTTTTGTTTAATTCTGTTAAAGTGCATTTAAATAATCAATAACAACAATTTTATGAAAAAAGATATTCCAGAGTACATAAAAGATTTTAACTCTAAGAATTCTATGAATTCTATATCAGAGGGAAAAGCGGCAACCTCGTCTAAAAAAAACAAAGTTTTGGCGACTGCTCCTAAAAGAGAAAGAGTCATCAATGTCCAACGCAATAAATCTGGGATATTCGTTACAGTTCTTGGTGCTTCTGGAATTAAGACTTTATCTTTTTCAGATGTAAATGCAGCAAAGAGTAAATTCAATTCTCCACACTATGAGATGGAACAAAAATGGTATGACTCTATTTTCAAGAACAGCCTTATAAACAGCAAACAGCGAAAGAAAAAACAGACCAACTCTGAAAAGCGAAGAAATAAAAAAGAAAAAAACATTCAATATTCAAACACCACTTCTTTATCAAAACATAAAACATACGAAGAAATGCTTCATATCTCATTTAAAGAAGGCTCAATACAGGTGGATAATAGGGCCTTTAGCAGCATTTCTGAAGCTATGTACTATGTTGAGTATGAATCTGAAGAAAGAGAAATGTTCAGGCATCTGCAATTGGAGTATCTAAGGGAAAAGAAAAACCAGATTTTACGGCAGATTTGGATTCCAAGATTTAAAAAAATTCTTGGACAAGGGTCTGTTTCCTTCCCGGACCTGTTTGAAAAAATGAGCAGCCTCAAGGGAAAGCCAATATCCAGCGAAAATGCTAAAAAGATTATAGATTTATGCAGCGATTATGTTTGCGAAAAACTGATTGACTTCCAGTCCTATTTCTATTTAAAAGACAATACAAACGGAATTGCAAGACACACAGTATATCATCCTCAAGAGGCTAAAGACTGTTGTCCAGACTTCAAAGATGAGTATTTAAATTTACTTAATACTCCAATTTCTGGAGAATCTGAAGATATTTATGTTGGCTTAGATTTTGGTACCAGTTTTACAAAATGTGCTTATCAATTAGACGTGAACAATAAAGGAATATTTATGTTCGGAGATTCTCCGTTCAAATCCACAGTCGTTTACCTTTCTGATGATGAAACATTATCTTTTTTCAGACCTGATAAAGAGAGCAAACAAATACAATTTTTCAAGGCAACGCTGATTGATGATAAAAAACAATATTCTGAATTAAGATATTCAAATCTTGGTATTTCCAACTGGATAATTAAAGACAATTTTGAAATGCTTTGCTCTGCATTCTTTATTGCAAACATCGTGTGTTTCATGAAACATAAACTTCATGATATTTTTCATCTTTCTCCGAAATTGCAGATAGCAATGGGGGTTCCTCTTTTTAACAACTATGAAAATCAAAAAATCTATAATAGGGCCTTGCATGCTGGAATTTACATAGCAGAGCAAGTAGACAATCCAAGCAAAATGTCTCTGTCGGCTTTGTATGACTTGTGGTTAAAATCTGGAGAAACATTTGACAATATTCTTTACTCTGCATTTCCAGATAGAATTTCTCATTGCACGATTCCAGAATTGTTCACAGAAGCCCTTTATCTTCTTAACAGAACAGACTATATGCCAGGATATTACTTTATTATTGATATCGGTGGCGGTACCGCAGATTTTGCATTTATTAATAAAGAAGACTTTTATGCTGAAAAAATGAACAGAAAATCTTTTCTCTATCATTGTCCAAGAGCAGAGGTTGTAAATCTTGGAAACGAAGTAAGAAAAGCCTGTGAAAATGACATCGAGGCTATTAGAGAATATATTGATAAGTTTGGGTTAACCTATAGAAAAACAATTGCACAATCCAGATTTGGAATGAACATACATAATGATATGACAATAAAACAGCTTTTGTTCGGTGGAGGATCTGTCGATCCAAGCTGCTTCTATCAAAATAAAACACCACAATTCCAAAGTGGATTAAACCGTATTTCCTGTAGGGTAATTAAGAACCCTAAGGATGATGTAATAAATCCTTTTATTCCAAGCAGTCTGAAACTCTCACATGAAGACAAACAGCGTCTTATTATTGCAACACAATTGGCAATTCCAAGTACAAGTGCTGCCTTTTTGCATAGCAGACCGGATGATTATGATCCACGGCCTAAGCCTCTAAAGAAAAAGTCTGATATTGAAGATAATAATCCTGGATACGATTCGATTGGTTAAGAGATAAAGGCTAAACCACCACAAATCTCTTCGTAATTAATCTCCATATTTCTTTTCTGTTCAACTTCATTGATAGAATCGCGGTACTGAACTTTTATGTTTTCAAGTTTTGTAGACAGACCCTTGATTGTACTTTCTTGTTTTTGAAGCTTAACAATATTGTCTTTGGTGTCAGTAGAGATTTTGATTAACCGGGATTTAGCAGCTTCTGACAATTCCGAAAATTTTAATTTTTCAGAATCCGTTTTGAGACTTAGGAATCTACGAATGTCACCGGCCTGTTCAATTAAATCCTCAGGTTCTATAACTAGGCCGCATTCTTTCCTTATTTGATCAGATAATTCAGAAGCAGATACCTTTAAATTCTGTTTTCTTTCAATAATGCTCTGATTTATTCCTTCAATTTTATCTTCATAGAAGCTTCTTGTTTTTGCCATCATTCTGTAGTATATGGCTTCATTATTGTCTTCCAGTTCTGACTTCATTGTTGTAATAGTTTTGAAGAATTCAGACTTGCACAATTCAAGAGCTTCATCAATGGAACTTGGTTCCAATGAAGATAATTTTGAGTTCAAATTAGTTACTGCCCCGCCATTGAATAATGACTGTGCTACAAAAGTCTCGCTCTCAAGTGCAGTTTTTACCGTAAGATCTTCTGGAGAACAGACAAAATATATCAACTCTTTTTTTCTCTTTAAGCCTATGCATTCAAAATATCCCAAATAGAAAACATAGGATTTCTTATCAAATTTTGAACTATCTACAGTTTCACTTGGAACATTCAATGTAAAACAATGCTGCGTACCGGATTCTTTAAGGGCATTTTCTGTACAGTCAAAAAGCCATTTTACTATTGGATGGTTGACATCAATATTTGTAAATGCATAGCTGACAGTTTTCTTCCCTTGAGGAAATGTACAAATCATTTTACTTTTATTTGCACCTGCAAAGTATTTTCCGGTTGAAGTTAAAAATGCATTAAGCGATGTTCTATCTTTATCTGCCAGTTCAAGATCCCAGCAATCCTTGTAACGTTCGTTTTTAGAAAAGTGAGAACCATGACCATCTTTAGTGAAATAGTCATACATGTAGTTTACAAGGTCTTCTTTTCTGATATATCGGCTATTTTGTTCTGCAAAATTGACATAATCTATGATACTGTCGCTATAAGCCTTTGAAAGTCCGGCTGACTCTTCAAGAGTTCTTATGCTCTGTAGATTTACGTAAAAACGGTTTATTGCAGCATCTGCAAGTTGAATCTTGTTTTCTTTGGTTAGGTTGGGTGAAATAAGCTGACGCTCAATTTTCTGGGTCTGCTGACCAAGTATTTCATCCAATTCACCGATAGATTCTTCAAATATCTTTATTTTCTTATAAAGCTTGCTAAGAACATTGTCTTCAATTGTGTTAGAACAGAACATGTTAACAATGCTTATACATTTTGATTGCTGCCCAATTCTGTCAATTCTACCAATGCGCTGTTCGAGCCTCATAGGGTTCCAAGGCAAGTCATAATTGAATTCCAGATTGGAAAACTGCATATCAAGACCTTCTGCTCCAACTTCAGAAGACAGAAATACGTTAATTGAAGAGTCATCTCTGAATTTTGCCAAATTTGCATCTTTTTCTTCTTGAGACATTCCTCCAATAATCATGATGGCATTCACTCCATCTTGAGTTAAACGGTGAAGTAAGTATCTTAGAGTTTGTCTAAAGAAAGAAAAGACGATTATTTTTTCATTACGACCGTTAGCTCTTCCTTTATCTATAAACTTATTGATTTCTTCAATGAATCGTTTGTATTTTCTATCATCATGTTCAAGTTTCATTAGCTCTGTTTCTGATAAACGGAGAGCGGTTTCCGGAATAGATGGATTCTTTTTATCTTGTTCTTCATCATTGTATTCATCTTCTTCGTTTATCATTTTGTGAGAATATGCAACTTCTTTCCACCGTCTTATGGCTGCAGGAATAGAACTGGCCAATTCCCGTTGTCTAGCCATAATCCCAAAGGTAAAAATTCTGTCATTCTTTTCAAGACTCATTTTTTCTAAATCAGATGTACATGAGTCATAAACTTCTAATTCAAGACCTTCTAATTTAAAATCTGCGGTCTGGGCATGCCTTATGGCAATATTCTCAATAACATCACGTTTTCGTGAACGGCTGAAAACACTGCTATAGAAATATCTTTCCGTCAGCTGGTCATAAGTTTTTCTTCTAAGATCATCCGAAATGATGTGATTCTTTAAATCTTTTTGGAGTTTGGTAAAATACGGATCCTGGCCAAACGCCGGAGTTTTCTTTACCTCTTCAATCAATTTATTCGCCGTTTCCATTGTCTCAACGACGTTATGTGATGGAGAATAAAAGCAATGAGCCAAGTTTACAACTGCTCTGTTCTGTTCATATAGTCTGTTAAAGTCTTCCTCATTTTTATATTCACTTGGGGATAACAATTTAAGAAGACTGTATAAATCGGATTGACTATTGCTTACTGGTGTTGCGGACAGCAGAATCAGATTTTTTGATATTCTGTTAATTCTTTTGCTGGTTGCAAAATTGGCTGTTTCTGTATTTGTAAGTTTTGCGGCCTCATCAAAGACAACAAGGTCAAACAATTCATTGAAGTCAGAGTCTTCATTTAATTCTTCAAAAAACTGATTAAGTTTTACTACTGCACGTTTCTTTGAAGCCTCGTCAAGTTTTGATTCATCTGTAACTTTTTGACGAATACCTTCCAGACTGGTAACAAGAGTAAATGGTTTATTTCTGTTTGATTTTGCCTCTGTGCAGAACTCAAGAAGTTCTTTAGCATCAACAATCTGAGCTTCAATGCCAAAATGGACTTCCATGTCTTTTTTCCATTTACTGCGAAGCATTGCAGGACAAACAATCAATAATCTTAAAGCATCTTCACGAGCCTGCAGTTCTTTCCATATATAAAGGGATTCAATTGTCTTACCAAGACCGACCTCATCAGCTATCAAAAGCCTTTGTTCATTTGCTTCTATGAATTTGAATACCGGTTTGAACTGATAAGGCAGGAACTGGACATCACCATATTTCATTGAATAAACAACATTTGTGAGGCCACCCTTAATTCTTGTGTGAGTTAAATACTGCCTGAAATGCTGAAAATCCGAGAAGTTTCTCTGATGAAACAACGAAGTAAAATCTAAAGCTTTCTCTTTAACAACTTTGAGCTGGGATTCTTTAAGCCCTCTGGTTGTACCATTATCAAATCTGACTTCTATAAGTTTTGTTCCGGCAATGTCCCTAATATTTCCAGTTGTCTCGCCATAGAGGTTTTCAGATTTCCAATATACTCGTGTTCCTGCAGGATATTCCATAATTCTACTCACTGTACTGATTTCCCAAAAACAGTAATCAGCCGTATAAATTTAAGTATATTCTATTTTCGATTAGATTAGAATAATAAAGAGCCCTTTTACAAGCGGCTCCCTTTTACAAGCGACTAATACTGCTTTTAATAGTTTTTCCGAAGCCTGCTCTCAATGGTAGCATATTACTTCTATTGGAGTTGGCCTCATCTTTCGTAAGAATTCTGCTGAGTCTAAATCCATTTGTGCATATTTTAACCACTCTTCAAGCATAAAGTAAAACTCCATCTCTTGAAATTTTGCGTTCAAGCGATGCTGTTTGTTGACGCTTGAGAAAATCGGTATTTCTATAGACTAAGATGTCTAAGGGGATATCTTGGATGGAGTAGAGTGCGCGTCTGATGGTTTTTATGGCCTCTAGGGGGCATATGGTGTTGTCTGGGATAATGACGCAAATGTCAAAATCGCTGTCTGCAGTTGGCGTTCCATAGGCATAAGAGCCAAAAAGATAGATTTTTCAGTCTGGACGGACTGCTTAATCACATTACTAATTTGTTTTAGTTTTTCTAATTCCTGAACGCTCATGTTCTGATTATACCAATAATTATTTGTAACGTAAACTGAAAATGTGGTAATTGAATTACCATGTTAGAATTATGTTAGCAGTAACATAGATTGTCACATTAAAAAGGAGGATAAAAAGAAGAAGTCCCATAGAACCTGTGATAAGATTGATTTTAGCAATAAAAACCTCAATCAGGACGGTCAAATGGGACGAGTTAAGAGTATCACACCTTTAGTATGTAAGC
>CAVFGI010000006.1:0-67625 GCA_963621975.1 Selenomonadaceae bacterium
CAACATGATCCATGAAAGCAGAAACTGGGAGGCTGTCTCCATCCATCTTATCAACAGGCTCAAGAATTGACTGAACCATCTTGACGAGTTCTGGCTTGCCTTCAAGCTTTGTGGTCTCTTTTTCGTCAACTGCATTTGCCCAATCAGCTGGAACCTCAACCTTCTTAAAGGCTGTTGCACCAAGGTCAATTGCTTTGTGGTTCATATCAACAACGTCCTGTCCTTTCTTGAGGTAAGACTGTGTTGCCTTTTCCTTCATGTGAGCAATTGCCTCTTCCTGTGGCATAACCTTTGCTAATGTGAAGAAAGCAGACTGGAGAATTGTGTTAGTTCTCTTTCCCATGCCAATTTGCTGTGCAAGGTCAATAGCGTCAATTGTGTAAAGCTGAATGTTGTTCTTTGCAATATAGCGCTTGGAAGCTGCATCCATGTGGTGGTTAAGCTCTTCAAGGTTCCACTGACAGTTGATCATGTAAACACCGTTTGGTTTGACGTCTTGGACCATCTTAAAGCCCTTTGTGACGTAACTTGGGTTATGACATGCAACAAAGTCTGCCTTGTTAATGTAGTAAGGAGACTTAATTGGGTTCTTTCCAAAGCGCAAGTGGCTGATTGTTACACCACCAGTCTTCTTTGAGTCGTACTGGAAATATGCCTGAACAAACTTATTTGTGTAGTCTCCAATAATTTTAATGGAGTTTTTATTTGCACCAACGGTTCCGTCTCCACCAAGACCCCAGAATTTGCATTCAATAGTTCCGGCAGCTGCTGTGTTAGGACAATCTTTGTCTTCTTCAAGGCTAAGATGAGTAACATCATCAACAATACCAATTGTAAACATGTGTTTTGGATTGTCTTTACTAAGTTCTTTGTAGATTGCAAAAACAGATGCTGGAGGGGTATCCTTTGAACCAAGACCATAGCGTCCACCAATAATCTTAACATCATTAAGACCTGCGTTTGCAAAGGCTGTAACAACGTCCAAGTAAAGTGGTTCACCCTGTGCGCCAGGCTCTTTTGTTCTGTCGAGAACAGCAACTTTCTTGGCTGTTTTTGGAAGGGCAGCAATAAGTCTGTCAGCAGCAAAAGGTCTGTAAAGTCTAACTTTGATAAGACCAACCTTTTCTCCATGGGCGTTGAGATAGTCAATTACTTCTTCTGCAACGTCACAGATTGAACCCATAGCAATGATTACACGATCTGCATCTGGTGCGCCGTAGTAATTAAAGAGCTTGTAGTCTGTTCCAATTTTAGCGTTGATCTTGTCCATGTAGGACTCAACAACTGCAGGAAGCTCGTCATAGTACTTATTGCAAGCTTCTCTGTGTTGGAAGAAGATATCGCCATTCTCATGGCTTCCTCTCATGTGTGGGTGTTCTGGATTGAGTGCGTGTGCACGGAAAGCCTTGACTGCATCCATGTCGCACATGTCTTTGAGATCCTCATAATCCCATACTGCAATTTTCTGAATTTCGTGGCTTGTGCGGAAACCGTCAAAGAAGTTGATAAATGGAACCTTTCCAGTGAGAGCTGAAAGGTGAGCAACTGGTGCTAAGTCCATAACTTCCTGAACGTTGCCTTCGCAAAGCATTGCAAAACCTGTCTGGCGACAAGCCATGACATCACTATGGTCTCCAAAAATGTTAAGTGCATGTGTTGAAACCGTACGAGCACTTACGTGGAAAACACAAGGGAGCTGCTCTGCAGCAATTTTGTACATGTTTGGAATCATTAGAAGAAGACCCTGGGAAGCTGTGTAGGTGGTTGTGATAGCACCTGATCCCAAAGCTCCGTGGACAGCACCTGCTGCTCCAGCCTCGGACTGCATTTCAACAACTTTGACTTGTGTTCCAAAGATGTTTTTCAGTCCATTTGCACTCCACTGGTCTACTAGGTCAGCCATTGGGCTAGATGGAGTGATTGGATAAATGGCAGCAACTTCAGAGAAAGCATAACTAACGTGCGCAGCTGCGTTGTTGCCGTCCATGGATTTCATTTTTCTTGCCATGAAAATCCTCCTTGATTTGATTTGCCTGCTCCAAGCAAGCATTTTAATATTCACCGTTTTTTTGTGGTTTCTTATGTGCAACCCAGCTCTAACTAACTAGGTCACGCAATTTAGGTCACGCAATTAAATAGAATATCCTTAAGCCAATAGATTTACAATAGTAATAAGTGAGTGTAGGTAAGTAAAAAGCATCAAAATATGCAAAATTATCGGGTTAAAAATCTCTTACTCATGTATGTGATACATTGCCAAGATTCGGGATAAATAATTCACAAATCTAGTCCTAAAAGAAGCAGGTCCCAAAACCTCAACTGCGCTACCACACTGAATTATTCTAAGAATTAGTTCTATAGAATTTTCTGCGTCAAATTTGCACATCAAAGAGCCATCCTCTAGCTTTTTCATCTCAATATCTCCGTGTGACAACGTATCAAACGAATTTAGGGCACTTTTTTGTCTAACAAGAAGTTCAAGTGGGATAAGGTCAATAACATCATCCGTATCAGCAGGGTGGTCTGCTTTTCTAAAAGCCTTCAAGTTGTCTGGGATGGTGTAAGTCTCATTTAGAATTGTCACTTCTTTGATGTTTTTTATATCTATTGTAACAATTTCCGACGTATGCCTAAGTCTTCCAGTGACTGTCATTGGATTGCGTCCATGTTCGCTTTCAACATATCCAATAAAGTACGGCGCAAGCTCCGTTTCTTCATCTGTAGGTACCTTTGTAGGGCTTTCAGGCATCATTTTGGGGCTGTGAATTATACGCACAATTTTGCCTGTAACCCATGCATCAATAAGCGTATCCAAGATAGTATTACTGTGAAAGAGAGCTTCTTTTTTTGAGGCTTCATTTTGAATTTCGTCTGCTAACTGCACAATATTTGCACTAATTTTGGGGGCGTAATTCTGCATTCCCACTGCAATTTTTCTTAAGCCCGATGCCAAATGCGGATTCGTGTACTCAGAGTTGGATAAAAGCAACTCAGCTCCCATGTTTAGTGCAAGACTTTCATATATGCTTAAGGCCAAAGGCTCTTCTCCCTCTTTAGGAAGAATTTTCACCAAATTTTTGTCTTCGTAAATGTCGCTATACTGCTTGAGTTCATCAATATATCTACCAATGGTGCTTCTGTGGACACCAAGCCTTCTTGCAATGTCTGATTTACGCAAGCCTTCCGGATGTCCTCTTAAAATTAGTTCTAATTGAGCAACTCTTTCCCCTTTCATATAGTTTGATAGCCTCTCTTTTTTGTTCTTTTTTGTGATGCAAATTATGTTGCAAAACTTATAATTGCAACAACTTGCAACATTTAGTATAGTTTGACTATGTGCAAAATGCAACAAAAAAGGATATGGAAAATATGGACAAAAGAATAGAAAAAGCTGAGATTAACATAATGTATCTTCAAGAAACAGTTAAAGAATTAAACAACATTGTTACAGAGCAACAAATTCTTGTGAGTAAGCTAGAAAAACAGGTTGAGTTTCTTGCAAAACGTGTAGAAGAAATAGAGACAGAAGCTCGTCCAAATAGAAAACCACCACACTATTGAGGTCTTTGCAAAACCCAAGAATTTCAATATAGAGATTAAAATGTTACCTCTTTATGTATCCAAAGACTTCATTGCTTTCTTGAATTGAGAGGCAAACAGAATGGTACAGAAAGTTACAGAAAGAAGGTCTGCAATAGGTTCGCTTCCAAGAAAACTTCTGTCCACTGAATTTGTCATTGAGTTTTGGATGATGACAATTTACGAAATCGGGCTCTGAAAGACAAATAAAAACTATACAGAAAGGGTTTTTTCTGGTAGAGTAAAAACACTAAATATGTGTGGAGTATTTATCTTATGACAGAATTTGTACATCTTCATAACCATACGGATTATTCCTTACTAGATGGCGCCGCCTCAACTGTGAAATATATTGCAAAAGCTAAGGAATTGGGGATAAAGGCTTTAGCTATTACAGATCATGGAAACATGTTTGGAGTGATGGATTTCTACACACTTTGCAAAAAAGAAGGCATTCAACCCATTCCCGGTTGTGAGTTCTATATTAGTCCTGATGGCTTGGAAATAAAGGAGCCTGGCACAAAAAGATATCACCTTATTTTGTTGGCTATGTCAGACAAGGGTTACCACAACCTTATGGAGTTGTGCAGTATTGGATATCTTGATGGTTTTTATATGAAACCTAGGATTGATAGAAAGGTGCTACAGAAACATAACGAAGGGTTGATTTGTCTTTCTGCATGTCTTGCAGGAGAAATTCCTCAGAAACTTTTATCGGCGGATGAAGAAGGTGCATATGAAACTGCTAGATGGTACAAGGAAGTCTTTGGGGATAGATATTACATTGAGATACAAAACCACTTCATTCCTGAAGAGATTCAAGTTCTTCCCAAGTTGGCACAATTAGCAAAAGACCTTGATATTCCGTTGGTTGCAACCAATGATATTCACTACATTGAAAAGTCTGATGCAAATGCGCACGATATCCTATTATGCATAGGAACAGGTAAAAAAAAGGCCGATACTGACAGAATGCGCTTTCAAACGCAAGAATTTTACATGAAAAGTGGCGATGAAATGGCAGAGCTGTTCTCTAATTATCCAGAGGCTATAGCAAATACTGTTAAGATTGCACAGCGGTGTAATTTTGATATTGTTTTTCCAGGTCCAATGCTTCCAACCGTTAGCGTGCCATCGGAATATAAAGACACAAAAGAATATATTCAGGCACTGTCGTGGCAAGGACTTGAAAGACGCTATCCAGGCTATAAAGATAGGCCAGACCAAAAAAAAGTTCTTGAAGAAAGATTAAATTATGAGCTCAGTGTTATTCTAAAAATGGATTTTGATGGATACTTCCTTATTGTGCGGGATTATATCTACTGGGCAAAGACCCATGGAATTCCAGTTGGCGCTGGACGTGGTTCTGGAGCCGGTTCGCTGGTTGCTTACTGTATTGATATTACAAACGTTGACCCAATATCGCATGATCTTCTTTTTGAAAGATTTTTAAATCCTGCCAGAGTTTCTCTTCCTGATTTTGATGTTGATTTCTGTTACGAAGGAAGACAAGCAGTTATAGACTATGTAACAGATCATTATGGGGTGGACAGGGTAGGTCAAATAGCAACTTTTGGAACTCTTAAAGCAAAAGCGGTTGTCAAGGATGTTGCTAGGGTCTTAGATATTCCTTTTGATGAATCAAATAGGATTACAAAGTTCATTTTAGACACTCTACCGGATGAAGCTAAGGAACAGCATGTTAGCTCTCTCCTGCAGTGGTCATTAATGGTCACACCCGAATTACAAGAAGTAAGAGATAGAGGTGGAGTCTATGAAGAACTCTTTGACGTTTCATTAAGGTTGGAAAATCTTGCAAGACATGTTTCAACACATGCCTGTGGTGTTGTAATTGGCAAAACGGCTCTTAAAAATTACGTTCCGCTATACCGAGATAATAGCACCGGAGCTATTTCAACGCAGTATACAATGACATACCTTGAGCAGTGCGGATTAGTAAAAATGGACTTTTTGGGGTTAAAAACACTTACTTTACTGCGCAATACAGAACGTCTTATAAGAAAGAAGGATCCCAATTTTGATTTGGAACAAATTCCAGATGGAGATCCAGATACTTTTGCAATGCTTTCTAAGGGAGATAGCATGATGGTTTTCCAGTTAGAAAGTCCGGGAATGCAAAAGAATCTTAGATTGCTTGAGCCCACTAGATTTGATGAATTGGACGCCATGGTTTCTCTTTATAGACCAGGGCCAATGCAGTATATTCCTCAGTATATTGAATCAAAGCAGGGCAGAAAGCCAATAGTCTATCCTGATCCAGACTTGGAAGATCTCTTAAAACCCACATATGGCGTAATTGTTTACCAAGAGCAGGTTATGCGTGTTGCACAAATTATCGCAGGGTTTACTCTTGCAGAAGCCGATATCCTACGAAAAATCATGGGCAAGAAGAAAAAAAAGGAGATGCCCGAACAGCGAGAGAAATTTATCAAAGGTGCAGTTGCCATGGGCAGAGATGAGCAACATGCTGCCAATATCTTCACCATGCTTGAGCCTTTTGCCAGTTACGGTTTTAACAAGAGTCACAGTGTGTGTTATACCGTTTTAGCATACAGAACTGCTTATCTCAAATGTCACTACAAGCCCGAATTTATGGCAGCTAACCTAACCAACGAAATAGGCTCTGGCGATAAGTACAAACAATACCTAGATTACGTTAAAAGCATTGGTATCAAAATACTTCCTCCAAGTATCAATGATTCAGATATGTATTTTACAGTCGTCAACGGTGAACTGATTTATGGTCTTGCAGGCATCAAGGGCGTTGGTGCTAGCACAGTTCAGGCCATTCTAGATGAACGACAAGCAAATGGCCCATATACCGATTTTCTTGATTTCCTCAAGCGCAGTAATCAGAAGGTTCTTAACTCTGGAGTACTAGAAGGTCTTATAAATTCTGGAACCTTTGATTCAATGGGATACAACAGACCAACACTGCTAGCAAACTATGAGGCAGCCATTAAATCTGTAAAAGAAGACAAAGAAGCAAAAGAATTTGGCCAGAATTTTCTCTTTGGAGCGGAAGATGAGGGTATGTCTAGTTATGAAATGAAAATAGAGCCAGACTACGATTTCCTGCAAAAACTTGAAATCGAGAAAGAATATCTAGGTTTCTACGTCTCTGGACATCCATTAGACAAATATAAAGTAGTTTGGGAAAACTGTGTTAGATTAGATCTTTCAAAACCGGAACGCATAAGAGAATTGGCAAAATATGACTTTGTGGGAATGATTATTGAGTCTAAAGAAATACTAACAAAGGCCGGCAATAAAATGGGGCATATTGTTATTGAAGATTATAATGGGCGTCTTGATGTTACTATTTATCAGCAAGAATGGGCGTTGTGTTCTTCTGTAATGACCAAGGGTAAAATTATCGGGGTTCAAGGCATATTTAAAACCTACAATGACAGGCTTAGTTTTAGTGCAAAGAAGGTCTATGGAGACCCTTCCCAGATGAAGCCTTCTAAACCTAGTAGGGTATACGTGGAAATAGATCAGAGCTCAAGTGGAAGAGATGCAATTAAAGAGATTAGGGCAGCTGTTTCCAAGCACAGAGGAACGGCAGAACTTGTTCTAGTTGCATATCCTAGTCTAGATGACGACGGTAAAGTGATAGGACATCCAAGAAAAGTTATTGCAGATTCCAGATTTAATGTTGACGCTACACAAGAACTTTTTGCATCTTTAAAGGAGTGTGAGAGCGTTATTGACGTCTACTCTGAATAAAATTGTATTTGGAGCATAAAGATGGAAGTTGTAAGAAAAGTTTCTTCTGTTTTAGCCAGCCTTATTGGCATCTACTCTCTTTTGATTGTAATTAGGATTATTTTCTCGTGGATAGATAACATTCAGAGAGCAAACGCTTGGAGAAATGGCTATAATATTCAAGGACAGAATTCAACGATCTCTAGTATTTCCAATGTTCTTGGCCGTTTAACAGACCCATATTTAAACATTTTTAAGGGCATAACCAGTTTACGAAGATCTCACATTGATTTTACTCCTCTTGTGGCTATCATAGTTCTGAATTTGTTTCAATCTATTTTTAACACAGTGGCCATTTCAGGAAGAATAACTATAGGAGTAATTCTTGCACTCATTGTTAAGCTTTCATGGGAATCTTTTTTTGCTTATATTTTGTTCTTTTTGCTTGTTCTTTTGATTGTCAGGTATTTTATTGGACGAAGCAATTCAATGAATGCTCAAAATTGGCTCAATGCCATTGATCCAATAATCAATGCTCCAGTTCAGCGTGTTTATAAGATTTTTTTCGCAAAGAAGGGCGAATCAGACGATCAAAAGATTGTTTTAGTCTCTTTTGTCTTTTATCTTGTAATATATGTTGGTTTGAGGTTTGCAGTATCTTGGTTAGTATCGTTCTTGGCCAGTTTGTAAGAAAAGACGGAGGGAGTTTTGTTTATTTGCCAGCTTAAACAGAGCGTAGGAGAACTTACAGGTGTTGGGAAAAAGACTTTAGAAGATTATTCAAACCTTGAAGTTTTTACATTCTGCGATTTAATCTCCATGGTTCCTAGAGGTTATGAAGACAGAAGTTCCAAAGTTTGTATAGGACACAATCCGGAAGAAGGCTGGGTTAATACCATAGTTAGGGTTGAGAGCGTTACAGCTTTTGGCAAAGGCAGAAAAGATGTAAAGATTGTGGTAAGAGACCAAGAAAGCGGGCAAAAAGCTTTTCTCATGGGATTTAATAGAACCTTCTTATTAAAGACAATACTTCCTAGTTCTTTTTACCATCTGTATGCAAACGTAAGTAGGTATGGAACAGCTCTTCAAGCAACACAATTTGAGCTTACTCCTGTACGAGAAGACGTTCTTTTTAATGAAACAGCATTAAATCTTGCACTAGACGGGGGTATTTTACCTGTTTATGGGCTTTCTGGGGGTCTTACACAAAAAAACATAAGAAGGGATGTAAAAGCAGTTTTATCAAGGTTTGTAATGGATATAGAAGACGAGATTCCTCAGTCCCTAGTTCAAAAGTACAAATTAATGCCTTTAAATAAAGCATTTAGCGAGATTCACTTCCCTTCTAATGAAGCTACATTAAAAGCCGCAAGGAGGACTTTAGCTTTTAGAGAGGTCTTTTATCTTCAACTTGAAGCAAAAAGACGTCCACAAAGTGTTAAAGTAAGAAAACCTATTCCTGCAGATACAAGTTTAGTTGAAGAGCATCTTATAAGCTCGTTGCCTTTTCAACTTACCGGTGACCAGCTGAAAGTTTTGGAAGAAATTAGAACAGATATGGAAAAAGAAGAAAGCATGAATAGGCTCTTGCAGGGTGATGTTGGTTCTGGAAAGACTCTTGTTGCTTGGGTTAGCTCTCTTCATGCTATAAGCCAAGGATATCAAGTTGCTTTTATGGCGCCTACTGAACTTCTAGCAAGACAACATGCACAAGTGGCAGATGCTTTGCTAAAGAAAATGGGCGTGAGAATTGCATATTTGGATGGGGAAGTGCATGGAAAGCCAAGGGAAGCCCTGCTGAAGGAACTTGCGTTAGGAAATATTGACCTCTTAATAGGTACGCATGCACTTTTTTCAAAGGATGTTCAATATAAAAACCTTAGATATGTGATTATTGATGAACAGCATCGTTTTGGAGTTGAGCAAAGAGAGGCTCTACTAGCAAAGGGTCTTCAACCAGATGTTCTCTTGATGACTGCAACTCCAATTCCTCGAACCCTAGCATTAACAGTTTTTGGAAATCTAAATGTTTCTACGATAAAAACCATGCCAAAGGGAAGGCTTCCAATTGTAACTTATTTGGTGGATGAGTCTAAACGAGATGAGATGTATGGAGCTGTTGGAGTGGAAATGCAACGCGGGCATCAGGCATATTTTGTCTATCCTCGTATTGACGATGAAGGAAATTCTGATATCAGAGATGTTCAATCTATGTATGAATTTCTCTCTAGGGTGAAATATCCAAATTTCAAAGGAGCTTTGATTCACAGCCGTCTTCCAGATGAAGAAAAACTGCAAACATTGGATGATTTTTCAAGTGGGAAACTTGATTTCCTTGTTTCTACATCTGTAGTGGAGGTTGGAATTGATGTTCCAAACGCCACTTGTATGGTAATTGAACATTCTGAGTTATTTGGACTCTCTGCTCTGCATCAGCTTAGGGGAAGAGTTGGAAGAAGTAGCTTGCAAAGTTGGTGTTTTTTAGCTTACGAGCCTTCTATTTCAGAAGACGGCAAACGGCGGTTATTGGTCTTAAAGCGCACCAACGACGGCTTTGAGATTGCAGAAGAAGACCTAAAAATTCGTGGCCCCGGAGAGTTGGCCGGGTTGCGACAAAGTGGGTTTCTACACTTGAAATATGCTAATCTTGAGACCGATGTCTCTATGATGTCTGTTGCTAGAGACGAGGTCTCTCATATCCTTTCTGAGGATCCTGGTTTATTGGAGTTGGATCACGCAGTGATTAGACAAGTTTTAGAGGCAAAGAGTTAAAAACTAAGGGCAAAAGGGGGTAATTGTGGCTTACGAGAATGATTTACAAATGCATTTTGTTAATATCGGACTAGAAGAAGGCATTAAAAGAGGAAGAGAACAGGCGTATAAGGAGATTGCTGAGCGAATGAGGACGCAAGGTGTTCAAATGGAGAAAATTGCCGTTTTGATGGGGCTTAATGAAAGCGAGGTTAAGAGCCTGCTTTCTTGAGAGCAGTTGTTCACAAAAGTGATTTCAGATGATATTCTAAGTGTATGCCCGAACAGAGCGAAAATTTTGAATTAAATAGAAAATACCTCGTAGGTAAATTAATAACCTCAACTGTCGCAAAAGGACATATTGCGAACATAGAACTTCCATCTCCAGAGAAGTACTCAAACATTTCTATCATCACTGCAGAAGACCTTGGGCAGTTTAATTTTGTTCAGGTTATGGATGAAAAAGTTCCAATTCTTGCAACAGAGGAAATTTCTTATAAAGGCCAACCCGTTATGGCTGTTTTTGGCCCTGAAGATGAAGATGTTGAGCTTTATTGTAAGGAAGTTAAAGTTTCTTATCAAATTACACCTGAGTCTGAGGCTCTTTCTTCACAGGTTTATGGGCAACCGTTTGAATGGAGTTTTGGAGATACAAAAGAGTATTTTGTACCTCATTCAAAGATTGTAAAGACCACATTTTCTGTTGGAGCCCATGAGAATGCCCTTTTGGGAGACCAGAGAATTTTTGCAAATTTGCAAAAAGGGATAATGAACATTCAACTTGAAACCCAATGGCCGGTAAACGTGAAGAGATCTGTTGCTCAAGTGCTAGGTTTCCCTCCTGAGAAGGTTAATGTTCAAGCCCAACCAAATGTGGCATCCTATGACCAGTTTATTCTTAGACCCACTATTTTTTCGTGTATAGCAGCCGTTGCAGTTGTGAAAACTAAAAGTGCAGTGCAAATGTGTGCTCCGTTAGTGTCCTATCAGCCTGCATTGAACTATAAATTTGAGACAGTGGTATCTCATGATGAAGGCTGTATTGCAGGACGGTTTAATTGTACTGTTGATATGGGTGCGTTTCCTATTTTTACCCAAGAAGTTTTTCATAATGTTTTAGCAGGTGTTGTGCCTGTTTATCCAATGAAAGCTTTGGATGTTAAAATTTCAATTCTAAAAAGCCCAACAGCTCCTGCAAACTTCTTTGGGGATTTGGGTTTTGCAATGTCCCAGGCCGCAGTGGAAAATCATTTTACGCAAACAGCTCAGGCTTTAGGTTTGCAACCGGGATTATGGCGCCTTGATATGCTCAAAGCTTATGGAGATAAAGGGCCAGCCTTAAGTGAAAAAATAAGGAAATCTAAAGGGTTTAATAATCTTTCAAAGACGTTAGACGATATTTTAAACATTTCTTGGTATTCTAGAAATAGTGCTGCAAACACACAAAAAAAGCTTTATGGAAACAGGGTAAATCCGCTTGTAAATTATTCAAAGGGTATTGGCATTGCTTGTGGTGAAGGAATCATGGGTTTCTCTCAACCCTTCAATGTTGCAATGAAATATAAGTTGGCCGTTACTTTGACAGAAGATAACAAAGTGATAGTCAATACTGGCATGCAAGCGGGAAAAGATATGCTGTTTATATGGAAACAGACCATCAAACAGTATTTGGATGTTTCTGAAGATGATATTGATTTCATGGATATTAACGATGAAAAAATAATCGATATTGGGCCAAATGTGCTATCAAGGAAGATAGGAATTGTTACAAGACTTCTGAAGCAGGCGTGCTCAGAAATTGCTAAAAAGAAGACCTTTTCTCGCTTGCCTATAACGGTTGAGGCTAGCTCACAACTAGGAGAATCTGAGAACTTCTACTACAATTCTTGTTTTGGTTCAGTTGCCGTTGAGCTTCACCTTGATACTGTTACACTTTCTCCTGTGATTGATAAAGTCTGGGCACGGTTCCATATGGGACATGTGTTTAACATGCAAAAACTTATAAATAAAGCTAGACTTGCCATTTTCACAGTCATTTCTGAGGTCTTTCCCAATATCTCTTGGCAGTTTAATATTGATTTACAAGTAGAAGAGAGTTTAGACTACGCACAGTCGTCTATAACTGCAGCTATTAGAGGTTTGACCATTGCAGCTCTCATTGGAGCCATCTCTCAGGCCCTTGGCAAGTCTGTAAATTTCCTTCCAATAAAGGATACAGATCTTCTTTCTATTCTCAAAGGTGGAAGACCTAATGTTGTAACACTGACAGAGACAGTAGAAAACACCACGGAGGAGGTCAAGGATGAAACTAAACTGTAATATCAATGGAACCTCCGTCTCCTTGATTGTAAGCTCAGACAAGCCACTGAGCTTCATTTTGAGGGACTTAATTGCAACTTTTCCAGATAACAGTCAATGTCTAGGAGCTTCCTGTGGCAACTGTATTGTTCTTCTAAACGGCACTGCTGTATTAAGTTGTCTGATTCCAGCTTTTAGTTTAAACGGCTGTTCAATTATGACTTTCGATGGCTTTCGCAAGACAAGATCTTTTCACGATATAGAGAGAGCTTATGCCGATGTTGGTAATCAGCCTTGTCCTCAGTGTTTTGCTTCTAAAACACTTTTAATTGAGTCTCAATTACTTAGAATGGACAAAGAAAATCAGGCCAACAGTCGCAATAAATTTACTATGCAGGTATCGTCTTCTCGTGTAAATGCACAGGCTGCTAAAAGTAGGGCTGGTGGGGGAGCTTTTGACCCCCAAGCAATTGCACAGGAATTTTCAATGTGTAAGTGTCAGTGTATTGAACTTTCTGAACTTGAGAAGATTATTAACTTAGCATACAAGTATAGGAGTAGGCGCCGTGCTAGAAGGTCTTAGATCTCCAACAGTTTTTTCTCCAAAGACAATCAATGAAGCCGTTGCTTTGAAACTCAAAAATCCAAATGCTGCTTACTGGGCCGGTGGTACATATTTGATGAGTAGACCCAATTTTTATCCAAGTAACGCGCAAAAGGACATCATTTCTCTTAAAGGGATTCCCGATTTAACAAAGATTTATCATGCAGATAGATACATTGAAGCCGGGTCAATGGTTACAATCCAGCAACTTATTAACATGGTTGGATATTCGTTTTCCAAAGAACTTAATACAGCCTTAGCTTCAATTGGAAGTTCTTTGATTAGAAATCAAGCTACTATTGGTGGTGCTCTCTGTTGTAGAGATATGCGGTTCTCGCTCTGTTGTATTCTTGCTACTCTTAATGCTCAGGCTGAAGTTAGGATAATTAAAAAGAAATCGGTTTCTAGGTGGCTACCTATTTCCAAACTTTACGACAGAAAAGGTACGTTTATTTATGCAGATGATGGTCTTTTGACTAAGGTAAGAATTCCTTCTGAAACAAAGCAATACAAAATCTTTAGAACCGTGGGCTTTCCTGTTCAAAATCCTGATGAATCTGTAATTTTTGGTCTTCAATACTCTACAAACCAAGCAAATATTACTCTTCCTAGTTTGTGTGTAGTGTTTCCCTCTTCTTGTTTTTATATGTCTCAGATTTTTGACAATCTAATTTCTACTATAAATCTTCCACTATCATTGGATAGGATTAGAAAACTTTCAAAGAGTTTGGCTTCTGAGCTTAAGACAGCAACGGAGAATGCCACACCTTTGCAGATAGAAAGGGCAACCCGATTATTTGAAGATGTTCTAAATAAAATAAACACTACTTATCTTGAAGGCTAGGTGCTTATGCTTACTATGAGAATTACCGGTGGTAAGTATTGTGGGCGAAAAGTGCTTATCCCAACTGGAGAATTAGAAATTAGGCCTGCTATGGACAGAATGCGCGAGTCTTTATTTTCCATTCTTGGCCCTCTTGACGGTATTAGTTTTTGTGACCTTTTTTCAGGCAGTGGTTGTGTTGGTTTAGAGGCCGCTTCTAGAGGCGCTTCTTTGGTTCATTTGGTGGAAATGGATAGGGCAAAAAGGCCTATTATGGAGAAAAATATTTCTTGGGCTTTAGAGTCATGTGACATTCAAATTTTCAATTCCAATGTCCTAAAATTCATACCTACCTCAAAAATTCAATATGATATTGTCTATGCGGACCCTCCTTTTCCAATGTCAAAGAAAACTCAGCTTGCTGAATTAGCAGACAGAAGAAAGATGGTTAAACCTCAAGGTCTATTTATAATTCACTTCCCAACAATTGAAGAAAATCAGTGGACAGAAGCCTTTGGTGATTTGCATTTGGTTGATACAAGAAAATACGGAAGAAATATGCTTAAGTTCTATAAAAATGAGTCCTTGGAGGCTGAAGTAGATAATGGATAAGGCAAAGCGTGCACAAGAGCTCAGAACTCTTTTAAGTGAATATCAACGTTCTTACTATGTAGAGGGAAGGCCAGAGGTATCGGACTTAGAGTATGACAGGCTCTTTGATGAGCTTACAAGACTTGAAGCAGATGACCCGTCTTTGAAGACGCCAGATTCGCCAACTCAGAGGGTAGGTAGTGATTTGTCCGCGGATTTCCCTGAAGTTGCGCATACAATTCCCGTTTTGAGTCTGGATAAAGCATACAGTAGTGAGGAGATTTTTGGGTGGATTTCAAAGACCATTAAGAATACTGGCGAGAATTTATCGTTCGTGTTGGAAGAGAAAATAGATGGCTTTTCTGTTGTTCTGTATTACGAAAAAGGTTTGCTTGTGAGGGCGGTGACTAGAGGAAATGGCTTTATTGGAAACGATGTCACGGCTAATGCAAAGACAATTCATGCTATTCCGTTAAAGCTGACTGAGCCGGTTGATATTGCTGTTAGGGGTGAGATTTACTTGCCTAAAGAAGATTTTGAGAAGATAAATGCTACGTTGGAAGAACCGTATGCAAACCCCCGCAATTTGGCTGCAGGCACAATTAGAAGAAATAAAAGTAGTGAAACTGCAAAGGTGCCTCTTTCTATTTTTGTATATGAGGGCTTTTGGACAGGGCCAACGACCTTTACTGATCACATTCAAATTTTAAGCAAATTGAAGGCCTTAGGTTTTACAGTAGACCCTCATCTAACCTATTTTTGCAAGACAAGAAGTGAGGCCCAGGAGGGTTTGAAATCTGCTGGTCTTGAGGGGACAGCCGGCTCTTTTGACGATATTCCTGTTGCCATTTTAGATGCTGCAGCTAAAAGAAAAGCCCTTCCTTATGAGATTGATGGTCTTGTTGTGAAAGTCAATGAGCTTTCAACGCGTGAAGAATTGGGTTATACGGAGCATCATCCGCGTTGGGCCATTGCATATAAGTTTGAAGCTCCTCAAGCAGAAACAGTTGTTCAGAGTATTGATGTTCAGGTGGGACGTACTGGCAGAATTACACCAATGGCTCGTATTAAAGAAACTAAACTTTCTGGGAGTACTATCAAGAATATTACTTTGCATAATCAAGATTATGTGAATGAACTGGAACTTGCTGTTGGAGATACCGTTGCTATCTCCAAACGTGGAGATGTCATTCCTGCAGTTGAAGTTGTTATAGAAAAAAACAATGATGGCAATACAACTTGGAAGATGCCTGAAAAATGTCCTATTTGTGATTCGTTTCTTGTTAAACGTGGGGCTCATCATTTTTGCCCAAATTATGACTGTCCCGCACAAGCTAAGGGGCGATTGAGTTTTTTCTGTGCAAAGGGACAAATGGATATTGAGAGTTTGGGTCCTAAGACTACTGATTTTCTTTATGACAATTTTGGGGTTAAGGAAGTTGAGGACTTGTATTCATTTAACTATGACTTATTACGGGGTGTTCAAGGTTTTGGTTCTGAAGGAAAGAAGATTGAGAGTATAAAAAAGGCTTTATCGGATAGCAAAAACACCCCTTTTAAACAGGTATTAATTTCTTTGGGGATTTCTGAGTTTGGGAAAAAAGCTGTTGAATTGGTTCTCTCCGCCGGATATGACAGCATGGATAAATTGTTATCTCTTGCATCTGGTGGTGATGAAGAAGCGCTGTCTTCTATCAAAGGAATTGGGCCTATTACTGCATCTTTGATTATAAATGGGTTACAAGATCCTCATATTCTCAAAACAATTGAAGCTTTACGTTCTGCAGGTCTAAAGATGTCCGCCTCTGGTGATTCTACTGTTGATAATAGGCTCGAGCAAATTTTTGCTGGTCAGTCTTGGTGTGTTACAGGTACATTCAAAAACTTTAATCCTAGGGGAAAGGCTATGGAAGAAGTTGTTAAGAGAGGTGGTACTGAAGTCTCTTCTGTCTCATCTAAAACTACTTGTCTTCTTGCTGGCGAGGGAGCCGGAAGCAAACTTCAAAAGGCTAGAGCTTTAGGGATTAGAGTTATTAATGAAGAAGAATTTTTAAATATGATTGGTTTTAGTGAAACCTCAAGTGTGGTTAACACAGTGACCAACGAAAGTTCAAGTGAACAGCTGGAGTTGTTTTAACCTTTTGAAGGGAGGGAGATTAATGGATGATTACAGCCTTAAGGTAAAATTGTATTTGGAGGATTCTCAGGATAAATTCATGGGAATTGGCGTTCTTTGGCTTCTTCAAAAGGTAGAAGAATGTGGCTCTTTAAGGTCAGCTGCAATAAATCTTGGAATTTCCTATTCAAAAGCTTTTAAGATGATTGAAAACTTAGAAAGTGCATTAGGCCAAAGCGTATTAGAACGTAAACGTGGTGGATCTTGTAGAACAGGAGCGTCTCTTACCCCTTTTGGTGTGCAGTTTATTTCTTTGTATGATTCTTTTCAAAAGCAGTGCAAACTACTTTTAAAAGAACCGTTTGAAGATTTTATGAAAAACTTGACTGTTTTAAAGGAAGAGTTTGACGAAAAAAAATAAAAGACAATTTATTGTTATATAAATAAATAAAGTTGCCGGTTAGAAAAATTCGTAAAAAAATCTCAATTTTTTTGAAAAAAGTATTGCCATTTTTATAAAAAAGAAGTATTTTGCGTGACGTGAGATGAAATATCTCAGCCTCCTTTTGTTCCCCCATGGTTTGACCTCCTTTTTTCCATGGGGTTTTTTATTTTCTAAGGACAAGTTATCTCAATACTAGAATGATAAGAATTATGAAACCAAGGATAATGCGGTAGATGCCAAAGATGGTAAAGTCGCGTTTTTTGATGTAAGACATCAAGAACTTTATGACTGCTAGGGAGACCAAAAAGGCAGTTAAAGTCCCAATACAGAGAATAAGAATTTCTGTAGAGGTAAAACTGAAGCCAAATTTGAGAAGTTTAATCAAGGAGGCTCCAGCCATTGTTGGAATTCCCATGAAAAAGCAGAATTCGGCAGCAGTTGTTCTGTCTAAGCCCAAAATCAAGGCACCAATTATTGTTGCTCCAGACCTAGAAGTTCCAGGTACGAGAGAAAGTATTTGGAAGAGTCCAACATAAAGAGCAAGGCGTATTGTTATATCGTCTGTGGATTTAGTTAATGGGCTTTTTGTCTTGTTGCGCTTTTCAATTATTATGAAGAGTATTCCATATAGAATCAACGCTATGGCAATTACAAGAGGGGCGTGTAGATGCTCTTCCATCCAGTCATCAAAGAGCACGCCAACTATGCCAGAAGGGATGATTGCTATAATGGTTTTGAGCCAAAGGCTTAGAGTTTCTTGCTTCCACACTAGTCTTTTGTCTTTCTTTGTAACTGGCCAAAGCTTTTGCCAGTAAAGAATTACTACGGCAAGGATTGCTCCAAGTTGAATTACAACAAAGAACATGCTCTTGAAACTCTCTGAGGCATTTATTGTGAGAAGGTTGTCAAAAAGTAACATGTGGCCTGTGCTGGATATTGGAAGCCACTCTGTTATTCCTTCAATTATTCCTAGTGCTATGACAATTGCAATTTGCGAAAAAGACACGATAATCTCCTGTTTGTTCATGATAGTGTTAGGTCCCAAACAATAGCAAGACAAACAGAAAAAAGCCAAGAAAAAAATAAAAAAACTACTTGCCCAAAAAAGGAGAATTTCATATCTTTTGTAGCGTGCTACATATTATATGTAGCATGCTACATTTTTAAGGTTAAACAAGGCTCTTAGAGGTTTTTATGGGTAAAGATTGCAGGGAGTGTAATAGAAAAGTTGGCTATCTTCTTAAACTCGTTAATGACAAGTTAAGAACAAAGGCCGACGCAAATTTATTGGAACATGGTTTAACTCTTTCTCAAAGCAGAATTCTTAGATTTCTAGATGAAAAGGGTGGTAGTGCAACGCAAAAAGAAATTGAAGACTATTTGGGGGTTTCACATCCTACAGTGGTTGGTCTTATTGCTCGCATGAAAGAAAAAGGTTTTGTTGAATGTTCAATGGACCAAAAAGATAGAAGAAACAGAATTGTTACGGCAACAGAGAAGGCTATTTCTTTGGGAGAGGATATGTGCAAGATGATTGATGAAAATGAGCAAAAGATGCTCAGTTCTTTGACTGATCAACAAATTTTAGAGCTAAAGAGTGCTTTAAAGACTATTTATGATAATTTGGGAGATATGGAAACATGAATAAGAAACAATCTGTGGTGAAAACACTCATGCACAGTATTAGGGAGCAAAAAGGGGCCTCTCTTTTGACCATTTTTTGTTCCATGATTGAGGTTGTGTTTGAAATTGTTATTCCAATATGTATGTCAATGTTACTTGATAAAGGAATTGGAGTTGGCAATATGGCCTGTGTTTGGAAGTATGGTTTGTTGTTGCTCCTCTTGGCTGTATTTGCCATGACAACAGGAATTTTATCGGCAAGGTTTGGTGCAAAAGCATCGGTTGGTTTTGCTGCAAATCTCAGAGAAGACATGTACAAAAATGTCCAGAGCTTCTCTTTCTCTAATATAGATAAATTTTCTACTTCTTCAATTGTTACACGTTTAACAACAGATGTTACAAATATTCAGAACGCATATCAGATGATTATTAGAATTGCAGTAAGATCACCTGCCATGCTGATTTTTGCTGTTATTGCTGCTTTTAAGGTAGATAGCGATATCTCTGTTATGTTTCTAATTGCTATTCCTATTTTGGCTATTCCTTTGTGGCTTATTTCTCATTCTGTCCATCCTGTTTTTGAGAAGGTTTTCAGAACCTACGACAAACTAAATAACATTGTTCAAGAAAACGTGAGAGGTATTAGGGTTGTGAAATCCTTCAACCAGGAAAAGCATGAAGAGGAAAAATTCCAAGAAGTTAGTACTTCAATTAAGAGGGACTTTTCAAAAGGGGAGAAGATAATTTCTCTGAATGGCCCTCTCATGCAATTTTGCATGTACACTTGTATGCTTTTGATTTCTTGGTTTGGAGCTAAGGCCATCATTGCAAGTGGAAATAACAGTGCTTTGGGATTGACAACTGGCAGTTTGACAGCTCTCTTCACGTACGCATCGCAAATTCTTATGAGTTTGATGATGTTGTCGATGATTTTGTCCATGATTATCATTTCACAGGCATCGGCTAAAAGAATTGTAGAAATCTTGACGGAGAAGACCGATATCTCTAATCCCCAAGACCCTGTCATGCAGGTTAAAGACGGAAGTATTGATTTCAATCATGTGGGATTTGTGTATGCGTCTAAGGCTGACAAGAAGGTTTTGAGTGATATTGATGTGCATATTCGGTCGGGTGAGACCATTGGTATTATTGGAGGCACGGGCTCGTCAAAGTCGTCCCTCGTGCAGCTTATTCCAAGACTTTACGATGCCACGGAGGGGAGCGTTGAGGTTGGTGGCGTAGATGTGCGAAAGTACGACCTTGAGACGTTGAGGAAAAGTGTTGCCATGGTGTTGCAGAAGAACGATTTGTTCTCGGGCACGCTGAAGGAAAATCTCAGGTGGGGAAATGAGAAAGCCACGGATGAAGAAATGATTCAAGCGTGTAAGCTGGCTTGTGCTCACGACTTTATTTCTGCTATGCCACAAGGTTACGATACCTATATTGAGCAAGGTGGAGTGAATGTTTCAGGAGGACAAAAGCAGAGAATTTGTATTGCTAGAGCCCTCTTGGCGCAACCTAAAATCCTAATTTTAGATGACTCTACCAGTGCTGTTGACACACACACAGATGCTAGTATTCAAAAGGCTCTGTCTAATTATATGTCACAGACTACCAAAATTGTTATAGCACAGAGAATTAGCTCGGTTCAAAATGCGGACAGGATTATTGTTCTTGATGACGGAAAGGTGAACGATATTGGTACGCATGAGGAACTTCTAGAGCGTTGTAGTATCTACAGAGAGGTTTACGAATCTCAGCTGAAGGGAGACAACAAATGAGTTCAGATAAAAAATCTTTATTTAAGAAAAATCCTAAAGATGAACAAATGAAAAAAGAAATAAAAGAAGAGCTTAGAAGAGAACTAGAAGCAGACAAAGCAGACAAAGCGGACAGAAGCCAAATGTCGGCTCGGCCTCGTCCAAAAATGGATTTTAACACCCTGAAGAGGCTCTTCTCTTACATGAAGCCATACAAAGCAACCCTTATCCTTGTTGCCATTTGTATCCTCATAAGTTCTGTGGCAAGTGCAGGTGCATCAATGTTCCTTCAAGCACTAATTGACTCTTACATCACTCCACTTTTGATGGTCCAAAACCCTGTCTTCACTGGACTTTTAAAGGCATTAGCCACATTTGCGGCTATTTTTGTGATTGGAGTTCTTTCTTCTCTTGTTTACACGAGACTTATGGTGAAGGTTGCCCAAGGAACACTTAAGAGTATTAGAGATGATATGTTCAACAAAATGCAGAGTCTCCCAATTAGCTTCTTTGACACCCATACTCACGGTGAAATCATGAGCCTTTATACAAACGATTCAGACACCTTAAGGCAAATGATTACTCAATCAATGGGGCAACTAGTGTCATCGGCATTTACCATTGTTACAGTATTTATCTGCATGCTATATCAAAGCGTATGGTTGACTTGTGTAGTCTGCTTTATAGTCTTTGCCGTGATGCGCTTGATAAAAGTCTTTATTTCCAAAATTGGAAAATTCTCCATAGCGCAACAGACATCACTTGCTAAACTCAATGGATATGTTGAAGAAATGGTCAACGGACAGAAGGTTATCAAAGTTTTCTGTCATGAAGATAAAAACTATGAAGGACTTGAAGAAAAGAATAGAGAATGGGCAAAAAATGCATATTTGACCACAAGCATGGCAAATACAATGATGCCAATGATGAATTCTGTAGGCTACATTTGTTATGTTTTTATTGCCATCATTGGTGGTTACATGGCAATAAGTAAAACATCAAATTTGTGTCTTGCAGGCATCAACACGTTGTCCTTGGGTACAATTGCATCCTTCTTAACTCTCTCAAGAAACTTCATCAACCCAATTTCGCAAATTTCCAACCAGTTCAACTCTATAGTTATTGCTCTCGCTGGTGCTTCTAGAATCTTTGCCTTCATGGATGAAAAACCTGAAGTAGACAACGGCTACGTTACACTAGTTAACGTCACAGAGAACCCAGATGGTACACTTTCTGAAACCAAGGAGCACACTGGTCTTTGGGCTTGGAAACATCCACATGGCGACGGCACTCTTACCTACACCAAACTGGAAGGACGCATTGTATTTGACCACGTAGACTTTAGCTATGTTCCTGGCAAGGAAATCTTGCATGACATCACTTTGTACGCTGAGCCCGGACAAAAAATTGCATTTGTAGGTGCAACTGGTGCAGGCAAGACCACTATCACCAACCTCATTAATCGCTTCTACGACATTGCAGATGGAAAAATCCGTTATGACGGCATCAACATTAACAAAATCAAGAAAGCCGATTTACGCCGCTCCCTAGGCATTGTCCTCCAAGACGTCAACCTCTTCACTGGCACCGTCATGGAAAATATCCGCTACGGCAATCCAGAGGCCACAGACGAGCAGTGCATTGCCGCCGCCAAGCTCTCCAATGCCGATAACTTCATCCGTATGCTTCCAGAGGGCTACAACACTGTCCTCAAAGGGGACGGTAGTGGACTATCTCAAGGGCAGCGCCAGCTTCTTTCAATTGCCCGCGCAGCTGTCTCCAATCCACCAGTCATGATTTTGGATGAAGCTACCTCCTCAATCGATACCCGTACAGAAGCCCTCGTCCAAAGTGGTATGGACCGCCTCATGAATGGCCGTACCGTCTTTGTGATTGCCCACCGCCTCTCCACCGTTCAGAATTCCGATGTCATTATGGTTCTCGACCATGGACGTATCATTGAACGAGGTAATCACGAGAAGCTTATTGCGGAAAATGGGGTGTACCATGATCTATACATGGGATCCTTTGAACTAGAGTAAATTCTTGGTATTTGGGCGAACTGCGTTGTTGCTACAGGATGAGCCGTACTAAGTTGTACTGTCTCATCCTTTGCTTCTAGCATTTCATCCCAAGTACCTGCGAATTGAAATTCTTGGTATTTGGGCGAACTGCGTTGTCGCTACAGGATGAGCCGTGCAGCCGGGGGTATACGTAATGGTGTAGTGATTGCTTCAAAGACAGGGGAAGAAGAGCTTTATCTTGTGTTTGGTGAGGCATACGAGGATGGCGATATAATTCGCTTCTCATTCAAAAGCAAATATAGAAACAAGAGGGGAGAGTGTTTTTGCTTCTAGGAATGCTTTTGACGGAGTTATAGCGTCTTCTTCTCATGGCAAGTGGCCGTACGGTAGCAGGGGCATAAACAGAGACAGCAACGCTGAACTCTATCTCGATTTTGGAAGAAAGGTTTCTGTTGACAGGATTTTCTTCTATACAAGGGCCGACTTTCCACATGATGCAAGGATTTTCATTTTAGTTTGAGCCTTTTCTACTAATTTTGACGCAATTTAAAAATTTTAGTAGAAAGTTTCTACTAAAATTTAAAAAAAGCTCATTTTTAGTAGAAAATTTTGAACCAGCCTTTCCGTGAGCCTTCTGCTGTTTGGCCAGGCATAATTCCTTCAACTGATAATTTAGGGACATTGTGTCCTTATTTTATTCAAAGGTGATTAATGATTGAATTATGTTGAATAGGCGTAACCTGCGAAGGCGCATGGCGGGACGTTGAAGGAAGAAAATATCGGTGGCTTCCCAAGCAAAAACCCATGCAATGATGTCAATTATGTTGTAAATAATCTGGTTCTCTCCACTATTTTTTAGAAAGATGTTGAGGGCAAAAATAACAGCAGAAACAGACACCATTATAATTGTTTGTGCCATATTTTTCTGTAGTTCCCGCACTACCTCTGTAAATTCGTTGTGATAATAGTTGTGTATCGCTGAAGTGTAAACCTCTTTTTCTTCTTCAGAAAGGGAGGCCCCTTCAAAAACAAAGTGTAGTGAAGAATCTGGTCTAAGATGTTTTATGCTATGTTCAATGAACTGGGCAACCTCTTCTGTAATACAAGGATCTCCATTTGGAGAAAGAGGAGAAAGAAAGTCATAGCCCTTAGAAAGTCCAATTTTTACTAGTTTGTGACCATTCTTGTCTGTGTTCGATTTCTTTAATAGCTTTATTTCTTCTGCAAGGTTTCTAAAAGCTCTTTTTCTTTCAAACATTTGCAAAAACCTCTAATTTCTAATTCTCTTTACATTGGCGTTCATTAGATGTCTGCCAAGGTTTTGGAATACAAAAGCTTTAAGTGGAGACATTTCTTGGTGATGTTCTATCAAGAGGGCATCTGGATTGTCATACACACCAAAATCCTTGTTTATTCCTTCACTTTGAATATAGGTATTATTTCGATTGAAATCAATTACGGGGTGACGAAAATTCCGCACAGCCACACCGTAGCCACAAAAGGCGCCCGTACAGGAAGGATGTAATTTCTGCAGATTTTCTAAATAAGCTTTATCAAGGATGAATGCCTCTAGTTCATACCACACCTTATCCAAATAGACTTCCACCCAACTATGAAACACATTTTTGGGCGCTAGAGCATATACAAGTCCTGTCATGGCGCCCTTTTGGAGTTTTTTATCTATTGTGAAACCATGAACACGACAAGGAATGTTGCAACCACGCAATAGAGCCATGAACAGAGTTCCTTTTGTATTACATTGACCATAACCGTCAGCTAGCACCTTAGAAGCCGGGATATCATCATTGGTGTTGTATCCAAATAAAATTTCGTCCCGAACATAGTTATAGATGGCTTTTATGCGCTCAAACTCTCCTAATGTACGCCATTTGCGCTCTTTAATGAGCTTTTGTATTTCTGGGTTGGAAAAATCCAACATTCTAGTTTCTGCTAAGTATCTATTCATTTTTGTAATTTCTCAAAATAAACTAACGATTCCTGCGCTTAGAGCTGCCACTATTGCAAATAGTGGAATACCACGTAGAAAAGAGCCAACATGCTTTGTGGGGTCTTGGTAATATTCCTTTTCAGGTAAGAAAGAGAACCGTGTGCGTTTTGTATTACGCCACCACAAAAGGTCAATGATTAAAAGGTCAAAAAGACCTAAACCTTCTCCTAGTAGGAGAAAATATAGGAAAGCTGAAAGAAAGCTATCAAAAGAGAGAAAGTTCTTAAATATAATACCAATGGCAGAAAATAAAATGGTGAAAAAAACAAGATTACCCAATAAGGCTGAAACCATAGTTTTCCCTTTTGGTTCCTCTGTTTTCAGAGTCTCTTGGACGCGAGCTTGGACAGCATTTGGATATGAGCGCAGTCCAACAAGGTTTTTCTTGTCATTTCCAGTACCAAGAAAGCAAGCTCCCCAATACAAAAAATAAAAAGCTATTAAAATAATCCATTTCATTGCCTTTTTCTCCTTCTTGATCTCTTTGTAGTTAGTTTACTCTAACTCCTGTTACTTTGAAAAGTCTACATTTATGGTTAATTTTAAGCCTTTTATGTATACTTTATTCTCAGACTCCAATAGGATGATGAATATGAGCATGAAAATTGTAGTTATAGATGGTCAGGGTGGCAGTATTGGTAGAGCAATAGTTGAAAAAATAGTTGCTAAGGGGCTTCAAGATAACCTAATTTGTATTGGAACCAATGCTACGGCTACAGCAAATATGTTAAAAGGTGGTGCAAGGCAAGGAGCAACGGGAGAGAATCCCGTGGTAGTGGCATGCAGGGATGCTTCATACATCATTGGTCCACTTGGTATTGTTTTAGCAGATTCCATGCTTGGGGAAATAACTCCAAATATGGCAAGAGCGGTTGGAGCTAGTAATGCTCATAAAATTCTTATTCCAGTTAATAAATGTGTAACGGTTTCTGGCGTTAAGCCAATGAGTTTAAATGAGTATATTGATGAAGCTATTGCTAGCTTGACTTAAAATGCTAGAAATAACACAATAGAAGTAGGTCATGAAGGCCTGCTTTAGGGATGAACCCTAAACTTAATGTACTTAAGTGCGCCAAGAGGGCATCATTTTTGCAAAAAACAAGAGTGAAAAGTTGTCCGCAAATACAATCCTTGAAATTCAAAACATCTCTGTTTTCTATAATGCTACGCCTGTGATTGAGAACTTTTCTCTTATTCTTAAAGAAGGAGAAAGAATTGTAATTGAAGGCCCAAATGGATGTGGTAAAACAACTCTTCTGAAGGCAATTCTAGGTAATGTCAAACCTTCCAAGGGAAGGATTTATATTTCAAGTAATACAAGGACAGCATATTGCAAACAAGGTTTTGCAGAGACAAAAGCACCAATATCGGTATATGAAGTGGTGGCAATGGGGCTTTACAAGCAGGAAAAGAAAGATCTGGCGCGTGTTGAGCAGGCTATGAGAGAGACTGGGGTGAGTCAACTGGCTAGTAGACGTTTTGGAGATTTGTCTGGAGGAGAGAAACAGCGTGTAAGTCTTGCAAGATGTTTTTGTCAGGACGCGAATTTGCTGTTGATGGATGAGCCGTCGTCTTTTTTGGATGTGGCGTTCAGAGATGATTTTGTTACTATGATGAGAACTCTTCCGGAGTATATGGCCGCCATTGTGGTGACACATGATGCTCAGTTAACACAGGCCTTGGGATGGCCAATTGTAAAATGGGGGGAGAAATGCAAAGAGTAATATCGCTTTTAGCTCTCAAGCCTATTTTGTATGGCTTGATTGGAATGGTTATAAGTGGCATCTCATTTCCTGTTGCAGGTGTAATTGTAGTACAAAATGGGCTTATCTCAATGCGATACATGCTTATGCATGGAGTAATCTTGGGTGGGGTGGCTGCTGTGGTGTTGGATATACCAATGTTGGTTGCAGTTATCCCCTTGAATGTTATTTTGGTACTAATTATGGTGCGACTAAACAAAGAGGGGCGAACTCTTTCCGTTGCGAGTACTGCCATGATGGTCTGTACTATGGGGTTGGCATCGCTGGTAAGTCATGTCTTTGACGTACCTGCCAAGGATACGCTGGAAGTGTTGTGGGGAAGCCCGTTTGCACTTACTAGAATTGACTTGATTTTACTTATAATCTTGGGTGTTCTTACGATTTCTTATGTAAGTATTTTTTTTAGGCCTATATCTATGTTGTTTTTTGATAAAGATATAGCGTCTTCTATGAGGGTACCTGTTAGAGTTCACAACACTATCATGGTACTTACAGTTGCGCTGATTGTATCGGTGGCAATGAGGGTTTTGGGAGCACTTTTAATTGATGCTCTTTTGGTTTTGCCCGTGGTTGGAACTGGTAAAAGAGCAAAAAGCTTAAAGCAGCTATTTATTCAAAGTTCTGTTACTGGATTAGTACTTTCTTTGGTGGGATATCTTTTGGCATTGTTGTGGAATTTGCCTGTTAGTGGAACATTAGCACTACTGGCTGTCCTAGTGTTTGTATTGAATTCTTTGTTTAGCGGTTTTTGCAAAAAAATTTTAATTTCTTTTTAGAAAAAGGGCGTAGAAAATGAAAAACGTTTTTGGTTTATTAATTGTTGTTTTTTTGACTTGTGCAGTATGCTTTGCACAAGCTGTGAATGAAGAAAACTCAACTAACGCTACCTATGTTGCCTCCACGAGTTGGGTTGCTGCTATTGCAGAATTGGCAGGAATTGATAATGTAGTCACAATTGCACCTGCAAATCTAAAGCATCCGCCTGAGTATGAGATTACTGCAGATGATATGGTCCGTGTAATTAATGCAAAACTTTTTATGCACGCAGGCTATGAGAAGATGATGAAAACTATAAGCACCGCTGCTCAGTTGGATGAGTCTAAAATTGTCAAAGTGAAAACCACAAACACTTTGGCTAACTTAAGCAATATGGTAGAGATGCTTTCAGAAAAAGCAGGAACTCAAGAAAAAGCAGAAGAACGTTTTGGAGAGTATAAAAAACTCATTGAAGAAGCAAAGGCACGTATTTTAGCTTCTCCAAACAGAGATATAGAAGTTTTTGCAAATGTTAATCAAGCAGAATTTGCTCGGGACCTTGGCCTTAATGTTGTTTCAACCTTTGGTTCTGGAGCGCTTACTTCTGATCAAATAGCAGAGGCCCATGATAAAGCATATACTCTTGTTATTGATAACCTGCACAGCCCTGTGGCTTCTCCAATTACAGAAGTTAGTCCATCAAGTATTATTCTCACATGGCGAAATTTTCCAGACTATCTTGGTTCTAATGCTCTTTATAATGTCATAAAAGAGAATCTTGAGATGTTGTGGGAAACAGGGCTGTTTTGACTTTGAAGTTTTGCGCTCCTCTTTTGATCGCATCTTTTGATCGCATCAAAACATATTTTAGAGGTTTTTACAAAAAAGGGTTGAATAAACCCCAATTATGGGCATAATGAGCTTTGCTCGTCTGTGCGTTGCTTGACGACTCTTTTGGCTCAGGACCATATTCCTGAGAATTTTCACTTTAGAAGGATGAACAATCCTTTTAGGGGGTGCCAAGATGATTGAGATAAAGCATCTTAGAAAAGAGTTTGATGACAACACGGTTCCTTTAAATGATGTGAACCTCGTTATCAACAAAGGTGATGTTATTGCCGTGATAGGGCCTTCTGGAACAGGAAAGTCCACATTGCTCAGGTGCATTAATATGCTTACAGAGCCAACAAGCGGTAATATAATTGTTGACGGTGAAGATATCACCGAGCGTGGCTGCGACCTTAATGCGGTTCGCAAAAAGATGGGGATGGTCTTCCAGTCCTTCAATCTTTTTGGTCACTTGACAGTCATTGAAAATATCATGAATCCCCAAATCACACTTTTGGGAAAGTCACGCCAAGAAGCCTACGACAGGGCCATGGAACTTCTTTCCTCCGTAGGTCTCTCTTCCAAGGTCTTTAATTATCCCGATGAGCTGTCCGGTGGACAGCAACAGAGAATTGCCATTGCAAGAACATTGGCAATGGACCCAGAAATCATTTTGTTTGACGAGCCTACCAGCGCTTTAGACCCAAGTATGATTGGAGAAGTTCAGTCTGTCATAAAACTTCTTGCCAAGACGGGAAGAACTCTAATGATAGTTACCCACGAGATGGACTTTGCAAGGAAAGTTGCAAACAGAATTCTTTTTATGGATGAAGGTGGCATTTACGAGGAAGGAACTCCAAAAGAAATATTTGAGCACCCAAAGAGAGAAAAAACCAGACGATTCATTCAGAGACTCTCATCTCTTAGCTATAGAATTCAAGGTATTGATTTTGATACTGAAGCCATGAACGAAGAACTTGCAGGATATGGAGAGAAACTTCTTATTGAGTCTGAGCGTTTGTCCAAATTGAGTCTTGCAATAGAAGAAATCTGTATCAATACCATTGCAGACTACTCTGAAAATCCAGACATCTTGGTTAAAGTTGAGTATTCAGAGAAAAAAGACGTTCTTTCTCTAATTATTACCTACAAAGGACCATATTTTGATGTCCGAGATACAGACAGTAGCCTCTTTAAGGAGTTGCTTTCTGAGAAGACTACCTTCTATTCAGAAAAGACAGTAGATGACCCAGACGGTTTTGTAAACCGCATTGATATGCACTTTAAGTGGGAAGAGGAGGAGTAAAAATGAAGCGCATCATATTAGTTTTTCTTCTTCTCTGTATTGCTTTGTGTTTTGTTTTTTCTGAAGGTTCGGAGTCAACTGATACAACAGATATCACAAAAAGAAGTATAGCCTCTTTTGACGGACAACCAATTGGAGTTCAAACAGCAGTTCTCTATGAAGAACTCATCATGGACAAAGTTCCGCACACAGAGTTTCAGTATTACACAATGCCTAACGACATGATTCTTGCTCTACAAAGTAAGAAGATTAGTGCATATATCATTGAGCAAGTTGGCTTTGGTGTTCAAAAGGCAAACCACCCAGAACTTGAAGTTTTAGATGAACTTCCAGGCTACATTAGTGCCTCAATGATTATTGGTAATAACAGTAAACAAGATACACTTCTGGCACAATTGAATGAATTTATTTCCACATGTGAAGCAGATGGGACATCGGAATATCTCTACAACTACTGGATAAATAACTTTGATCCAGAAACTAGCACCTGTGACACAACGGGTTTTACCGGCGAAAATGGCACAATTTCAGTTGCGGTTGAAGGAGGATATGAACCGTTCTCCTTTGTAAGCAACGGAAGCCTTTCTGGTTACGATGTAGATTTTATATGCCGTTTCTCTCGTTTATACGGCTATACGCCAGTTTTTTATGAAGTGCCATTTGAATCTATAGCTCCTGGCGTTGAAACAGGTAAATATGACATTGGAATGAATATTGTTGTAAGTGAAGAAAGAAACGAAACTGGAACACTCACGAAAACTTATTATACTTGTCCTGTTGTAATGGTAGTTCTTGGCGAGGATAAGAGTGAAACCACATTCTTACAACAAATTCAAAATAGCTTCTACAAAACCTTTATAAGGGAAAATAGATGGAAGCTCTTCTTGGAAGGTGCCGGTGTTACAATTTTGATTACCATTGTATCAATTCTTGCAGGAACACTTCTTGGTTTTGCTGTTTTTATGTCTATAAGAAAAGGCGGAACTGTCCCTAACAAGATTACAGACTTCTTCTTATGGCTTATTCATGGAATGCCAACTGTTTTGCTTCTAATGATTCTCTATTACATTGTCTTTGGCAGCTCTAGGTTGAGTGGAATGTGGGTTTCCGCTGTTGGATTCTCCCTCATGTTCGCTTGCTCCATGATAGACATGCTAAGAGTAGGTTACAATGCAATAAGTAAAGGTCAGTTTGAAGCATCAACAGCCCTTGGTTATTCCGACACTCAGCGTTTCTTCAAGATTATCCTTCCACAGGCTGCAAGACATTTCTTGCCAATCTACAAGAATGAAGTTGTTACCTTAATCAAAGAAACTTCTGTTGTTGGCTACATTGCTGTTCTTGATTTGACCAAAATCAGCGACCTTGTTCGTAGTAGAACATATGAGGCTTTCTTCCCTCTAATTCTCACTGCAATTATGTACTTTATCATTGAGACTCTCATGACCTACATAGTCAAGCGCATTGATATCTCCTTAGATCTAAAGCGCAGGTCTGAAGGTTCAATACTTAAAGGCATCAAGCAATGGGAGTAAATTCTTAAAAATTGGGTGCATTACTGCGTCTCTTCATCATTGGCCTTGTTGCCGGCAGATTTTCCCTGAAAAAACTCAAAAATGGATTTTTTCAGGGAATTTTTCCCTGAAAATACTCAAAAATGGTTTTTTTCAGGGAACGTTCCCTTTACTTTAGACCGCAAAACTCATTATTGGACAATAGATGACGAGTCAGAAATGCGACGTGGTATTGGCCGTATTAGATTCCTATATCAAATAGAAAAATTTTAGAAAACTCAAATTTGCATAAAACTGAAAATGCATAATAATACATAAATAAAATGTGCATATTGCAACAATTCAAGCAAAATTAATTGCATAAATAATGTATATACTTGAATAAAATGTAAATTCAGAGCAAAATCGTTTCAATTTTTTAGTTAGAAATAATTATAGGAGGCGACTCTTGCTTAGGTACATAATAAAACGAATATTGCTTGCTATTGCAACTATTTTTATTATTTGCTTCATAACTTTCTTCCTAATGCATGCGGTACCGGGCGGACCTTTTAACAGAGAAAAAGCCCTTTCACAAGCGACAATAGATGCATTAAATGCTAGATACGGTTTAGATCAGCCTCTTTGGACTCAATTTGTTAACTATATGAAAAATATCCTGAAGGGAGATTTTGGAGTCTCTCTTAAAAATGGACGTGAAATATCGGCAATATTTGCAGAATCTTTCCCCACTTCAGCAAAATTAGGTCTATTGGCCATTACAATTGCGTTGATTTTTGGCACTATTTTGGGAAGTGTGGCTGCTATTATGAGAAACAAGTGGCCAGATAGAATCATTGTTTTTTGCTCAACATTATTCACAGCTGTTCCAAGTTTTGTACTTGCCACATTGCTCTTGCTGGTGTTTTCTATCAAACTTGGATGGATTCCAGTCTGGAGTGCCACTGAAACTCACTATCTTCTTCCTGTAATTGCACTTTCTGCATATCCAATGGCGTATACAACACGTCTTGCAAAGACCAGCATGTTAGATGCTCTCAGCCAAGATTACATTAGAACAGCACGTTCAAAAGGTGTTGCAAGAAGAAGAATTATCTTTAAGCATGCTCTTAGAAATTCTCTCATTCCTATAATTACTTATGCGGGTCCTCAGATTGCTTATATTATTACGGGTTCAATGGTAGTTGAAACGGTTTTCACTGTTGGTGGAATTGGGACAAAGTTTGTAAGTGCAATTAACAACAGAGATTACACTTTAATCATGGCAACTACAATTTTCCTTGCAACCCTTATGGTTGTTGCAAATGTGATATGTGATTTGCTGTATAAAATTGTAGATCCAAGAATTAAATATGAGTAAGGAGGGCGCAGTATGGCAGACGTAACACCAAAGAAAAAACCTTTTAGTTTACAGTTGGATTTGTCAAAATTCAGCCCTTCAATGTTTGAAAAGGCAACTGAAGAAGAAAAAAGACAGCAAGATGTAATGAGTGAAAGTACTTCTTTCTTTAAGGATGGAGTTAGAAAACTGTTAAAAAATCCTCTTGCTGTTGGTAGCCTAATTGTCATTGCTTTCATCCTTTTATTGATTATTTTTGCTCCAATGATTGTTCCTTACGGATACGACGAAATTCTTTCTGTTAATGGAGTTAGAGATAAAGGTGCAAAAAACCTTGCGCCGTTTACCTACAGCAAACTTGAACAACAATATATAGAAGCAGGAGGTTCGCGATTTCCACATATCTTTGGAACTGACGAGCAGTGTCGAGACTATTTTATTAGAGTTATATACGGAACTAGAGTTTCTCTGTTCGTTGGTTTTTTTGCTTCTATCATCGTTCTTGTTATTGGGATGATATATGGGAGTGTGTCTGGATATCTTGGCGGGAAGGTTGACCTTATCATGATGCGTATTGTTGATGTCATTTATTCGTTGCCGGACACCCTTATAGTTATCTTGCTTAGTGTGGTGCTGCAGAGTGTTTTGAAGCTAAAAAGTGGGTCATTTTTAAGCTCTCTGGGCACGAATATGATATCTCTTTTTATTGTTTTTGCCTTGTTGTATTGGGTTGGTATGGCTAGACTTATCAGAGGCCAAATTCTTTCTATTAAAGAAAATGAATATATCTTGGCTTCTAAATCAATTGGTACGCCTACCAAGATGATAATTACAAAGCATATGCTACCTAACTGCTTGTCTGTAATTATTATTTCTACGGCGCTGCAGATTCCATCGGCAATTTTCACAGAAAGCTATTTGAGTTTCATTGGTCTTGGAGTGCAAGCCCCAATGCCTTCTCTTGGTTCTTTGGCGAATTCTGCACGTGGTGGACTTCAGAATTATCCGTACAAATTGATCTTTCCTGCGTTGATGATTTGTCTTATTGTCTTAAGTTTAAATCTTTTGGGAGATGGACTTAGAGACGCATTTGACCCAAAACTTAAGAAGTAGGAGGAGAGAAAATGCCATTTAAATTTCATGCTAGTTTTTATGCCAGTGCAACAGCTAGTGGGCAGAGCGTAGAGCAACCGGCACAAACAGTACAAATAGAACAGGCCAAAAAACAACATCTTATTAGCGTAAATGACCTTCATACCTCCTTTTTTACGGATTCAGGTGAGGTTCATGCTGTCAACGGAATTTCCTTCAATCTAGACGAAGGCGAGATTTTGGGAATAGTGGGTGAGTCTGGTTCCGGTAAAAGTGTTACTGCCTACTCAATTATGCAAATTCTTGCTGACACAGGAAAAATAACAGGTGGTAGTATTCTGTACAAAGGCGAAGATATTACAAAATGGAATGAAAGAAAGCTCTGTCACTTCCGTGGCAAGTGTTGCTCAATTATCTTTCAGGATCCAATGACCAGTTTAAACCCTGTCTTTACAATAGGAAACCAACTTAAAGAGGCCATAAGTCTTCATACCAATAAAAAAGGCAAGGAGGCCTCTGCACGGGCCATAGAATTACTACAATTAGTAGGTATTAATGAACCAGAAAGACGTTTGCGCCAATATCCGCATGAGCTTTCTGGGGGAATGCGTCAGAGAGTCATGATTGCAATGGCCTTAGCCTGTGAGCCCGATCTCCTTATAGCAGATGAACCTACAACTGCACTAGATGTGACAATTCAAGCTCAAATACTTGAGTTGATTCAAGATCTCCAGAAGAAACTTGGAATGGCAGTTATTCTTGTTACCCATGACCTTGGCGTTATTGCAGAACTATGTGACAACATCATTGTTATGTATGGTGGCCGAGTTTGCGAACGAGGAACAGGACGAGAGATTTTCTACAATCCAAAGCATGAATACACAAAGGGATTATTACGCTCAATTCCAAATGTAAATAACATGAAAGAACGTCTTGTTCCAATCCCTGGAACCCCAATCAACATTCTCAATTTGCCAAAAGGCTGCTCTTTCTGTGCTCGATGCGAGCAGTGCATGAAGATTTGTCTTAATCAAATGCCAGAGGAAATTTGGATTAATGAAAACCACAAAGCTTCTTGTTGGTTGAATATAAAAGAAATGATTGAAGGAGGTGCTGTATGAGCGACCTAGCAGATAAAGCAAAAGACAAGAAAAACGTCCCATTGGTTGAAGTAAAGCATCTCAAACAATACTTTGAAGTTCATACGGGTCTTTTTAGTAAACAATATCTTAAAGCTGTGGATGATGTCTCATTTTCCATAGATAATGGCGAAACTTTAGGTCTTGTTGGCGAATCAGGCTGTGGAAAAACAACAGTAGGTCGTTCTTTGCTTCATCTTTATGAGCCAACTGCCGGTGAAATTCTCTTCAATGGAGAGCTAGTAACTAAGAAGAATTTGCCTCAAATGAGGAAGAATATGCAAATGGTATTCCAAGATCCATACTCTTCTTTGGATCCTAGAATGACAGTTGAAGATATCATTGGTGAACCTCTTGATGTTCATGGACTTTACTCCAATAAAGCAGAAAGACGTGAGAAGATTTTACAATTGATGGATTATGTAGGTCTTAATGCGGAGCACGCAAGACGATACGCTCACGAGTTTTCTGGAGGTCAACGCCAGAGAATTGGAATTGCACGTGCTTTGGCAGTTAACCCAAAGTTTATTGTATGTGATGAGCCTGTCTCTGCTTTGGATGTCTCTATTCAAGCCCAAGTGGTCAACATGTTTGAAGACCTTCAAGCTAAACTTGGTGTTGCTTATCTCTTCATTGCCCACGATCTCTTGGTTGTTCACCATATCTCTAAACGCATTGCTGTCATGTACTTAGGCAAGATAGTTGAAATTGCAGATGCCGATGAAATTAACAACCATCCGCTACATCCGTACACGCAATCATTAATCTCTGCCGTACCTATTCCGGATCCCGATATTGCTCGAAGCCGTCAACGTATTGTTCTTGATGGAGATGTCCCAAGTCCACTTAACATGCCACAGGGATGTCCTTTTAGAACGAGATGTAGGTACGCATGTGATAAATGCGCCCAAAGTATGCCTGAACTAACAGACCGAGCCCCGGGACATCAGGTTGCTTGTCATGTAATGTAATCATGTAATGTAAAGAGATTTCGCATAAACCTCTAAAAACACGAATAAAAACGAATAAAAAATTTTTGTTATAATATGCACTAATTTTGAATATAAACAGAATATTTTTGCAAAAAAATACAAAAAACTATTGCGTTTTTTTTGCGAAAACTATAAACCTATCGCAAAATTAATTTTAAGGAGAAACACAATGAAAAAAGCTCTATCTATTTTTTTAGTAATGATCGTGATTTGCTCCTATGCTTTCTGTAGCGGTGCTACAGAAGGACAAACAGCAACATCATCATCAACTTCAACATTGGTTATAGATCCTGAAGAGCATGTTGGAGCAGACTACGTAGACCCACTTACAGAGTGGAGCACCTATGACGACCTCATTGCAGCAATTAAGTCTGAAACAGACGCTGCTAAGAGAGCTGAGATGATGCATGAAGCTGAAGACATTCTCATGTCTACATACTGCGTCATTCCTCTTTATTATTACAATGATGTTTATATGCTCAAGAGCTATGTCTCTGGCGTTTACAGCAATCCATTTGCAACAAAGTTCTTCCAGTACACAAAACTAGCAAACGGTTCTGACACACTTCGTGTATGTCTTGCTTCAGAGCCAGATTATCTTGACCCAGCACTAAACAGCACAGTTGATGGTGCATGTCTTGCAGCAGCCTCTTTCTCTGGTCTTTATACTTATGATTCAACAGGAAAGACAGCTCCAGCTTGTGCAACAGGTTATACAGTTTCTGCCGATGGCCTTGTTTACACAGTAACTCTTAAGAGTGGTCTTAAGTGGTCAGACGGCTCAGATCTCACAGCATCTGATTTTGTCTACTCTTGGAAGCGTGCTTCTTCAGCAGAAACTGGTGCTGACTATGCTTATATGTTCAGTGGTTTTGATGGCTATGATACAGAAGAGGGTGTTAATGTTGTTGCAGTTGACGATGTTACATTGGTCTTCACACTTTCTGCCCCATGTGCATACATGGAAGACCTTATGGCATTCCCAACATTCTTCCCAGTCAAGCAGTCTGCAGTTGAGTCTTATTCAGATTGGAAGACAAGTCCGGGCGGATGGTGTCAGGAAGCTGGATTTGTATCAAACGGACCATTTGTTTGCACAGGTTGGAACCACGATGTTTCTATGACATACGAGAAGAACCCTTATTGGTATGATGCAGATAGCGTAACAATCAGCAAGATTGAATTTATGCTTTCAGCTGATGATAACGCCATTTATGCTGCATACAATGCAGGAGACCTTGATCTTGCAGACTCTGTTCCAACAGATGCAATTGCTGATCTTCTTGCTTCTGGAAATTCAGAGTTCCACATTGTTGATGAACTTGGAACTTACTATGTAGCATTCAACTGCAAGAGTTCACTCTTTGAGGGAATGACAGCAGCCCAGGCCGCATGCGTAAGAGAGGCATTCTCCATTCTTATAGACCGTGACTACATTTGTGAGACAATTGGTCAGACTGGACAGGTTGCAGCTAACTCCTTCATTCCTCTTGGAATGGCAGATGGTAACGGAGGTATCTTCAAGGCAAGTGCAGAAGATGGTTACTTTGATGCTTATGGAATTAACAATGACCCAGCCGGTACAACGGCTAAGGCTATTGCTCTACTTGAAGCAGCTGGTTACAAGTTTGTTGATGGTAAGCTTTCTTCTGAGACTCCAATTAGCCTCACATACCTTACAAACCCAACATCTGGACACGTTGCAGTTGCAGAATCAATTCAGCAGGACCTTGCAGCAGTTGGCATAGATCTTAAGATTCAGCAGCAAGACTGGAACGTCTTCCTCCAGGAAAGAAAGAATGGTAACTTTGACTTTGCTCGTGAAGGTTGGATTGCAGACTTCAACGACCCAATCAACATGCTTGAGATGTGGATTACTGCTTCTGGAAACAACGACTGCCAGTTTGGTAGATAAATAATTTTGCCATTATTAAATAGGCTCGCAACTTAGTATTAACTTTTGTTGCGGGTCTTTTTTTTGTGTGTTAGACTGTCAAGAGGAGGGTTAAGCCTATGGCAACCGGAAAAGATAAAGTTGAAGAAGTTGATGTAAAGAAAGAGCCAAAGGATGTTCATGAACTGCTTTGGGTTCAGGGAAAAGGCTGGGGAGTAAAGCGCCAGGGAAGTGAAAAAGTTATCAAGTATTTTAAGACTAAAATTGAAGCAACAGAGTATGTTGTGAAGGTTAGTGGCAACCAAGGAACAAGAGTTGTAATTCACCTTAAGAATGGAAAATTCCAGAAATTTGACAATGCAATGAGAGCTCTCTCATATGCAAAAGACTCAAAGGAAGAAGAATAAAGAAAATTCTTGTTTACAGCAGGTGAATGCTGTTGTATGATTTCACAGATAAGATAAAACCTTGGAGGTTTCAATGGCAGAAGTATTATTGAAAAACATCTGCAAGATCTACGATGGAGGCGTAAAGGCTGTCAATGATGTCAATATTGAGATCAAAGACAAAGAGTTTGTCGTACTCGTTGGCCCTTCCGGCTGCGGTAAGTCAACTACACTTCGTATGGTCGCTGGACTGGAAGACATTTCCAGTGGAGAACTTTACATTGATGGAAAGCTCGTAAATGATGTTCCACCAAAAGACAGAGACATAGCAATGGTCTTCCAGAACTATGCTTTGTACCCACACATGACCGTCTATGATAACATGGCATTTGGACTTAAGATCCGCAAGTTCCCTAAAGAGGAAATTGATGCTCGTGTTCGTGAGGCAGCAAAGATTCTTGACATTGAGGAATTGCTTGATAGAAAACCAAAAGCACTTTCTGGTGGACAGAGACAGCGTGTTGCAGTAGGACGTGCAATTGTTAGAAAGCCAAAAGTCTTCCTATTTGACGAACCACTTTCAAACCTTGATGCTAAACTTCGTGTTCAGATGAGAGCAGAGATTTCTGGTTTGCATAACAGACTTCAGGCAACAATGATTTATGTCACACATGACCAGGTTGAAGCCTTAACCATGGCAGATAAGATTGTTGTTATGAAGCTTGGCGTTATTCAGCAGATTGGTGGACCACTTGAGTTGTATAATAATCCAGATAACAAGTTTGTTGCTGGTTTTATTGGATCTCCACCAATGAATTTCATGGTTTGTGATGTTGAAGTACAGGGAGACGATGTCTTTGTAAATGAAGGTGATTTCCGTCTCAAAGTTACTCCTGCTCAGGCAAAGCTCCTAAAGGCTTATGCTGGCAAGAAGGTTACATTTGGAATCAGACCTGAGGATGTTTCACATTCAGAAAATGCTGTACCAGATGCAACAATTAACGGAACAGTTTCTGTTGTAGAACCTCTTGGTTCAGAAACTCACGTTTTTGTTTCAACTTCTAAGAACCAGATTACAGGAAAAATTGAGCCTTCTGTAATTGTTAAGGTTGACGAGAAGATTTCTCTTGTTCCAAACATGGAAAAGGCAAAATTCTTTGATATTGATACAGAACTAGCTATTCGCTAAAAGAAGGAACATAAAAAGGGGTATGGGGCTGTAGCTTATGTTACAGCCCCATTTTAATATGACGGGCATGTATAAAGCTATGGGAAAACTCTTGTTTATAAAACAAGAAATCACGATAATTAGCCCATGATGTTCCGTCTGATTTTGTTAAATTTCTTTTTACAATCTTCCGTTGGTGCTATTGATCCATACACTCAATTGTTTTTAAGAAATAAAGGATATTCTTATTCTCTCGTAGGAATCATTTACGCCGTTGGCCAGGTTGCCTCTATTTTCTTCCCAATACTTTTTTGCATGATTGCAGACAAGACAAAGAAAACTAAGACGTTGTTCTTTTTTATGGTGTTTGGTTCTTTGGGTTTTATTGTTGCTGCACTGAATAATAGCCTATTTTTAACGTTTGTCAGTTTTTTTATAGCTTCAGCATGTTTTTGGACCCTCAATCCAATGAATGATGGCTATCAAAATAGAGTTCTAAATGGAGATTCGTCTAAATATGGAATAGCTCGAGCAATGGGAACTTTTGGCTTTGTTGTAAGTTTAGTTTTCTTTGGGCTTACGGGGTTTCCGGATGAAACTAATAATAAATCAATATCACTTGTTATTGGGATTGCTCTTTTGCTGTTTTTTATTTCTGCAATTCTTGCGCCACAAGAAAAAAAACAAAGTAAAATACCCATAACAGAAAAAAGTAATAGAAAAGGATTTTCCTTTAGCTGGTTCAATCACAAGTTCTATATTCTCATGGGAATTGTATTCGTATCAAGAATTTCCGAATCTGTTATAGACAAAATGCTTTCTTCTTATTTTATTGAATGTCTAAATCTTGGTAACAAATTCTCATTGTTAGTTGCACTTGGAGCAGCTTCAGAATTTGTAATGCTAATTGTTGGGGGAAGACTTCTTCAAAAAAGAAAGGTAGAACCCTACATCTTGATGACTCTTTCATCGTTGGCCTTAACAGCAAGACTTCTTATTTATAGGTTCTTTCCAACCACTCTTGCATGTTTTTTTGCCGCTCTTCTTCATTCTTTTAATTTTGGAGCTCTGCATCTTGGTGTTACAAAATTCATGGCCCAAAATGTCAATAAAGACCATTATTCTGTAGCAATGAGCCTATATTGGGCTATTGCTACTAACTTACCAGAAATGTTAGGAACTTTGGCTGGAGGTTTTGTAATAGACGTTTTTGGTTATTCAACTCTGTTCTCCTCTTATTCTATATTCCCAGCTATTGCTTTTGTTCTTTTTTTGGGGTTTAAAAAGAAATTAACTAGCAATGATACTTCAAGTAAACTTCCAATAGGTGCAAAATGACAGCTTTTTTAGTAACTCTTGTAGCAGGACTTTCTACTACTCTTGGTGCTGTTTTAGCAAGTAGGGTTAAAGGAAAAACATTCCAGTCTTTTTCTTTAGCATTCGCAGCAGGCATTATGTTGATGATTTCTCTAGGTGAGATGCTTCCCCATTCTTTTGAATCAATTGGAACACCTCTATCTTTGGTTCTTATGATAGCTGGAGCCTTTTTGTCTTTGGCTCTTGACTTACTTTTTCCTCATCATCATGAAGAGGAGGAAGAGCCCGGGCATTATATCAACGAGTGCGAGTGCTCTCATAGTAATACAATTTCACGTGGTATGGTCATTGCTTTGATTTTACATAACGTGATTGAAGGCATTGCAACTGGGGTTGCTGTGGAATCGGACTTGCGACTTGGACTCAGTATGGCTCTTGGTATTGCCATCCATAACGTGCCAATTGGGGCCACCTTGTGCGTCTCTCTCATGTCGGCGGGAGAGAGCAAGAGCAAAGCAATCCTCAATGCAGTACTAGTTGGCCTTTCCCAGCCGCTTGGAGCTTTACTTGGGCTACTGGTCTTAACTGGAAATGCGGCTCAAACAGGGCTTAATGCCTGCATGGCCTTGGTTTCTGGCATATTGATTTTCATCTCTTTTGACGAGCTGTGGCCAGCTGCACGAAAGAGCGGATCTAGAAACATGACAATCATTGCACTTCTTCTAGGAATCTGCTTTATCCCGATATCCGAGCTAGTGTTACCTTTTTAATATTTGATTGTTTTGTTTACAGATGTACGTTTGATGTGCGATAATTAACAGAAGGAAAAGTTCACTTTCTTTGTAATAGGAGGAAGGTAATGAAGAAAAAAGTTTTATTAGGAGTTCTAGCTGTCTTTTTGATAGTTGCTTTGGTCTCCTGTGACGAAGCTAGCTGGGACAAAATTGGTGGACTCATGGGTGACATGGGCAATAACGTCTATGGTATAAAGCCAAGCATGGAAGATGTTGCTGCTGTTACAAGTACAATTGATAACTCAGTAAAAACAGAAAAAACTGAGGACGGTGATGATAAAATTTTTATTGATTTGGACGGCGCCAGTGAAATTATTCAAAAGCTTAGCGAGATTGGAACTTCTACTCAGAAGCTAAGTCAAGCAAAGGAAGATTTGAAGAAAGAGCTCAAAGTTGAAGGAAAGACCTCCACTGAAATTCAGACGGCCCTCCAAGAAAGCCTTGATAACGTCATTAATAATAAACTACCAAGCACAGATTCTATTACTAATGAACAAGTTAAAAATGCTGTAGAGGATGTTAAGACAGCTTTAAATACAATCAAGGATAAAATTCCAGAAAATCCAACTCAGGCAGACTTAGCAACAGTTGTTATTATCAATTCTCTTGCTACACAAGTTGCAGAACTAAAAGAAGTTGATGTCCATGATTCTGATGCCTTGATTCCTCTTGTAGATACAGCTCTTGCTGCTTTGGATGCCCTTAAGGTTACGACAGAGGTTTCTGATATTGATGTTCTTGGAGAGTTCAATATTACTTCTCTTCTCACATCATCCTCTGAGAGCGAAGAATCTAAGGATACATCTAAAGAAGACTACATGAAATATGTTGGTCAACTTGAACAGAGCATAGTTAAACTTGTTTCTCAGTTTGCAAAAAAGGATCCTAGTGGTGTTTATGAGTTTAATAAAGTCAAATACCAAAGATTCCTTCTTCAAATGTCAGCAATCAGAGCTTCTTATGAAATTGCATCTTATGCTCTCATGCCCACAATTGGATCAGATTTCCTTTCAGGCGATAATTTAACTAAACTTGCAGGAGACGAGAAGGTAAATGTTTTTGAAGGACAGTTGGAAGAAATTAATTCTTTAAAGAATAAAGGTGATTTTGACTCAAATGACCTTGTGTTGTATGTTCTTTCTGTTGCAGCTACAGAGATGGACAAGAGGGCAAAAGATTTCTTGAATACTGACAATGCTGAAGCCATATTTGAAAAGTTCCTCGAGGATAATGCAGAAAACTTAAAGAAGTCTCCAATTGAAAATCTAGATTGTAGCGCTTTTGTGAATGCTTATAACGGTAAAGAAGAGATTGATGTTGATCTTGACAGTACATTGTCAGATGTTTGTGCTCTTGCCAGAACAGCCTTTGTAGTTTCTCTTGAATCTGGACTTGATAATTTAATTTCAATGTTCGCAGGTGAGAATGCAACGCTTGAAGAGATTGTTTCAGAGCAAATTCAGAAACTTGTTCACTTACTATAGAGGAGGAAAAGACCAATGAAGAAAATAATAGTTATTTTACTTACAATAATGCTTTGTTGCTCTTTCGTTTTTGCAGATGAAGAAGCGGCAAAGGAGCCTGTAATTGATTATACAGATACAATTGGTAGTTTTGCATTCCAACCAACCTTGAGCCGTTTTAATGCAATGGGACAAAGTGGACTTGCCGTTGCTGGTAGAATTGATTCTTTTTATACAAACCCAGCAGCACTTGCCGGTGGACGTTTTGGAATTTCAGCTCCATCTGTAGCTCTTACTCTATACAATGTTCAAAAAGTTGTTGCAGACAAGAGTCAGCGTGATTTAGTTGTAGCCCTCATCAGTGGCAAGGCTAGTGATACTGATGCAGCAACTCTTGCTGAGCAGCTTATAAAGAATCTTGGAAACGGATATAATGTTTTGGCAAAGGTTGACGCCTCGGTTTCTCTTGCTCTTGGTTCCTTTGGTTTAGGAACCAATGTTCAAGTTAAGTTACATACTGTAGCAAAGGGTTCTTCAAATCTCACCAATACTACAATTATTCCAGAAGTTAATGCTGCGCAGACAATAGCAGTGGGCTTTAACATTATTAAAACTAATTCCTTCAAGCTCCAAGCTGGTGTCTCTGCTCACTTTGTCTATAAGGCATATCTTCAGGGACAGAGTGCAACAACCCTTGTAAAAGATGGTAAGATACAAGATCTTTCAGGTCTTATATGGACCGCTCCAGCAATGGGTGGTTTTGCTGTTCCTATTGATGCTGGCGTAAACTTCACCTTAGCAGATGATGCAATTCGTTTCAGTGTAACAGCAAATAATCTAAATGGCACATATTACATGAAAAGCTACTCAAGTATTGGGGACCTCGTTAACACTGTATCAGGACAGAAGATCATCACAAATGAACCAGAAGAACACGTAGCAAAAGAATCTACAGAATTTAGAATAAATACTCCATGGACTCTCAATGCTGGTTTTGCATTTGCTCCAAATATTCTATTTAAACCAAACCTTTCTGTTGATGTTGTTGACATTCTTGGTTTGGTTGAGGAATTTAATTCAGGAAATTTTGAAACCTCTGATATCCTTCTTCACCTCAATGCTGGTGCAGAACTTACCTTGGGTATCATTAATCTCAGAGCCGGTGTAAACCGTGGATATGCTTCTGTTGGTGCAGGTTTTGGTCTTCTTGGTGTCAGAGTTGAGGCTGCTTATGGTTGGCAGGAATTTGGTGCCATAATAGGCGATAAACCAGTTGATTCCTTTACCATTAGAGTTAACCTTGGTTATGACAAATAGTTAACGAACAAATAAGATTAAAACGGCAGGACTTAAAATCCTGCCGTTTTAATGTAAAAGGAAGGGCAACAATGGATAATTCCAAGTTATGTGTGCTAATAGAATTACTAAAAAAAGAAATGGTTCCAGCCATGGGCTGTACTGAGCCAGCGGCAAGTGCTCTTTCTGGTGCAAAAGCTCGAGAATTACTTGGAGAAGAAGTTGAAAAAGCCTCTGTATATGCCTCTAGAGACATGGTGAAGAACGCAATGGGTGTTGGCCTTCCTAATTGTGAATTAAAGGGGATTCTTGCGGCCGTAGCCCTAGGAATATGCGGTGGGGACACTAAAAAGAGCCTGAGCATTTTATCTGAGATTACAGAAGAACAAAAGCTAAAGACTAGTAAAATTGTAGCAGATTTAGTCTTAGTTGATAATGTTCCACCTCTTTATGTGAGTGTAAGGGTTCAAGGTAAAGAGCATGAGGCTGTTGCAACAATCTCTGGAGAACATGATAGATTTTCACATCTAGAAAAGGATAAAACTGTTCTTATTGACCTTCCTCTTGAAGCAGAAGGTGCACAACAAAACTCGGAAGAAAAAAACACAGATAAAGAGTTTCTGAAAACTCTAAAACTTGACGATATTATTACTTTTGCAAATGAGATTGATGTCAATGATGTCCCATTTATTAAAAAGGCCATTGAAATTAACATGAAAATTGCAAAATGTGCCATTGAAGGAGAGTATGGTCTTCAAGTTGGAAAGACTACTTTAGCAACAACAGAGCTTGATATAGATCATCATCCAAGATCTCTTTCTGAAGCCTTTGATGTTGCTGCAAGTTATGCTTCTGCTGGAAGTGATGCAAGAATGAGCGGTTGTTCAATGCCAGTTGTCATTAATAGTGGAAGTGGCAATCAAGGCTTAACTGTTACAGTTCCAGTATACATTGTAGCTAAGTACTTAAATACAACAGAGGACAAACTTATAAGAGCAGTTTGTGTTAGCCAGTTAGTTGGGCTTTCACTTACAGCAAGAAAAAATAGACTCTCTGCTCTTTGTGGTGCTTTTACTGCTTCAATTGGAACTGCCTGTGCTTATGTTTATCTTTTAGGTGGGGATAGAAAGACCATGGATAGAGCAGTCAACACTATGGTTGGAAATTTGACTGGAATTATTTGTGATGGAGCAAAAAATACCTGTGCTCTAAAGATTTATTCCTGCCTTCAAGCTGCAGCTTTAAGTGTAAAACTTGCCCTTAAAGGATTTGCTCCAGGCTCTGAATGTGGAATAGTTGGTAATGATTCTCTAGAGAGTATGGTTCATCTTTCAAGAATAAGTTGTGAAGGCATGGAGCAAACAGATAAGACAATCATGTCTATAATGTTAGATAAACACTGCTAATAAAAATTAAGCAACAAGAAATTATTTCTCGCGGTATGTGATGCGACCCTTTGTTAGGTCATAAGGAGACATCTCAACTCTAACTTTGTCCCCAGGGACGATTTTAATGTGGTTTTGTCTCATTCTACCTGACATGTGCGCAAGAATCACGTGTTTGTTTTTGAGTTCAACGCGGAACATCACGTTTGGAAGCGCCTCTTTGACAAGACCTTCAACCTCAATCGCCTCTTCTTTAGCCATCATTCCTCCAAATAGTGTTGTACATAGGGTTTAGTTCCCTCTGCAAAGCCTTAATACGTTAACGCAAATCTTTTTTGGTTGTCAATATTGTTTGACGTGTTCACTTGATAGGATGTATCATTAAAGGACCTTATATGGCAATTATTTTGATGGAGGTTTTCTATGGCTAGAGGTGAAATCAGAAAAGAAAGTAAAGGCAGAAAGTCAGAGAAATCAGGAAAGGAAAAGGCTGCTCAACAGCCAGCATATATCGCCCCGGAAGTTATTTCTCGTAAGAAAGACAAAGATAGATAAATAGGGAGAAGAGGAATGGCAAAGGAATCGGTATTGAAGAAATATCTTGCAACGCATGAGGAGGACATGAATGATGTTATGGTGGCGTATGTTGCACAGTTAGAAACCATCAGCAAAGTCAGCCCTCTTGTTGCTAATAGAATTGTGGGAGAGCTTGAAAATCAAAGGAGCCATCTTAAGCTCATTGCAAGTGAGAATTACAGTAGCCCATCGGTACATCTTGCCATGGGAAATCTTCTGACCGATAAATATGCAGAGGGCTTTGCCTATCACAGATACTACGCCGGTTGTGAGAATGTAGATGCTATTGAGGACTACGCTTGCAAGACGGCGTGTAGTCTTTTTGGTGCAGATCACGCCTATGTGCAACCTCATAGTGGTGCAGATGCAAACCTATGCGCATACTGGGCTATTTTGAATGCTGTTGTTGAGCTTCCAGATCTTGAAGAACTTGGAGTGACAAACCCTGCAAGTCTTACAAGAGATCAGTGGAATGCAATTCGTGAAAAGACTGGAAATCAGAGGTTATTGGGTCTTGATTACTACAGCGGTGGACATCTCACACACGGGTATAGGCTGAATGTATCGGCACAGATGTTTGATGCATATTCGTACTCTGTGGATGAGAAAACAGGGCTTTTGGATTACGATGAAATTGAAAAGCTTGCCAAAGAAATTAAGCCTTTGATTCTTCTTGCAGGCTATAGCGCATATCCAAGAAAGATTAATTTCCGCAGAATGCGTGAGGTTGCAGACTCCTGTGGTGCCGTACTCATGTGTGATATGGCTCATTTTGCTGGCCTTGTAGCTGGTAAGGTCTTTGAAGGCGATTTTGATCCCGTTAAATGGGCCGATATTGTTACCACTACAACCCACAAAACGCTTCGTGGTCCTCGTGGTGGTATGATTCTATGCAAGGAACGTTTTGCTGAATCTGTAGATCAAGGTTGTCCTCTTGTGATAGGAGGACCACTTCCACATGTCATGGCAGCAAAGGCTGTTGCTTTAGAAGAGGCTTCAAAACCAGAATTCAAGGAGTACGCTCAACGGGTTGTTGAAAATGCAAAGGCATTAGCCGAATCCTTTATTGAACAAGGAATTATTCTCCAAACTGGCGGAACAGATAATCATCTTATGTTGGTTAATGTTGCCGGGTTTGGAATAAATGGAAGACAAGCAGAAAGTGCTTTAATAGATTGTGGAATTACTTTAAACAGAAACGCATTGCCCTTTGACCCAAATGGACCTTGGTATACAAGTGGCCTTAGAATTGGAACTCCTGCAGTAACAACACTGGGAATGGGCAAAGAAGAAATGAAGGAAATTGCTTCCATCATTACATTGGTTTTAAAGAATACTCGGCCAGCAGTGATTTCTAAGGGACCAAAAGCTGGAACCCTAAGTAAGTCAAAAGCTGTGACAGAAAAAGAGGCAAAAGAACAGGCAATAAGCAGGGTACACGCACTTCTTTCCAAGTTTGTGCTTTACCCAGAATTGGACTTAGCATTTCTAAAAGAAAATTTTCAAAAGGGAGAGTGTGAAAATGAGTAAAATTCTTAATGACAGAATGTATAGCAAGGACCACGAATGGGTCAAACTTGAAGAAGGTATTGCAATTGTTGGTATTACAGACCATGCACAGGATGCTTTAGGCGAAATTGTTTACGTTGAATTACCAGAAGTTGGAGATAGCTTTGAAGCTGGTGAAGAGATTTCAAACATTGAATCGGTTAAAGCAGCTAGTCCAATTATCTCTCCAGTTTCAGGTGAGATTTGTGAAATTAATGAAGCTCTTGATGGCAGTCCAGAGTTAGTTAATGAAGATCCATATGAAGCATTTATTTATAAAATGAAGGATGCTGTTTTAGCAGAAGATCTTCTTGACGCTGTAGCTTACGAAAAGTTCCTTGAAGAGGAGAATTAATGAATCCATACATCTCAAATACCAATGAAGACAGAGCTTCAATGCTCAAAGCCATAGGTGTTGAGTCTGTAGATGATCTCTTTGAAGGCCTCCCTCAATCTGTAAAACTTGAGGATTCTGTTCCTATTTCTGAAGGAATGAGTGAGTATGAGGTCATTGAGTATATCAAGGCTCTAGCAAATAAGAACACTAAGGGAATTTCATTCCTAGGAGAGGGGTGTTATGACCATATTATCCCTGCAGTAGTACAGGCAATAAGTTCACTTCCATCTTTTGTTACTGCATATACACCATACCAGCCTGAAATTTCACAAGGAGTGCTTCAGAGTATTTATGAATATCAAAGCATGATTTGTTCCTTAACTGGAATGGATGTTTCAAATGCTTCTTTGTACGATGGAGCAAGTGCAGCGGCTGAGGCAGCTGCCTTAGGAATTTCCAATAGAAGGAAGAGTAACGAAATTATACTTTCCTCTACAATGCATCCATTTGCAATTTCTTGTGTACAAACTTGGGCAAAAGGAAGAGGACATGTTGTTCATGTTCTCCCAGAAAGAGAAGGAGTCTTAGATTTAGAAAAGGTGAAGGATGTTTTAAATCCCGCTACGGCAATAATGATAGCCCAATCTCCAAACAAATATGGAATTATTGAAGACTATACTGGTTTGGCGGACATTGTTCATGAAGCAGGAGCTCTTTTATCAATTTCTTCAGACCCTATAAGTTTGGCACTACAAAAAAGTCAGGCAGAATGGGGAGCAGATGTTGCAATAGGCGATACACAGCCTCTGGGAATCCCAATGGGGTTTGGTGGGCCTTATTGTGGCTATCTTGCTGCAAAACAATCTTTAATGAGAAAAATTCCTGGAAGAGTTGTTGGGAAAACAGTGGATACTCATGGCGATACTTGTTATGTCCTTACCCTTCAAGCTAGAGAACAACATATCAAGAGAGAACGAGCCACAAGTAATATTTGTTCTAATGAGGCTCTCATGGCACTTACAAGTGCAGTTCATCTTTCAGTTTTAGGATGGAAAGGATTGAAAGAGATTGCTGATTACTGTTACGCCAAGAGTCACTACCTTGCAAACGAACTTGTGAAGCTAAACGGTGTTTCTCTTGCCTATGATAAACCTTTCTGGAGTGAGTTTGCTTTGAAGTTTCAAGACCCTGCTAAGATAGACGGCTTTATGAAAGCACTTCTTAAAGAAGGTATTTTTGCAGGCGTTAAACTTTCAGAAATTACAAGAGATTCAAAAGATGCTGGCATTCTTGTTGTTGCAGTTACTGAAAAACGCACAAAGCAGCAAATGGATTGTTACGTTGATGTTGCGAGGAGGTTTTTGAAATGAGTGTACCTACCATTTTTGCAATTTCAAAAGAAGGTAGAACTTCTTTCAGACTTCCAAAATTAGATGTGCCAGAGTCTTTTAAGGTTAATCTGCCAGAAAATTTGAAACGGAATGAGCCTGCAAAACTTCCACAGGTATCGGAGTTGGATGTTGTAAGACATTACACAAAGCTATCTACAATGGCCTTTGGCGTTGATAATGGTTTTTATCCCTTGGGCTCTTGTACCATGAAATACAACCCAAAGGTTAATGAAGTGGTTGCTTCTTTAGATGGCTTTACCTCTGTTCACCCACTTCAAGATGTTTCAACCGTTCAAGGATGTCTTGAATTAATGTACGATCTCCTTGGAAAACTCAGTGCTATAACAGGGATGGATTGGGGAACTTTACAACCCTGCGCAGGTGCTCATGGTGAGTATACTGGACTTAAGATTATTAGAAACTATTTTCTTGAGAAGCAAGAATTTGGTAGAACAAAAATTTTAGTCCCTGAATCTGCTCATGGAACAAATCCTGCAAGTGCTGCTGTTAATGGATTTGAGGTGGTGCAGGTACTTGCAGACAAAAGAGGTCTTGTTGATCTTGATGACTTAAAGTCAAAACTCGGGCCAGATATTGCTGCAATCATGCTTACAAATCCAAGCACTCTTGGACTTTTTGAACAGGATATTCTTGAGATTGCAAAACTAGTGCATGAATCTGGAGGGTTACTCTATTATGACGGTGCTAATCTCAATGCTATTCTAGGCAAGGCCCGCCCAGGAGATATGGGATTTGATGTTGTACATTTAAATCTTCATAAAACCTTTGCAACCCCTCATGGCGGTGGAGGTCCAGGTAGTGGACCAGTTCTTGTAAAGAAGAATTTAATTCCGTTTATTCCAAGTCCAGATGTAATTAGGAAGGAAGCCGGTTCTTATGACTTTAATTGGAATCTTCCTTGCTCTATTGGTAAGGTTAGTACTTTCTGGGGAAATTTTCTTGTATTCTTAAAAGCCTATGCGTTTATTCTTTCAATGGGGAAAACAGGCCTTAGAGAATGTGGAGAAGTTGCTGTTCTTAATGCAAATTATATTCTTGCTCGCTTAAAGTCTGCCTATGAAGTTCCTTACGGTAATAGATGCATGCATGAATTTGTAATGAGCCTGTCAAAGTTAAAAGAAGAAACAGGTGTTACAGCTATAGATGTAGCTAAAGGATTGTTGGATAGAGGCTATCATCCTCCTACAATGTACTTCCCAATGATTGTTCATGAGGCACTGATGATTGAACCTACGGAAAGCGAAGCAAAAGAAACTTTAGATGCTTTCTGTGACGCAATGCTTGAACTTCATGATTTAGCATACAAAGATGCTCAAAAGCTCCATAATGCACCAGAGACAACAGTTATTGGTAGGGTTGATGAAGTAATGGCTGCGAAAAATCCAATACTTCATGAGTAAAAATTCGTGAGTTGGAGTTCATTCACAAGGAGAGATTTATGTCAGAGATCCTAATAAAAAATGGCTTAGTTGTTGATAACAACCAAATTAAGAAAGCCGATATTCTCATAAAAGATGGCTTGATTTCAAAAATTGAAGAAAAAATACCAGTGTCATGCAGTAATGAAGGCATCAAAGTTATAGATGCAGAAGGTAAGATTGTTATGCCGGGTCTTATTGATGCCCACACTCATTATCACCTTGTAAGCCGTGGTACAGTTACTTGTGACAGCTTTGTTCAAGGTTCTAGACTTGCAGCCTTTGGAGGAGTAACCACAGTAGTTGATTTTGCAGATCATAATAAAGGAATGGGCTTAGTTGATAGTGCTAACTATAGGCTAGATGAGATGCGCCCCGGTATGGCAATTGATTACACAATTCATCAAGGCGTTTATGGTCATGGTTACAACAGCACAATAGGTAAACAGCTGGAAGATCTCAAGAAGATGGGAATCAAGACCTTGAAGATTTTCACAACCTATAGAAATACTGGCTATCTAATTGAAAATCAGGATGATCTTTTAGATCTTTTCCAAAACGCAAAGCGCCTTGGTATGATGGTTTGTGCTCATTGTGAGTTTAATCCATTGATTGAAGAGATATCAGACAATTGGACAGGCGATTTTACCCCAGCTTCCCATGCAAAACTTAGACCTGCAGAAGCAGAAGGCAAGGCTATTGATTTATTTGGTTCAATTGCACTTAAGGCCAATTGTCCGCTTTATGTGGTTCATGTTTCATCTAAATGTGGTCTTGAGGCAGTTAGACGTCTGCGAGAGAAAGGGCTTGAAGTTTATGTGGAGACAACTCCTCATTATTTGTTTCTGGACGACAGCTACCTTGATGGGCCAGATGCTTCTTTGTATGTGATGACTCCACCTCTAAGAGATAAGGCCTCCAACCAGGCTCTTCAAACAGCCGTTGAGGATGGGGAAGTCCAAGTAATTGCCACAGACCACTGTGCTTTTACACGAAAGCAAAAACTTTCCAGTTTGGATTGTAGGACCATCTACCCAGGCATCCCCGGCACGGAAGAAATGTTTATTCTCTTAAATACATTTAGGGAAAAAGAAGTCTCTGCCAGCAAGAACTTCCCACTGACCAAGTTGGTTGAACTTATGAGTACAAATCCGGCCAAGTTATTTGGACTCTACCCACAAAAGGGCTCTCTTGAGATAGGTACAGATGCCGATATTTGTATATTTGATCCTTCTGTACAATGGACACTGGAAGATAACAACGTCCATTCTGCTTCTTTGTACACTCCATATAGAGGTTTCAAGGTTCAAGGGAAGGCTATTATGACCATCCTTAGAGGTAAAATAATCATGGAAAATGGTCAGTATTATGGAACTCCAGGGGAAGGCCAGTTCCTCAAACAATGTTAACATCAACTTCAATGAGGTATTGAATGATAAAAGCGATAGTTTTTGATTTTCAAGAAATAACACTCTCAGAAAATTGTAGCTTCCTTGAAAATGCAAAGAAGGCAGGATTGAACTTTTCCAGTATTGGAAGTGAAGCAAGTCTATTTAAGGCAAAACCAAGCCCGGAGCTCTATCAGCACGCTTTTCTAAATCTAGGTGCAAGTGCAGATGAGACCGTAATTATTAGTGATAGTCTACAAGCGCAAAGAGCAACAAGAAATGCCAAGTGTATTTCTATTGGAATTGCATCTCCTAAAACTCCTGAGGAAGAAATGAAATATATTCTAAAAGGTGCAGATCTTGTATTGGAGAAGCTTGATGAATTTCCAACTTTTTCAACAATAGAAGAGTTTGATGCTTTGCTGGATAAAGAAGTTAAGTCTTTCTATAAAAAAACAATCATAGGAACACTAATAGAAACCGCAATTAAGACTAGAGAGTATGCCTATGCACCATATTCAAATTTTAAAGTAGGAGCAGGTCTTTTAACTGAAAACGGCAATGTATATGGTGGTTGTAATGTAGAAAATGCTTCTTTTGGGGCTACTATCTGTGCAGAGAGGGGCGCTTCAATGGCTGCCATTGCTTCAGAAGGGAAAAGTGTGTTTCAAATGATTGCTGTTGCATCTTCTGCTCTAGATCCAGCACCACCATGTGCAATTTGCAGACAGTTTCTTTCAGAGTTTATGCCTCCAGATGGCCAAGTATTTATGATTTCTGTAACAAGTGGCGTCCTTAAACACTATTCATTTGAAGCCTTACTTCCGTGTACATTTACAGAGTTCTAAGAGGATAGCATGAAAAATAAAATCGCATTAGTTTTAATTTTGATATCTCTAGTTCTTGCTGTGTCTTGTTCAACAACCAAGGGAATGACAAATGAGATCTCAACAGACACCACTCTTACTCTTGAAGAAAAATTAGATACTCTTGGATATGAAAGTGTTAAAATGACTTATCCTACGATTATTTATGATGGAGAAGAGTGGAAAGAACAGCTTATTCAAATGCTTGACAAAACAGAAGATTACTTTATTTGTACAATCTTCTTAGGTTCTGAGTGTGACGAAAACCAAGAAGTTTTTGATGTAATGAGAAGAAAGGCCCAAGAAGGTGTAGATATCTACATTGTTGCTGATGGTACAAGTTCTTTAGATATGACAGAGTCTAGGTTTCATTTGAGAACATTATATGGGCTTAGAGAATACGGCGTTCATTTTTTAGAATATAATCCGCTAAGTGTAAAGAAACTTGCTTGGGGCTTTAATCTTTATTATCGTGAACATAGAAAATACTTTGTCTCTGACGGTCTTCATGTTGCAATTGGGGGCATGAATCTAAATTATGTTTCTACAAGCTCTGTTGAAAATGGTGGAGATAGAGATTCTATGTATATTTTTGATTCATATTCTTGTGCCAAGGTCCTGACAGAAGCTTTTACAGACTTTTGGAATAGATACAGCTGGGAAACAATTGAAGATGGAAGTTTAACAGCTCCATATGAGAATGAACAAGACACAGGAACTATCAAGGCTTGGATTGAAGATCAAGTAAACGGAGGAGAGATTGCTCCTTTATATGGAAGTCTTCTTGCAGAAGCAAAAGAAGAAGTTCTTATTCTTCCTTTTCTTCCAACACTTGATTCTGACATGTTAAAGGCTGTGAAAAGTTGTACAGATAGAGGTGTAAAGGTTGAGATGATTATAAGACATGATGATAGAGCAACCTTATTAAATGCTTCAAAATATGCAACAAAAGACCTTCTTGATGCCGGAGTTGATGTAAGACTTGAGGACCAAAGTAAATATACAAATAGTTCACGATTGCATGAAAAATTAGTAATAGTTGATGAACGATACATAATCTGTGGCTCATCGAACTTCAATCATAGAAGTATGCATATTTCTTCAGAAATAACGCTTGTAATAGATTGTCCAGAACTGGCAAAACAGGTCAAAGAACACTATCTTGAGATTCGCGATTACTCTAATGAAGTTACCTATGAACAAGCAGAGCAGTGGCATACCTTGTCCAATAAAATTAACTTTCTTTTGAATTTATACGGAGGCTGAGAATGAAAAAGATACTAATTCTCCTTTTATGCCTTTGCTTGAGTTTCTCTCTTTTTGCAACAGAACTTAAAACTTCCTATTTCAATTTTGGAGTAGGTACGTCTGTAGCAGGTAGAAGTGATGCTGTTTCTGTTATCTCCATAAATATGGTTTATATTCCCTTTGATTTTGACTATTTTAATCCATATTTTGGTGCTTGGACTGGCGTTTCTTGGAATGGATTTAAAGACTTAAAATACGAATACTTTGGTTTTGGTCTTTCTCTTGAAATTGGACGCTTTAACTTTAACCCTCTACAGTTTGCTTCAAATAATCCATGTCCTTGGACTCCAAGTGTTACCGTTGGTATGGTGTATAACAAGCTAAACAAAGAGGAAAAACTAACTCCAAAGCTTTATTTTGAAGCTTCTATTTTTAGAATTAGTGATAAGGATTATACTTATGAATGGTTTTCTCCTTTCATGATTATAAATGATAATACCAAGCTTTGGGGTGTTACTGTGTTCAGGTTTACCCCTCTTTATCATATTGGTAAGGAGGTAAGAATATGAGCAGGAAAGTTATAAAGAAGTTTATTATCTTAATTCTGATAACATTGCTAACAATGTCTTCTATCTGTGCTGATGATGCAAAAAAATCGCAATCAGTGTTGTTTCAGGATATTGGAATCAGGATAGGGGAGGGTTCTTTCCTTTTTGATAAGCATTCAAAAATGGGTGCAAATTTTCTTGGTGGAGTAACAATTGGATTAACAAAAAGAACTGAAATTGCAATAGAAGCCATAACTCCACTTGTTCCAGAGCCATTTTCAAATGTCATTGCAGGCTTTGAATTAAGTTATTCCCTTGTAGGAGATAGAGTAAGTGACAGAAATAATGCTGGCAATGGTCTCAATGTAATGGTTGGAGCAGGACTTTTCTTTAGTAATCACAATAATAAAGGTCAGTATCTTCCAACCTTTCTAACACTTAGGTTTTTCCCTCTCACTGTAGGTAGTCCTTACTCTGGAAGACGTGAACATCTACTCCCAATTGGTATTGCATGGAATTTTCAAGACAATAGCTTTAGTTTATTTGTAAGCATCATGATGTATGACAACTACATTAAAGGTAGTTGGAGAGATTACCAGTAGGCAAACTATTAATAACTAATTTTCAAGCGCCATTAATTCTGCTCTGCGTTTTACATGGCGCTCTTCCATTGAAATAGAAGCATCAATATAGGCATCTAGCATGTCTAAAACAGGCTCTGGGTAATCAATTCTTCCACCAAAGGCAATGAAGTTTGCAGCATTGTGTTCTTTTGCCATTTTTGCAGCAAAACAGTTTTGAGGAAGAGCACAGCAAATGCCATGAATCTTGTTGGCAGAAATGGAAATCCCAATTCCAGTTCCACAGCAAAGAACGCCAAACTCATAACCCCCTTTGTTAAACTCGTCACAGGCAACTTTTGCCATAAGAGGGTAGTCGACAGATTTTTTTTCTGAAACGCCAAAGTAGTTTACTTCAAATCCTCTGCCTTTAAGATGTTTTACAATAGAAGAAGTAAGTTCAATTGCCCCATGATCATTTGCAACTACTACCTTTTTCATTTTTGCCTCCTTGTGGTTAAAGCCCCCACCAAAAAATCAATTCATTGGAGCTGGTGCTATTTTTATTACGTTTGGAATGTTTCGGATAGACTTAACAACCTTTTTAAACGATTCTTCATTGTCGCATTCCATTGTAAAAGTACCAACTAGGTTTCCAATTTCATCGTCAATTAGACTTCCTGCAACAAGGTGCCCAGAATGATTTCTTATTGCCCCTTCAATTTCACTGAAAAGGTCCTGCGTTCGTTTACTTGTCACCATAAAACGTCTTGTAATGGTCTCAGCAGCAGTTTCCCACTCAACTTCAATTTTTCTTTGGTCAATTTCCGACATATGAACCAAGTTTGGGCAATCTGATTTATGAACAATGATTCCACGACCTCTTGAAACATAACCAACAATTGAATCTCCTGGAACAGGGTTGCAACATTGGGCTAGGCTAATCATCATGTTTCTGTTTTTAGCAACAACTGTAATAGAGCTCTTTTTGTAGTCATTGTTTACCTTTCTGACAATATCGCTGTCTTGGAGGTCTTCTGGAGACACAGGAGCTGGTGGTTCATTTGAGATTGCAGCTTCAAGGTCTTTCTTGTGAGCAATGATGTTCTTTTCAATAAGAAGGTTTTCATCATACTTGTTAAGCCATGCTCTAATTTTTCTTCTTGCACTTGTGGTGTGGGCATATTTAAGCCAAGTTACTCTAGGATGAGCATTCTTTTGCGTGAGAATTTCAACAACTTGGGTATTCTCTAGTGGTTGACCAAGAGGAACAATAGAGCCATTAGCTTTTGCACTTACAGTATGATTTCCTATCTCTGTATGAATCATATAGGCAAAATCTAGGGCTGTTGCGCCTATAGGAAGTTCAATAGCCTGTCCTTTTGGAGTGAATACGTAGATTGTATCTTTCAAAAGTTCGCTCTTGATGTCATCCATGAAGGATTCGCTTTGCTCAATCTCAGAGTTCCATGATTTGAGTTTTGTTGCAATTCTGGAAAGCTGTTGGCTATCCATATTGACCCAGCTTGAGCTGTTTTGGGCACCCATGTTTGCTTTATAGGCCCAGTGTGAAGCAACACCAAATTCAGCAATTTGATCCATTTCATACGTACGAATCTGAATTTCCAAAATTACACCATTCATTGCCATGATTGTTGTATGAAGGCTCTGATAATTGTTTGCTTTTGGCATTGCAATGTAGTCTTTAAAACGCCCTTCCATTGGTGGCCAAAGTTGGTGGATGATTCCAACTAGCGTATAACATTCCGGGACTGTATTACAAATAACTCTCACACCTAAGATGTCAAAAATCTCATCAATTTCCTTTCTACGCTTTTTCATCTTCATGTAGATGGAGTAGGTGTGTTTAGATCTTGTTGTGATTTTTATATTCTTAATCCCTGCCTCTATACAGGCATTTGCAATCTTCTTTTGCACTGTCTCCAGATACTTATCAAACTCATTCTTTTTAGCAAGCAAATAATCCTGAATGTACTGATAAGTATCGGGCTTGAGCGTTTTCAGGCTGAGGTCTTCTAGCTCGGCCTTCATCCATGCAATACCTAAGCGGTCTGCAAGAGGGGCATAGATATCTAGGCAGTCGCTTGCAATTTCCTTGGCTCGAGTGGGCTCCATGTATTGAAGAGTGCGCATGTTGTGAAGTTTATCGGCTAGCTTGATGATGATAACTGGCATGTTTTTGCTCATTGCAAGAAACATCTTTCTGATAGTTTCAGCTTCCTGGGCGCTTTTTGAAAGGCTCTTGATATTGGCAATTTTTGTCACGCCTTGCACTAGTTCACATACATTCTTGCCAAACATCTCCGTGATATTCTCTTCCGATGTATCCGTATCCTCAATCACGTCATGCAAAAGGCCCGCACACACCGTATCTGCATCCATGTTTAGCTGAATTAGCGTCTCTGCTACAGTAAGCGGATGAATGATATAAGGCTCACCACTTTTGCGTTTTTGGTTTTCGTGTTTGGTATTGGCAAAGTATGCCGCTTTTTCAATTTTGGCATAATCTTCCGGCGAGTAGGTGGTAACTTTTTGTAGAAAGCGTTTAACTAGTTCTTCGTACATGTTTTTCCTTCAAATTGCATACCAGTAAATTGCCTATTAGTATACATATCAAAACGCGCCTTTTACAACACGGTCACGCCCACCAAGATCTTTTTTTATCTCAATTTGGTGCAGTCCTGATTCTTCAAAGAGCTCTTTTACTGCAAGGCCTTGGTCATAGCCAATTTCCATCAACATGTATGAGTCTTTTTGCATGTGCTTTGGAGCCTGCGTAGTAATTCTTCTAATAATCTCAAGTCCATCTTCTCCGCCATCTAGGGCAAGAAAAGGCTCCTTTTTCACTTGCACTTCCAGCGTCTCAATCGTAGATGTTGCAATGTACGGGGGATTTGTCAAAATTAGGTCAAAATATTTATCTCTTACACCCTCAAAGAGGTTCTCACATACCACTTCATATTCAACATTCTCTTTTATTCCGATATCTTTAAGTATTCTCTCGCAGTTTGTTTTACATACTTCAACAGCCTCTTTTGAGATATCACTTAAAACTAGTTTTATATTTTTACCTTGCCTTGCAAGTCTCTTAGCTACAGAAATTCCAATGCATCCCGTTCCACAGCAAAGATCCAAAATTTTAAGAGAAGAATGGGAGCTAGAAAGCCCTTGTTTAATTGCTAGTTCTACCAAGATTTCAGTGTCTGCCCTAGGGATTAACGTGTATTGATTTACAGTGAAAACATCTTCATAGAATCCACGCTGTCCCGTGAGATACGCAACAGGTTCTCCTTGTGATCTACGTTTAGCTAAATTCAAAATTGTTTGAGCTTTAGTAGGGTTAACAATATCCTGAGAGTGAAGAATAAAGGTATTATATTCAATGTTGAGCACACTTTGGGCTATTATTCTAGCATCTAAAGCAGGAGTATCACTAGCGGTATCAATTAGTTTTATGCACTCTTTATAGAGCTTGTCTAATGTCATTATTACTGAGCATCCTTTAAAGCTTCCTCGCCGGCTGCAATTTTAAGAGCTTCAACCACCTCATCAAGATGACCTTCCATAATAAGGTCAAGTTTGTAAAGCGTAAGGTTTATTCTATGGTCTGTAAGACGGTTCTGTGGAAAGTTGTAAGTTCTAATTCTTTCACTGCGGTCTCCACTTCCAACCTGGCTCTTGCGTTCTTCAGCTCTTTCTTTAGCCTTTCTTCCAGCTTCAAGGTCATACAAACGTGAGCGCAAAACCCTCATAGCTTCAGCCTTGTTTTGAAGTTGCGATTTTTGATTTTGACAAATAACAACAAGACCTGAAGGAATATGGGTAATGCGTACGGCACTTTCAGTAGTATTAACACACTGTCCACCAGGACCACCAGCTCTCATAACATCAATTCTTAAATCTTCCTGACGTATATCAACTTCTGTTTCCTCGGCTTCAGGAAGGACAGCAACTGTGACAGCAGAAGTGTGAATTCTTCCACCGCTTTCTGTCTCTGGAACTCTTTGGACTCTATGAACACCACTTTCCCATCTTAGAGAGCCATAAACATCCTTTCCGGATATTGAAACAATAATTTCTTTGTATCCACCAAGCTCTGTCATGTTAGAGCTAATCTCTTCCAGTTTCCAATGCCTAGATTCAGCAAAATAAGAGTACATTCTGTATAGGTCAGCAGCAAAAAGGGCAGCTTCTTCACCCCCTGTACCGGCTCTAATTTCCATAATGATGTTCTTTCCTTCCATTGGATCTGGTGGAACAAGGAGCATCTTACAACGTTTTTCGGTTTCCTCAATCTTGCTCTTTAAGATTGGAATCTCTTCCTTTGCCATTTCAGCAAGATCTGGATCTGCCTCTTTTGCAAGAGCTTCATTGTCTTTTAGTTCTTCTGTAAGAGAACTTAACTTTTCAAGTTCTTCTACAATAGGAACAAGTCTACTGCGTTCCTGCATGAGATTTTTATACCCAGCCATATCTTTCATAATCTCTGGGTTTGCTAGTTTTTCATCCAGTTCGTTGAGCTGGTTTTTAAATTCAACGAGTTTTTCAATCATCTACTATGCCTGCCATTATCTTTTAGTGTAACGCACAACCATATGCACTTCTGCAGGCTGGCTACCAATGTTTTCAATGGTGTGATCAACGTCACAATGATATACAAGGAAATCTCCCTTTTTGAGGTTTGCAGAATTTTCTCCAGCTGTTACGGCTACTTGACCTTTTAGAATTGTCAGAAATTCTTGTGTTCCAGGATAATGAGGATCTGAAGGTAGCTTTGTTCCTGGAGGAAGGGTCACAATGTACATTTCCAGTTCTTCAACCATATTCAGCGGAGAAAGAACTTTGATTGTTACTCCATGTTCAACCATTTCCAATGATGCAGAGTTCTTTGACTCATTAGGGTTGACGGAGAAAACACGTTTTGGTTGTGCATCAACATTTAAAAGTTCGTTTAAATCAACACCTAGCCCTTTTGCAATCTTCCAAACAGTAGCAACAGTAGGATTAACCTTATCAGATTCTATCTGACTAAGCATTGCCTTAGACACTCCAGACTTGTCGGATAAAACATTTAGAGTAAGACCCCTATCTGTTCGCATTCTCTGAATATTTTTTCCTATCATTGGAGGTGTATCCATGCTTTTTCTCCTTTTGTTTTGACATATCAAATTTTGTTCAATATACTAAACTTTGTACGGCACCTTGTAATGGTCCAATTCTAGTATCAACAGCATTTGCTGTCAATTGAATTACGTGGAGGCCCGTTTGTGAAGAACATTCTGGTTGTTGGTTCTCTTGGCCAGTTAGGCTCTGAGATTGCCATTGGATTGAGGAAAAAGTACGGTAATGACAATGTTGTCCTTACCGATATCAGAGATGATGTAAATAGACCACTTGTGGAAGGTGGTCCGTTCTATAAAATGGACAGCAGAGACGGTGAAAGTCTTTTAAAAGTGGTTCAAAAGCACAAGATAGATACAATTTATCACTTAGCAGCCATACTTTCGGCCACCGCTGAGAAAAATCCCTTGCGTGCCTGGGATATTAACATGAACGGCTTAATTACCTCTTTGGAAGTTGCTCGTCAAGAAAAATGCGCCGTTTTTACTCCTTCTTCAATTGGAGCTTTTGGACCAACAACACCAAAACAGTACACTCCTCAGGATACTATTCAAAGACCAACTTCTATTTATGGAGTTTCCAAGGTAGCTGGTGAACTTCTTTGTGATTATTACTATCATAAATATGATGTAGATACCCGTGGTGTTCGTTTTCCTGGAGTCATTAGCAATATGACCCCTCCCGGTGGTGGAACCACAGACTACGCCGTAGATATCTATTACGCCGCAGTAGACAAGCATCATTATGATTGCTTCCTTAGAAGTGACACTTATCTAGACATGATTTATATGCCAGATGCTGTTAAGGCTGCTATTCAAGTTATGGAAGCTAATCCAGAAAACCTACGGCACCGTAATGCTTTTAATATTGCATCTATGAGTTTCTGTCCAGAAGAGCAGGCAGCCTATATTCGTAACATAATTCCAGACTTTACCATTAACTATGACATAGATCCAGTAAAGCAAGCTATTGCTGACTCTTGGCCAGATTGTCTTGAGGATTATGCCGCACGTGTAGAGTGGGGTTGGCATCCTGACTATGACTTAGCTTCAATGACAGAAGATATGATTAAAACAATACAAAAGAGGAGGAACGAAAATGACTAATGAACTAAAAAAGGAGCTCAGAGAATTTCTTGATGGTTTGGAGGCTCAGGGTCTTTCAAAGAAAGAAAGAGTAATTGTTTCAATGCAAAGCGGACTTATTAAAGTTCAGAATCCAGACGGTTCTATCTCAGATGTTTTAAACTTCTGTGCCAATAACTATCTTGGGCTGGCAGATAACAAAGAAGTCATTGAAGCAGCAAAGAAGACAATGGACCAGTGGGGCTATGGTCTTTCCTCTGTCCGTTTTATTTGCGGAACTCAAAAGTTACATAAGGACCTAGAAAAGAAAATTAGTAATTTCCTTGGAACAGATGATACTATTCTTTTTTCTTCCTGCTTTGATGCAAACGGAGCCGTCTTTGAACCTTTGTTAAGTGAAAAAGATGCAATTATCAGTGATGAACTTAATCATGCATCAATTATTGATGGCGTTAGACTGTGTAAGGCAAAAAGATTCAGATATAAGCACAGCAACATGGAAGAACTGGAGAATTGCCTTAAGGAAGCAAAAGATTGCCCAAGAAAAATAATTTGTACAGACGGGGTGTTCTCTATGGACGGAGACATTGCAAAACTGGACAAAATTTGTGAACTTGCAGAGCAATATGATAGCCTAGTTATGGTAGATGACTCACATTCTACGGGGTATATTGGCAAAACAGGCCGTGGTACAGCAGAATATTATGATCTTGTTGGAAAGGTAGATTTAATTACAACCACCTTTGGGAAAGCTCTTGGAGGAGCAAGCGGGGGCTGTATTAGTGGGCGTCAAGAGCTTATTGATTTGTTCCGCCAAAGAGCCCGTCCATATCTCTTTTCCAACACACTTGCTCCAGCCATTGCTGGTGGAACAATCAAGGTTATTGAACTTTTAGAGCAGGGTAATCCATACAGAAAAAAAACAATGGAGAATGCAAAACTTTTCCGCCAGAAAATGGAGGAAGCTGGATTTGATCTTGTTCCTGGTAACACAGCAATTGTTCCAGTTATGCTCTATGATGAAGTTAAAGCTGTAAAAATGGCAGATGAACTTCTCAAGGAAGGCGTTTATGTTATTGGATTCTGCTATCCAGTAGTTCCAAAAGGAAAGGCACGTATTAGAGTTCAGCTTTCGGCCGTTCATACTCCTGAGCAGATTGATAAGGCTGTACAGGCCTTCATTAAAATAGGAAAAGCCAACGGAATTATAAAATAAAAAGTATAAAATTAAACTAGAATCTGAAAGCTCTTTAGTTTAGTATTGTAATACATTGCACAAAACAATACCCAACTAAGGAGCACATTAATGTCTGATAAAAGAGAAAACTACATTTCTTGGGATGAATACTTCATGAGCGTGGCCGTTTTATCATCTATGAGAAGTAAAGACCCAAATACGCAAGTAGGCGCCTGCATAGTGAATCAAGAGAAAAAGATTGTAGGAACGGGTTATAATGGTTTCCCAATTGGCTGTAGTGACGACACCTTCCCTTGGGCTCGTGTTGGAGTTCCTCTTGAAACTAAATACCCATATGTATGTCATGCAGAACTTAATGCAATCCTAAATAGCATCTCACGCGACCTTAGAGGCTGCACCTTATATGTGGTCATGTTCCCATGCAACGAGTGCGCCAAAGCCATCATACAAAGTGGAATCCGCGAAGTTATCTATAGAGAGAACAAATATCCAGAATCCGATAATGTTCTAGCATCCTCTCGTATGCTCAAAGAAGCAGGAATTGTAGTAAGACAGTTCGTTAAAAACGAGAAACTGGAGATCAACATCTAATAAATGGATTATTCAATAATCTCAACAGGAAGCGAACTGAATGATTTAGTCTCACTATGGGCAAAAGATAACATTAACAGTGTGGCAATGGATTTTGAAGAAGAGTCCAATCTTCATTGTTATGGTGAGTATATTTGCATAATTCAAGTTTTTGATAGAACCAACTATTACATAATTGATTGTCTCAAAATAAGTAAAGAAAAAGAAGGCTTAGAGGCTCTTAAAGCCTTTTTAGAAGGTCCAATTGAAAAAGTAATGTTTTCATGCCAAAGTGATGCAGCCCTTTCTCGTAAAGCTTTGAAAATACAGTTGAAGAATATTTATGACATTCGTATTTTGGCTTTAGCGTTGGAATTTACAGGCAATTTAACCTCGCTTGAAGAGAGATATCTTGGGCAAAATATTGATTTAGAAACAAGCTCTTCATCAAAAAAACGTTTCCAGACTGCAAACTGGATGCGTAGGCCAATTCCAGAAGCACAAATTCAGTATGCCCTTGGTGATGTTCAATATCTTTTTGAACTGAAGGATATTCTCGAAAAAGAAGTTCAACAATTACCAAAATTTAAAAAGAGAGAAATTCAAAAAGCTTTAAAAACCTGTGCAGAGCCAAAGCATCCAGAACGTCCAGGATGGGAAAAAATATGCAACTATAAAATGCTTTCAAAAAAAGAAAAAGTGCTTGTTAAATATTTCTTTCTAGCAAGAGACAGTGTTGCAAAAGCTCATAACGTACCAGCCTCACAGGTTTTACTGAAACAGAAAATTGTTGCAATGGCAAAAGAAGGAACTTGGGAAAATGAAATTTCTTGTTGCAATCCAGCCTTTCGCAAAGAACTTGAAAAAACAATGCAACAAGCAATGGAAAAAACCAGTAAATTATATTGACCAACAGCTTTAATATGCGAAAAATGAGGGCATAGGAGCTATATAATGAAGAAAACTCGTTATGCACAAGTTGGTACTGGTGGAAGAGCCAGAATGTATTATGAAGCAATAGCCACAACTTACAAAGATATCAATGAACTTGTAGGTTTTTGCGACCTAAGTGAAACTAGAATGCGTTATGCAAACTCTGTTATTAAAGAGTTAGGAGCAAAGGAAGTTCCACAATATCTACCTCATGAATTTGAGAAAATGATAGAAGAAACCAAGCCAGATGTAGTCATAGTTACTTCAGTAGACCGCACCCATGATGACTACATTGTCAGAGCAATGGAAAAAGGTTGTGATGTTATTACAGAAAAACCAATTACAATTAATGAGCAGAAGGCTCAGAGGATCATTGATGCTGTAAAACGCACTGGTCGTCATGTAAGAGTTACATTTAACTATAGATATGCTCCATACCATACTAAGATGAGAGAACTTATTAGGGATGGCGTTATTGGAACTCCTTTCCAAGTTCATTTTGAATGGTTGCTAAATACTGTTCATGGTGCAGATTACTACCGTAGATGGCATAGTTGTAAAGTTAACAGTGGTGGACTTTTGGTGCATAAAGCAACACATCACTTTGACCTTGTAAACTTCTGGCTTAACACAGAGCCTGAGAAAGTTTTTGCTCTTGGTTCATTGAATTTTTACGGAAAAGAAGCAGCGGAAAAGCGCGGAGTTGAGAAGTTTTACTATAGATGTCATGGTTCTGAAGAGGCAAAGAATGATCCTTTCGCAATTGATATAGAGAACAATCCAAAGCTTAAAGCCTTGTATCTTGATGCAGAAAAGGATAGCGGATACATAAGAGACAGAAGTGTTTTTAGGGACGATATTTCCATTGAAGATACAATGAATGTAGTTGTCAAATATAAAAATGGCGCTCAAATGTCTTATTCTTTGTTCTCCTATTCTCCTTGGGAAGGTTTTAATGTCTGCATAAATGGAGATAAGGGAAGAATTGAGTATACAGCTCTTGAAAAGCCTTACATCAATGCTGGTGGAGACAAAGAAAACGAAGGTGCAACAGTCTTCCATAAGATTCGTGTGTGTCCAATGTTTGGTGCTCCATATGAAGTAAAGGTTGAGACAAAAGAAGGTGGACATGGAGGTGGAGACCCTGTTCTTTTGGACGATATTTTCCTTCCAAATCCCCCTTATGATGAATTCCACAGAGCAGCAGATTACAAAGACGGTATTAAGTCTGCCCTGGTTGGTATTGCAGCAAATAAGAGCATTGCATCAGGACTTCCTGTAGACGTAAAAGACTTAGTGGAGTGGTAACATGAATCAAGTCTTATATGACAATTTTTCTAGTTTTCCGCTAGGAGCATTCCCCTATGACAGAGATCATTCCGCCATGGGGGAATATCATTTTTATCCAGAAAAAGGCTATAAGGGTGATTGGTTTGATCCAATAGCCGATTTTGATTTTCGTGGTCCTTCTTGGATGGTTACAGATCCTCTTTTGAATGGTCAACATCTTATGGAACAGATGAGACTTAAGCCCCCAAAAGAAAAAAAGGCTGTTCCTGTACTCCGTAAGGGCGATACTCGCATGACAGATTACACTGTTACTGTTTCAATGCGAGCTATGAGGGCCGATGAAATTTGCGGGATTCTTTTTCGCTATCAAACTAGCATGATGCATTATGGATTTTATCTTCATAACAATAAAGTAGAATTTCATAGAGTAAATAAATTAGAACGCACAATTCTTGCAGAAAAAGAAGTTACGTGGTCCGTAGAAGATTTTCATGCTCTCAAAGTAGACTGTAAAGACAATACTTTCACCTGTTATCTTGATGATGTGGAAGTACTTCTCGTCACAGATGCAACATATAAAAATGGTTGTATTGCACTGTCTGCTTGTATGCCTGCTCAATATGGTTCAATTTGTGTTGAGATGACAGATGCTCAGCTAAAGGCTTTTGAAAGTAAGAAAGCCTTAGATGAACAGCGTGTTGAAAAAAAGAGGGCGACTTTCCCTCAAATGAAGCTCAGTAAGGTCATAAGTCTTGAAAACTTTGGCGCTGCAAGACAGATTCGCTTTGGCCATCTGACTGGAACTAAGGAGCTTTTCTTTTTGATTGCACAGCATCAGCGTCGCGTCTACAAGGACAGATATCCTTTCATAAGTTGTTTGACAGCTGTGAGCCTGGAAACAGGTAAAGTTTTATGGCAGAAGGGCGAGCCAATTGACGACGATGATGTCACTTTGCTCACTACTGACCTTCCTATGCAAATTTACGACATAGATAACGACGGTATTGATGAGGTTATTACCAGCTACGATTTTCAACTTTTCATTCTAGATGGTCGCACCGGACAGGTTAAAAAGAGTATTCCAACTCCACAAAATACCGCCGACCCAAAAACGGTTACCAGTTTGGAATTTGGACGCTATGCCTTTAATAGGCTCAACGTAGATGCAATTCGCATTGTCAACGTCACCGGTAAAGACCGCCCCAGTGATATCCTGATTAAAGACCGATATTCTCGCCTTTGGCTTTATGATAAAGATCTTAACTTCTTGTGGACTTTCTCCAAATACAACACCGGCCATTTCCCATTTAGCTATGACTTTGATAAAGATGGACAAGATGAGCTTTTCTCCTGCTACAACATGGTGGACCATGATGGCTCGTTGAAGTGGTCACTTCCAATAGAAACAGACCACACGGACGAGATTATCTTTGGTAAGTATGGCCCAGATAGCGAACCTTGCCTTGCAATAGTATCGGGATGGGAAGGCTTTATGCTGGTGAATCTACAGGGAGAGATTCTGCTACGTGATATCAATGGCCATGGACAGCGCATAAGTATTGGCAATTACTGTCCTCAGAGGGATGGTCTTGAGATTTGTACCACAACATATTGGCAAAATAATGGAATTATCTACATGCATGACTATAAAGGCCAAGAGATATGGCATAGGGAAGCTGTATGCAATGGCAATATCATAGCACCAATTAACTGGGATGGATCTGGGCAAGATTTAATCCTACTTAATGCCAGTGTTGAGCATGGTGGTCTAATGGATGGAGATGGGGATGTTGTCGTGCCATTTCCAGATGATGGGCATCCAAGTTTATGCTGTGAGGTTCTCGATACTGAAGGCGATAACCGTGAGGAAATTGTTGTGTGGGATAGAAAAGCCTTGTATGTTTATACTCAGGATAGACCAATGGAAAATAGAGATAAAATCTATGCTCCAGAAAAATATCCGCATTACAATGCTTCAAACTATCGGGGTGAATATTCTTTTCCAAGGTGGATAAAAAAGTGAAAGAAATATTATGCTTTGGCGATTCAAATACCTACGGGGTAAACCCAGAAAACAATGAACGCTTTGGTAGGGACGAACGGTGGACAGGACTTTTGCAAAATCTTCTTGGACAAGATTTTTACGTCATTGAAGATGGTTATAGAGGTCGTTCCACCTGCTTTGCTGATGACTCGGATCCATATAGAAGCGCTATCAAGGTCTTGGAGCCTGTGTTAAAAACTCATAGCCCGTTGGACTTGATTGTTATAATGCTGGGTACAAATGATTTTAAGGCTCAATTTAATATGACAGCAAAGGTGTCTGGATATGCGTTAAAGAGAATTGTGGATAAGATTCATAATTACTACGGCAAAGAGTGTCCAAAGATACTGCTCGTTTCTCCAATTATGATGGGAGAGGGGGTGGAAAACAGTCGTTTTTGGGAGTGCGATAAACGTGCTTATGAAGAAATCAAAAAGGTTCCAGCTGTTTATGAAGAAGTTGCTCGCCAAACAGATTCAGCTTTTTTTGCAGCCTCCACTGTTGCCTCAGCTGGCTCAGATTGTCTTCATATGACATTAGAAAGTCACAGGGCTCTTGCTGATGCTTTAGCGCCAATTATTGTGGACTTGTTAAAGTAATTTATTTTGTTGTAATAAAAAAAGGGTTGCAAAAGTCATTTGACTGAGCAACAGTCTTTTTTTAATTTAAATCTATACAT
>CAVFGI010000007.1:0-61901 GCA_963621975.1 Selenomonadaceae bacterium
GTGTCTGCTATTACAGAAGTAATTTCTTCTCTAAGGTCGCTTGCGTATCCTAGAAAGTCTTGCCATATAGTAGATTTATCTTCTATTGTTTGGTCGTTAAGAAGGTCTATTGTGTTATTTACATCTGAAGATAGCCGTTCTATCGTGTCATTTCCTTCAAATTTGCCTACTACTTTACCTAGAGTGTCTTTAATTGAGTTAATTGTATTTTTACTTTCTTGAACACGTTGAATGTTTTCTACTGTGCCTTCTTGGAATAAATTGTCAAAAGCTTGAATAACTTCATCTTTATTCTCAAATGACAAGCCACGAACATAGTCTACAAAGCTAGTCATTGCTTTTACTATCTGCTCAAAGATAGCCCTAAGCCCTTCGTTTCTGGCTTCGCCACTGGCTATGTAATTCTCAAGGTCAACGCAAAACCTTTCTTGGAACTCTTTTCCTGTAATGCCACCTCGCTCGAACTCGTCTTTGTACAGTGTCTTAAATTCATCAAGAACAGAGTCGTCTTTTATTGTAGACAAGAACATATGACCAAACTCGTGAGTGAGGTTTGCTTGTGTGTTTGCTCCCGCATAGAGATTAATTGTCCATGTTCCGTCTGTGTTCTGTTGAATGAAGGCAGGGCTGTTGTTGTTCATAACGTCTGCCTCTGTCATAAGATTGATAAACGGCTTTACTGTGGCGTCATTTTTAAGGTTGTTTACATCTACACCGAGATTATCTTTAACATATGTAGCAAAGTCTGTTTTGTTTATTCTAGCAAATGTCTGTAGTAAGGTTGTATTGATATTAGCAATAGCTCGTGCAGTAACACCTTTATAGCCTTTCTGCTCTTTATTAGCTACGATAGAGTTGTAAATATAGTTTCTAAAGTTCTTTACTTGCCTTTTCTCTGTTTTGTTTAATGTGGCGTTATTGTTATCAAAGACTTTATTTACATCTGCCTCGGTTCTAAAAGTCTTGTTGGCTTGTTTTACTCTTTCTTTTACAACACCTGCTTCACGCTCAATGTTCTCTGTTTTGATTTTAGCGTCATTCTTAACATCTGCTGTATCAAAATCAGCAACCTCGATATTGTTAGCCTTAGCATTTTCTTCAGTTATTATTTTGAAATTAACAACATCACCATCATTATTCTTGACAGACAGAGTTACATTGTCAAAATCTCCACTGTTTGTTTGTTGTCCGTCTTTTGTGAAAACAGCCGAAACAACATCGTTGTTTGCCATCACATCCAAAGTGAACGACTCAATGTCTTTACTTGGTACAATAACAGTATTTTCTGCAAAACCAGTTACTTTTTTTGTGTTAATCCCATAATCAACCATGCTCTGTCTTGAGTCTACATTGATAGGAGAACCAGTAACGTTTGTATCGTTTAGAACATTAACATATATTCCTGCCGTATTACCAAGTGCGTTATTAACTGCTTGATAGTCTGCTTGTGTTGCTGGAACATAGTTTTCCCCTATTTTATAAACATTGATATTTTGTGAGACTACTTCACCTGTATTGCTTGTGGTATTTTGATTATAAACTTTGCCTCTTGTGGAGATATTGTTCATTGATACCAATGTAGAGTTATCTGTTTTGTTGGAATACTTTGTAGCCTGTTCAAGCTTAACAATTTTTCCATTTCTCATGTCTCTTGAGTAGCCTAAGAAAGAGAATCCGTCTGGGTCGGCTCCAATAACTGGTGCTTGCAAGAACGTAGAGACTGCCGTATAAGCAAACATTTCTGCCATTTCTTTGAGAATTTCTTTACTTGATTTTACTTGGTCTCCAAAGCCGTCACTGACTTTATATGCAAGGTTTGAGAAGAACAGTTCACTCCATGATTGCATTGCTTCTGTTAAACCTTCACCAGTAGCGTTCTTGAGGTTGGAAACAAGACCCTTCTTTATGTATTCCCCCGCAGTTTCAATACCAGTTTCTAGCACTGTTTTTGATGATACTTTACCGTACTTTTTGAAAAGGTTTGTTGCACTTGATAAGCGTTGCATTGTTTTTACACCCATTGCCCCAAGTGCTTTTTCTAACCCAAATTCAAAACCAGTATTTACAAGTCCTATGATAGAGGAATAGAGAGCCATTGTCTCATAGTCCATTCTCTGACCATTAGCGTTATATGTTTGATAAAAACCAACCAAAGCAGAACCCGACTCTTTTTCGTATATAGAAGCAACTCTAATTAATTTATCAAGTACATTTACTGCCTTCGTGCTTAATTTTGCTACAGAGCCAATACCACCTGTTATAATACCAGTAAGGAAAGACTCAACAATATCTGGAGAGTTTTCTGCCATGAAATATAATAGCTTTCCACCTACATTATCTCTAAATCCGTACATATCTGGATTCCAGTATGTTGAAAGCTGAGGAAGTTCATTGTTTACAAAATAATCTATTGCAAGCTGTCTCTCTTTCTCTGTTTTTCCTGCAATAGAAGCATTGAGCATTTTTGCTCTAATACCAGCCCAAGAAGAAGTAACTTTAGATAAAGCAGATTTTCCAAGCCCAGTAAAGAAACCACCAACACCACCTTCATTTTCTATATCTCTTCCTGTAACAACTCCGATTAAGTCTGCCATGTTATCATGTGCATAACCTATGTCTACATTTGCAATATCTGCAACAATTGAAGCCATCTCCCAACTTTTTAAGCTGTCTATAGAGTCTGCACTTTGATATGCACTACGTAAAGTGTTACTAAGCTTTCCATTTATTGAGGCTGTTACGTCTATTTCTTTGGTATTAAAGCTTGGGTCTTCAATTATCTCTTGAAATGAAGGGAGAGGATAATAGAGTTTTTCATCTATTCCTCTTTGTATGTCTATATTGTTGCGATAAGCATTGCCATATGTATAGTTTCCGTAGCTTTTGAAAGATACATTCTCTTGCTCTTTGTCTTTGAGAATTCCTAAATTAGAAACATTGATAGAGTCTTGTTTTTTATACTGAGAAAATACTGGAGATGAATTGCTCATAGATACCATCCTGCTACTATATATTGCTGAATTTTCGGAATATATGTGTAAACTTTGTTATTGCTACCCAAAACTGTTACACACTCGTCATAGCCTTCCATTGCCATAGAGATTGCCTCATAAGCGTCTGCAATTGCCACTTGACCATTGGAACGTGTAACAATCTCTTGAGCCATTATGTAATATTCTTTTTGCTTTGCGTCTGAAATTTTATTTGTTAGTTCTGGAGTAAGTTCTCCGTCTGAGCCAAGAGAATACTTTGTGCCATTTTCATAATCGAGAACACATAGTTGTCCATCGACTGTGCTTATATTGTTTACTCCATAGCTTTTTGAATGTTTAACCTCAAGAGACCCATCGGAAATTTTCAAAGATGTAAGTCCAGTAGGAGCATTGTTATATGCTTTCTGCGTAGATACGATTTGCTGATTTAATCCCAATGCCCTTTTAGTTGTAATAGAAACTTTGTTTGTTGCAGACGAACCAATGAGTTCAACGCCACCATAAAAATAATTTAACTCTTGTACACTTCTAAGTTGTGCATACCTTGTTTGCCCAGTATAATCTTTATATGCTACGGTAGTATTTCCTAGAGCCATTTTCCTTTCAATCTCTTCTTGAGAATCACCTTCTCGAATTTCAATATCTGCAAACAAAAGATTTTCTTGTGAATTATTTTCGTTAGAAGAGTTATATTGCTGAAGTTGGGTTTGAATGTTTTGCTCTTCAAGAGCTTCGTTTGATAGCCCTTTTAGAGCCTCTCCAAGAGGGTTGTATAGTGGTTGAATACAGTTTTTATCGCTATAGAAAGTGAATGTACCAACATTTTCACCGTTGAAAGTTGGCTTGGCATACACTGTTTCTCCGTTAATTGTTTGACATTTATAAACATATCCTGCGTCTGTATAAAGCACGCTAGTATCTGTGAAGTTAGAATCAATCCACCATGCGTCAGTAGAGTATTTTGAAAGCCCTTGCAAGCCCAATGAACCTGTGTAGTATATGTCACCGAGAACAGCGATAGTATTAAGCTGTAGGCTGTTTCCAGCAAGATTGACAGCTTGTTCCCACATATCTTTAGCGGACATAGTATTTAGGTCTTCTGCTTTTATTACTTCACTTCCATAGAGAGTGTTTATTGCAAGAGCTGTACACGTCTTTGTCCTTATCTCTGTGGACATAGAAGTGTCATTGCCAAGTATTTCTAGCATTTTTATGTTACTTTCGTACTGGCTTGCCTGTGCGTCAGCAATCATGCTTGTATAAGAAGTAAAATATAACTGCCCTTCGTTGTATTTATTGCCCCATTCACACTTGCTATAATTTGCACCTTTTGACTTTGCGTCTTTTTTACTGTCGCTTGTTGAATAATCAGATACAGAAGCAACGCTAAACATTTCTTTCATGGTCTTTGCAGTTGTCTTCTTCATTTCTGCTTCAAAGTTAGCAAGTGCATTTGCGTAGTTTGCACCTTGTCCTTTTAAGCTCTCTTGGCGAACAATATTCATCAACATAGCACCATACTTTTGAGAATAAACAGCTTTAGAGGCAGAATCTAACCCACTGCAAAAATCATCTATCATGTTATTTACTAATCCAGAGACATCTTCGCCGTTAAAAGCCATATTAAATGCACTTGTATCTACTTTGAATATTCCACTCGTGTTGTCGTACGAGAGAGTTCTAACGCTCTGTATAAAGCTACTAGCCTGCTCTTCTGATACCCCATATGCACTTTGTAGGATTGCAGATACTTCAATATCTGTTTTCCCCATTGATAACAAAGCCCATGCAGAGTTCTGTACGTCTGCAGTGAGTTTCTCCTCTGCTTTTTTATTCGCTTCAATCCATTCTGTTGCAAGGTTTGAACCTTCTGTATAAAGAGTGTTGTTCTTTTTCTTTGCAACAGTTAATTCTGTGACAAACTGAGAAGATATCTTCTCTTTTTCTTTTTGTATTTCAGTTTGTGTATCGCCAGCAAAATATGAGCTTATTTTTCTTATTTTCTCTGTGGTGTCAACATCTTCAGTTCCACCAACACTCTTATAAAGATTATCTATAGCTTGACGGTCAATGATATTGCTTATATCGAACTCATTGCTATAAGTTTGTAATGCTATAACTTGGTCACGGATTTTAAGTGTTGCCTGTTCTTCATAAATAGCAAGATTTGCAATAATAGAGCCATCTGTGTCTATATCTACATTTGGATATGTTTTCTTTGCTTGAGATTGTGCTTCTTTCATGTAACGAATTACAGCAGTATCAGAAGGAACAACGTCTTTTCCTTCAGCGTCTTTTGTCGTTAGAAGAGTTCTATACTGCTCAAAGACTTCATCTTTCTCTCCAGTAATTTCATATCTATTTATAGAATCTTGCCTATAAATCATGGCATTTTTCATATACTCATCGAGAGCCGTCTTTAATGTACTTTCTGTTTCTCCATAGGCTCTTGAGACACTAGTTACTTGCTTATCGCCTTTGGCAATATTCTTATACTCTTGGGCATTTTGTTGTGCGTCCGTAGAGCCATATTTTGTCTTCTTACTACTTGCATTTGCCATTGTAGAAGCTGTTGTATCAATATTGGCAACAATGCTGTCTATTACTCTTTGAATGTCGTCTGAACTTTCCAAAACAATATTACTATCAGCCCAGTTTGCAATATTGTATGCCTCCGTAACAACTTGTGCGAGTTCTGGATTATTTGCCAATATATCTGATAATACAGCCTCTGTTTCTGCCGAATCATATAATCCATCATTTACAGCTTTTTGAAGAGCATTAAGTGTTTCTAAAACAGAATATTGAGTAACTAGTTCTTGACTGCCTTGAGAAATAATTGAATTAGCTTTATTTACCTCATAAGTTTTTCTTATGTTACCTATGTTTGAATTAGAATATTTATCGCTAACTATTCTTTGAGATGATTCGTTAAGAATTTCTTCTTCGCTAAGTTTCTTTTCCATGACTCCAACAGAGGCAAAATATTCTGTATCACTTGTCATGGACTTTGCTAAATTTGTTTTTAGAGAAGAAATATAATCTGATAGTACTTTAATCTGTTCTTGGTCTATTTGTGTAATATCGTCAATGCCAACTTTCTTTGCAATCTCTGCCAGTGGTTTGATAATTTCACTAACAGGTTGAAGTTCGGATTCTATATCACTTTCTTCAAGAGCAATTGCCTTTTGAATAAGTTCCTTAAAATCAGTGTCTCCATCAGCAATCCACGAATCAATTCTTGAAAGCGTATCTTGCATTAGGTTGAATTTGTCTAGTTCTTCTTGCCGTGAAGAATACTGCTTTACGTATCCGTTATATGTGTCATTTGTTCTAAGCTCGTCTTGATTCTGTACGTTATATGTATCATTAAACTCATCAATTCGGTCTTCTACTGTTGGAACAAGTGTAGGAGTTTTTTGTTGGTTTGAACTTGTTGCTCCTACCGTACTTGTTAATCCTACGGTACTTGTTGTGCTTGTAACACTTGAAGAACCAACAGAAGAATCAGACGAGGACAAAGTAGCTTTATTGTCTGATGAGAATTTGTTTACATAAATGTAATTCTGAACACCTGCACTTTGAGCAAGCTTAATTTGATTGCGTAAATCTTCAATGCTAGTGTATGAAATACCGTTCTTTTCTGCATACTCTATTGCCAATGTGTCATCGTTGATGACTTTTGTTATTTCAGAAGCTTCAATCTTCCATTCGTTTTCCTGTCCAATAGCAAGGAAAGTATTAAAAGCAGATTGGGTATCAGAATCCATATTTGCATAGAGAATCTCTCTTCCGTTTTGACTATCAAGTCCTAGTTGCTCTGAGAAACTATCTACAGCGTCATATATAGTTTTAGTTGTAAGTGGATTATCGGCGTTGTTGATACTCTTTGTGAATGTATCAAACATCTTACTAGAACCAGTTTGGATTTGCTGTTGAAATAAAGCCACTTCACGCTTGGCTATAGTAGACATATTAGACATATATGTTAACTTGTCAGATTCGGTCAGTTTGTTCTGTAGCCCATTTGCTTTAATAAGCTCAGATGAAGCAAAGCTTTCTGTTTTCGCTTGTGCGTATAATGAATAATTAAAAGTTGCGTCTGTTCTAATAAGCTGTGCAATTTCTTCTTTTGCAGAGTTATAGTCCATGTTCATTGCAATCTGAACTGCATTTTCATTTATATATGCTTCAGCAAGTTCTGGAGTATAACCTCTGTAGCTTGTTAGAGTGTCATATACATAGCTTTTAGTTATAGCATAATCTCGTTGGATTTTCTTTTCTGCATAGCTAGAGTCCGAGATGTCTGGAAGTTCTGGTATTTCATAATGCGATTTTGCCAAGTCTCCACCGTATTTAATATTCAATTGGCTTTCGTAATAATCTGTATTAGTTCCTGCATTTTCTATTGCGAGTTGTGCATTACTTTCAACATTATTCTGCAAGATAGCGTCATTGCTTGTTATTCTCTCTTGGCTCATTGTAAGCTGTTTGTTCGCCCAGAAGGAGTTAAAATTATCGTCAAAGGCTTTTATAAATGCCTCAGAAGCTTCTTCAAATACCTCGGGGTGATTTGCTTTGAAATTTATATAATATTCGCTTATGCTATTGTATTTTTCGTCTGGGGTTTTAGCTACAAAAGTATATTCTTGGTCAGAGGAAATTATATCTGTAGAAATTGCACCACTGTTTGGGCTTGTACCTTGACCTGTAATTAGTGCAGATGTGTTGTCTAAAACAGTTGCTTCTTTTGTTTCTACTTTGTTATAAGAAAGCTCGTTGTCTACATCGTACTGTTTAGCATAAACATTATCGAGAAAATATTGTTTACCAGCTTCTGCGTCAAGTTCTTCTTTCTGTTTCTTTGCTATTTCGTCATTAGTTTTTATTACATCGTATATTTCGCTACCAAGTTGTAAAGCTCCGTTAATTAATGAAGTATAACTATTAATTCCGTTAATTTTACTTTGAGTTTTCTCTGCTTCTATCTGATTTAGAACATCGTACTTATTTGCCATACTTTTCTTCCTTTTTATCCTTTAGTTACAATATCCCACCACTTTGTATTTTGTAGTTCGTCACCGTATTCTTTATATGTATTTGCTATTTCAACTTGCTCACGAGCCGAGTTAATATATTCTTCTGTTTGATATGCTCCAGTGCCGTAAGCACTTACTACATCTTCATAGGCTTGACGCTGAGCAATTTCGATATTAGCTCTGCTTTGATATGCAGAAATAGAAGCTGTTTTTTGTGTGTTATAGACTTCATTTTGCAACTGCATTGCCTGTGCTTTAATATTCATTGCATAGTAAGCACTTGTAATATCTGCTTGAAGTTCTGCAAGATTTTGATTAGCACTTCCTGTTCCTGTATTTCTAATACCACTAGAAGCCATAGTTGCTCTTGCACTGGCAACTTCTAAAGTGTTGTTCAGATTTTGAGAATGGAGCTGTAAAGCACTTTGCCCAATTGCGTTCTTGTAAGTCGCCATTGACTGGTTAACTTCATCTTGTGCATTACCAAGCATTGCAGATATCTGATTGCCAGAAAGTCTTAACTCTTGAGCTAGTGCAGTATTACCAGAGGACAAAGTGTTATAAAGTTGGTCTACAATCGATGAGGTGTCATCTGTACTAAAATTGTGTTTTTCATAATCAGAGTCATAGTCAAAAGAAGCAGTTGGAATATTGTAGTAACTTTTATCTCCACCCCACTTTATCCCTCTAACATCTTTCGAGCTTCCAATTTTATTCCCATTTACATCTGTATCTACGTTATACCTACCTAGGTTATTTCTTGTTACTGCAGACTGTCCGATATTATTTACTTGGTTGTATTGTTTTTGCAAAAGAGCAAATGTAGAAGAACCATACTTTGAAGTAATATTATCTCTTACTTTGTTGTATTCTCCTTCTGCTTTTTGCAGAAGTGAATTAGCATTGGTTAAAGCACTTTTATAATTATTTGCGTTTGTTTTTACTTTGTTTTCAAACGAAGCTTCGTTCTTAAATGCTCCACCAATTGCGTTAACAGCAAGAGTTATTGCGTCAATTACCCAACCCATATTTTACCCCCTATTGATTTACTGTTGCTTCGTATGCCACAGCTAATAAGGTTAGAGGTTCGTCCTCATAGCTTTTCACAGTGAAACAAAGTTCATTTACTGAACCACCACCAACAGCCATTTTGTAATCATTGCTACCAAGTTCTTTAGCTGTTGTCTCCATATCTTTATCAGAATAGCCAACTGTTGCACGACCAGAATCCATTGGTCTGAAAACAACGTTTCTTATACTCTTTCTAACTCCCAATGTAGCTCCACCGTCAGAAGAATAAGAATCCATTCTATGCATTGTTAAAACGGATGTATAAGACAAGTCTCCGTTCTTATCGGTATCTGCAAATGTTGTACTTTCATTGTAATCCAAGAAGGCTATCCACTTATTAGTATCGTCACTACACAAGCATAGAAGCTGTTCATTGCTTGTGTCTTCAATCTTGGCAATAGATTCAACCTTGAACGAAAAAGTCCATACAGCCCATCCTTGTAAGCCAAAATCGGAATCTATTGTAAGTGTTCTCATTGTTCCGTCAGATAAAAGCACATAGAGAGTTGGTTCTGGTGAAGATAGCTCTTGCATGCAGACCACTTCCTTGTCGATTATGCCGTCAGCAGTAAGAGTTAACTCTGAATCTACTACCGAATCCGAAACAGTTAAGCTTCTGATTTTTCCACCTTTTCCTGCATAGATAACACTTCCACCAAGCGTAGATGAAGGACAATCATATAAAGCATGAGAGGATACTCTTTGAGCAGATTGAGATAGTGCATTAATTGATACTGGTAGTGCCCAGACGCTTGTATCTGTTCCAATGTAAATATTATCAAGAACACTAACCCAAAGAATTTTGTCCTTTCTTCCTGTAGCAAGTTGCATTTTCATTGCTGTTGTAGAAGTTGCTACATAGTCAGTTTCTGTTGTTTCCTCTATAAAGTTAGAAGTATCCGATAAATCATAGTCCCAATAAAACCATTTCCAATAGTCTTTATAGGACTCTTCTTCTCCATCAGCTTCTTTATAGACTAAATCTGAAAGTTTGTTAGAAGACCCACCGTGCTGTCCATAGTATGGAATTGCGTAACTTGCGTCTTGATAGACGTAAATTTCACCAATATCACCTGGGTCGTCAGAAGTATCTCCAAAGTTATCTCCTTTTAACTTTACTCTTTGATAAAGTTTGTATTCTTTGCCGTCAGAGAAAGAACCGTTGAAGGAAGAGCTTTCAGACTCTGCGTTTCTATAAATCTTTGCCTTAATTACACCACCACTGATTTCTTCTGTGTGCGTTAGAGCAAGCCCAGAAGCGTCTAACTTCTTAATCTTTGGAATCTTTGATGTATCGTCCACAACTTGCTGTGTGGTTGTCTCAACTACATCATACTGAACAAAATCTAATAAAGTGTCTTCTGATTCTTCTATTGTCTGAGAAGAATCTAATACCCTAGACCACCAAACTGTATCCTGTTCGCCTTTTGTGCCAAATAAAATTAGTCTGTCAGAAACAATAGCACACCCAGAAGGATAATGCTCGCTTGATGTCATAAGAGTATCTTCTGCAAAGCCTGCTGTTTTAACTTCTTTCTTTTTGTCATCATCAATGCCAAAATAATTAAGTCTAACATTACAAACTTGGAAAATTAGTGTATCTGTAGATAGATAAAACCTTCCAAGTTTTGTATTTGAACAAGTTACATAAAGATACGAGTAGTGCTGAGCAAAGCACATTTCTTTAATATCGTTTTCAGTAGGAGAATAGCCATCTACCCACGCCTTTTTGTCTGTGAATTTTACCAAAGTAAAAGTCCCATCTTCAGCCAAGCTATAAGTGTAAGATTGAAAACCTGTTTTAGATAAACAAATGCAAACGGACTGAGTAGTGTTTACAACCATTGATACAATTCTCACTGTATCAGAAGGAACGCTAACTAGATATTTGGCAGGTGGTCTTCTTGTAATTCCACCTTGTCTCATGCAGATAAAGTTCTCTACCTTCTTTGCTCCTTGAGAATACATATCAAGGTCAAAGCGTCCTGCCATTTTAGAAGAGATTTGACCGTAGCGTAGATTATTTACTAATTGATATGCCATAGTTTCTCCTTAATAGTCTTTGGTAGGAATTTTGAAAACTGTATCATCTGCGTCAAATTCAGCAGTCTTTTTACGTTTTGAATTTGCGTCTTTATTTACAAGTGTTGTAAGTGTTATCTGATGTAGGTTCTGTGCTGTATTTAACACTGCACCTTGTGGGTCTAATAGCTGTGATATGTCTATTGCACATCTATAGCACGCCAATTGGTCAAACTCTACAGGTGCATTGGTATAGTCATAAGAATAGTAGTCTAGCCTCAGCTGTGGATAATCTACATAAATCATATTACCCTTAACAGAAAAGCCTTCGTTGTAATTGCCGTTAATCAAATAGGCTTTTAAGAAATCATCTGGAAGAGTATAGCCATATGGGTGTCCGTCATACTCATCTTCTGTGACGTCTGTACTTTCATACTTTTGTGTTTTGATGAGAAAAGTCCAATCAGAGAACATACAACATTCACGATAAGATAGTGGTTTATAAAGCTCTACAAGCCTTGTTTCTAGGCTATCATCGTCCGTTTTTCTCTCTATGTTAAACAAAGATAGAGTTAAATTTAGAAACTGCTGGTCTGTAAATCTATCCATTATGCCCTCTATTATGGAAGCACTAGGATTGCAAGCCAAAAAGGTAAACTCTCACAATCCCAGTGCAACCGATTAAACATTAGTACCTATTAGCCTTTTAAGGCATTAGCCTTGATTAGGGATAACAGGGAAAACGGATTTACCAGTAAGAACATCTGTACTGGCTTCCTTCTTAATACCAAGCATGAGATATCTCTTTGCGTTCTGAGGAAGAGTAATCTCGTACTCGGTCTGCCCATTTCCTGCAAGCTCGTCAACAGTTGCTACCATTTCAAGAATTTTGACTGGAGCTGTGTCTGTTTCAGTGTCAGTGGTATACAAAGCAAGAGTAACCTTGTTTGCACCCCACTTTGTCTGAGTTGCTGTAACGACAACAGAACCAGTTCCATAATAGTTAGCACTATCAAATAGGCTGTTGCTATTCTTAGAACTCTTGAGTGTAACAGTTGCACTAGAAGCTGTTGCTGTCCAAGTCTTACTTAGAGTTGAATCAGCGTTAACTGCTGTTGCTACTGCTGTTGCAAGTGCTGTTGCTGTTGCAGAAGCTGGAGTTACTGTGAGGTCTACACCGTCAATGGTAACAGTCTGTTCACTAGCTACAACTGTGCCAGAGAAAACTACTGCGATAGATTCAGTGTTCCCACCAAGTCTCTGTACCTTTCTCATCTGCAGAAGCTGTTTTAGTGAATAGGTCTTACCTCTTGTAATATCAATGTAGCCTGCGTCTGTTTTTGAAGTCTTGAGTCCGATTGCCGAACCAAGATATTTTTCGCTGTTAGATACTTCTGCTAAATCAATAGCAGAAATACCGAAATTATGATTCTGAAAATAAGAACCTGCCATAAGCTATGCCTCCATAATTAGACAAGTCTCTCGAACTGTGTCATCGTAAGCTCGTGCTTGAGCTGTACACTATCAAGCAACATAAATGGTGTCTGCATTGCCATATTCTGTGGCTGTCCCTGTGCAGAAACGCCAGCAACATAAACCTGTTTATCGGCTCTGAGCTGTTTGAATTTCTGAACAAGAGTACCATTGGTATACCAACTAGCCCTGTTTGCAAGACCTGCATGGTCAAACAGTCTAAGAGCATGAGAGGTTGCCTCTTCTACTATCTTAAGCTGTGCTTCCCACTGCTTTGCTGTCTGCAATGAAGAACAGTTAATATTGGCAATTCTAATAAGACCCCATCTATTACCGACCCAAAGACCTGTGAACTTCTCAAAGTCATAAATGTCTTCAAAGCCGTGTCTTGTAACACCAGTGATATTGTCTGTGTATTCAAACTTCTCGCCCATGTGTACTGTCATGTTGATACCATAAGATACAGAATCAGCATGAGGATAGAGCTTAGATACGTAGTCAGAACCCCAAACAATAGCAAAGATAGAACCAGCGTCCCCATTCTTTGGGTCAACTGCGTTATCTTGGTCAAACTGGGTTGCGTCAATAGTGATACAAGAGTTAGCGTCCTTGAAAGGAAGCTTGTCATTCTCGATTGCACGATACACTTCTGTGATGTCATAAGTTGTATCAGTAAATGAGGCAAGTCCATTGTATGCCTTCATATCGTCAACACCACCATAGACAAGTGCCCTAGCGTCCTTTCTGTTGATTGCGTCAGCAACCTTCTTGAGGTCTCTAGCAAGTCTATGTGCTTCTGCTTCCTTATCATAACGTGTCTGATTGTTACGATAGGTCTTGCTTTCAACAATTCTACCCATCTGAACAGCGAACTCTTCATTGTGAGTAAAATCACTTCTTGCAAAGCCTTCATCATAAGCAACAAACTCAGCACCGTTATCAAGCTCGTTATCTCTAAAAGCCTTATGCTCAAAGAGACCACTTGCTTCCATAACTGAAGCTTCGTCATTCATAATGGAAGTCCATTTCATTTCGTCTACTATCTGTTTAGCAATAGCCGATTGCTCTGAATCATCAAACTGGCAGTTTGATAATGTCCTGTAACCATTCAAAAAATCGCTCTGGTTAGCCATAGTTTATCTCCTGCGATATTCGTTGCTATTTCAAGCCAACTGATTTCTTAGCATATTCATAGAAGATGTTTGTCTTTGGAGTGGTTCTGGACTCGTTGTTTCCATTGTGGAAGTCGTCTCCTAGTTCTTTTCCAATCTTTGACGCAAATTCTAGAAATGCTGGATTCGATGAAAGGTCATATTTTTTATCTAGTTCCTTCAAAGAATCATCCATATAAGCTTCAATCGTTTTATCTGCATTCTTCTTAAAGGAATCGTAATCACTATGCCTTTCCCTTAAAACCTTCTCCGTATCAACCTTTTCTGGTCTAGCCTTCTTAATAAGGTCATAAACCTTCTGTGCCGATTCAGCAGAAAGGTCTAGCTCTTTGAAAGTCTTGCTTAGTTCTTCTGAATTAGCTTCACCTTCACTAAAGTCATACTTCTCTGGAGCTTTTGATTTTGTAGAGTCCAAATAGGCGTCTACAAGACCATTTAACGAATCAAACTTGGTGAGCCGTTCATCTCCCCAATACTGCTTGCCTAACTGCCTCATATAAGGCTTGTTGGCACTTGAATCCCATCCGTCGTTTACAGTGGACGCGTTTTTAGAATCAGGGGAATCGCCATTTCCAAGATTCTTGTCTTGTTCGTTCAAATCACTCATTTGGGTTTTCCTTTTTTAATCGTGGATTAGTAAATCTGGTATGGGTCTGGTGCGTTTACAGCTTGCTCCATATCTACCGAGTCCATTTCGAGAAGTGAAACGATAACTTTCTTTAGTTTCACTTCATCCAATATTCCAATATCTTCCAGATGTTTTAACGCCCAATTACGCATAATCATCTGGCTAGGTTCTGTAGTTGGTGTGAACACGCTATGTTCAATTAAAATGTTCCATAGTATATCCACGTTATTAAGGTAAAAACGCCTTAATTCATCCCTTTTGTTTTTTTGTGCTTCAGTAATTGGTTTCTCTTTACAAATCATCTTGCTTGGTTCACTCCTGTAGGATTATTTGAGCCACCACCACGAAGGTTTCTCACCATTTCGCTCTGATTTAGTGCTAACTGGTTCTGAATCTGCTGTTGCTGTTGCTGTTGTCTTAAAGCTCTTAACTGCTCTACTTCTTTCTTTGATTTAAGACTTCTAGCGTCTGCACCACTACCACGAGAAATCGCCCTAACAATGTAGTCAAAGTTGTAATTATCAAGTGGTTCTTGCAAGCCAAGTGAAGCAAATGTTGAAGCTGTTTCAAGGTTGGTAATATTAGCGTCTTTCTGCGAATAAGCCTGTAGCGATTGGGCTAGTACAGAATTAAGCGTAAAGTTCAGCATATTCATGTTCTTTAGAATCTCTTTTGGTGGAGCTTCAATACGACCATTTTTAGCCATAAGATAGAAAGTAAGTCTTAGTGACTTTTCAATCTTTTGTTTTTGTGTGTTGCCGAATACTGCTGCCAAAAGCGAAAGCTCTTCACTGCGAACTGCATTGACCTGTGTAGCCGTATAAACCTTGGTCTGTTGCATCATATAAGTAAACATATCGTTATACAGAAGGCTATTTACTAGTTCTATCTGTTCGTTAAGAGCCTGCATTGCATACTGAACGCTATAATCTTCTCTATCTGTTCTAATAGGAATTTGGTCAGAAGAAGTGTAAGGCATGACAGCTTCTGGCTGTATCATAAACTTATCAACCAAGCTATTAGGAACAGCCCACATACCACGACCAGACATTCTAAGTGAGAAAGCAAAATCGTAGGCTAATCTGTTTAGTTTTCTCATTTCTGAGATATAAGCCATAACCAAGCCTGTACCGTAAATATCGTCACCAGAACGGTCGTATACGTGAATTACTACAGGAAACTGGTCATACCCAGATTCTTTAACAACACAAGCGTCTGTTACGTCTATATAAACACAAGCATACTTCTTTCTACTTGAAATTTGAGAGTTCTTATAAAAATTCTTTCTAGGATAGATACACTGAATAATCTCTTTCTTGTCTTGAGAAAATACATTCTTTTTTGCACCTTCTACTAATGGTTCTGGTGCTGTGTCACCAAACTCTTCTAAGAATTTATCATTAGTGAGCCAGTACCTATAAAAAAAAGTATCAAAAGTTCCGAATTTATTTACATCAGCCCACCAACGCCATGGAGCTACTGTTCGGTAGCAACAAATCTTATCCTCTGGGTCGTTCTGAATAAACATGGCTGAAGAGCCAGTTGCTACAGCGTCCTTAAAAGCTGTCATGGATTCTGGGTAGAAGTTAGACCTATCAAGCTCAGAGTACATTCGTTGGTCGGTTTTAGAGAAATACTCATTAGCCCCTTCAATATCGTCACTGTCATTAAAGAGTGGGTCTTCAAACTGAGTTGCAAACCAACGAATATTACGGCTCATGACATTACCCATAAAGCCATCGGCAAATCTATTGAAAGCTCTAACTGCTGAAGCCGAATACAGCCTAATGTCTGGAGTAGGACAATCTGGGTCAGAAGAACCTTTTAGTCTATGACCAACATAAGCCAAAGCTTCCCAACGTAAAGCGTCATTTGCTTTTCTTCTGTCTACCAAAGAATCGAATCTCTGTTTAAGAGCGTTATAGAGTTTCTTGTTTTCTTCTTTATCCCTAATAATTGCACTCATTTTCTTTTCAGCTTTCCTTATTAGGAATAATAGAAGAAAATGCAAGCAAAAACTAAAAACTCTGTTATTGACCCCCTAAACCCTTTTTTTTACTAATTGCCCATATATTGTCCTTAATATGGTGTAAATTCGGATTCTATCTGATAAACATCGTATTGATTCGGTTTTTTATTTATCTTACGCACGCTTTTTTTATCTGGTTTAACTAACATAACTCCAGTCTCTAAGTCAGCTATTCTGCTCATACAGTCTAAACAGTCATCATGCTTGCCAGAAGGATATGCACTATACTCTTCTTCAACAAACTGATTAAACATATCAACAAGCTTTTGTTCATAATTAGAGAATCTTTCGCTCATACGGACAAACTTAATTCGTCTTTGTTTGAACAGAGGTGGAAGAGCTTCTATCCTTTGAACCTTAGTAGGCATACCACTGATAGAGCCACCCATACGAATTTTAGGTCTACCACTTACAGGCGTGATATCAAAAGAGAAATGGTCTAGGCTCATCATCTTTTGGAAATACTGAATATCAGACTGCATAGAAACTTGCTCATAATAAACATGAGGTTTTACATCATTGAATGTATACTGAGCCACTAACTCTTTTAATACTTCCCATTTCTTGTCGTTAAGAATCTTATCCCTTACTAAATCAAAGAAATAGAAAATATCGTCAGAGCTTCTTCCAACAACCCAAAACACCGTATAGTCGCTTTTTGTTTTTAGAGAGCCTGCAGGGTCACAAATAACTGCCATGTTAATCGGTTTACTAAAATCATAAGAATCTACTATTTCAATCCAATCCCTATCAAAAGAAGCTACTAGATTAGCTTTAGGGTCGCAAAGTTCCTGTGTTTCAAATACTCCATAAGCTGAGTTAATACGCTTTAGGTCAATTTCTTCATTTGAGTACAGTACAGGATTTTCAGATAGCGTTCCGTTTTCATTAAGGAAGTAACATGGATGAATCCTAGCTTTAACCATGCCTCGTTCTAGAACGGTGTGATATGTGTCATATAATGCATATCTGGTTCCAATAAATCTCATTTTGAGGTTTGCCGTAGAACCAGTACGAATTGCCATAAAAAGAGCTTCAGTAGTCTTTTTAATCTGTTCTGGTGTTCTAACAGAGTCTAAAGTAACAGTATCATCGAATATAAGTAAATTGTAGTGCCCTCCAGTTCTTTGTCCTTCTACAAGCCCAGAGCATTCAATTGTGGATTCCTTTGGGTTTGAAAATCTTTTAACTGTTATTTTCTCGTCTGTCCAAACACGCTTTCTCCACACTCCGTCCTTATCCTTCCACCCTGTCTCAGATGGTGACTTATATAGAATATCTGGAAATAGTTGTTTCAAATTCTCGCAAGATTCAAAAGTGTTCTTAATCTGTAGGAGCATTTTTTTGGCTAGCCCCATATTATAAGCATAGATACACACAGTTATCTCTGGGTTGATTAAAATATCTTGAATGGTCTTTGCATAAGTTATCAAACTGCTATTATGAGTTGGTATCATTGAAGAGCCTACAAGATACATTCCTTCTTTGTTTTCTATTTGAATACAAGTAGTAGGAACTGTTTCGTGTTCATCTATACTTTGAATATGCCAATTAGAACTCTGTTTCTGATTATTAAGACTTCGGTTTACTCTTGCTACTTTTCTTGGAAGATTAAACGGTATAGGGTCTGACTGTTTTACAGAAAAGGCAAGGTAATATGCTTTTGGCTGTTTACACACTCTGCATTTATATCCTAAAGATGTTGCCAAAACCACAACATCTTGAATTATGTTGTATTTCTTTTGAACGAAGGTACAGGAATTATCATCTTCACGGTCACAGATAAAACCATCTGTGTCCATTAGTCCTTTAAGCAACTCTAGTCTGTCTTCAAATGATGAACAAAGATATTCGAGAGGAATATGTTTATTATTCAATACTCCAAGTTTGCGTAATTCTACTTGAAAGCCGTAAACAGTCCTTGTTTCTGCTAAGCCTTTGGCTTTTCCTATTCGTTTTGATATCTCCCAGCCTCTATTCTTAAAAGCCTGCCAAACTTCTTTGTCTGCACTTGTGATTTGTCCACTTGTAGATGTGCCGTCACCAATCCAAAGTCCAAGTAAATATGGGTCAATAGGCAATTCACTCTTCTGAGAGTCAAAACCAGAACAAGCCTTTATATATGGGTGTCTATAAGAGTTTATTAAATCTGCTGTTTCACAAATACTTTCTTGCCAACCAACTCGAGTATTGCCACTGACTCTTCTGCTATTAAACCTAAAAGCTTTCCACAAATGTCCATTACCACAGACAATCTTTTCACCGCTTCTAAAGTTTATCTGTTTACAATGAGAATCCGTAAAATGACGGACAGCTACAACCTTGGAAAATCCAGTTGGGGTCATTACTGTATCGCCTACTTGAACAGTTCCTTGGGTCTTCCAGCCATCAGTTGTCCATAACGGCGTATCATCATAAATATCTTTATAGTGATCTCTTGCCCATATATCTAAATATCCGTCTGGGTTGGCTTGAATTTCTGCACAGCGTCTAAACAACCATGGACGCTCTACTCTTTTTCCTGTTTTTTCTTTGATGATATAGCCGACATCCTTCCGACCTAGGACATAAAACAGTAGAAAATATAAATCTGTCCTACACATTTGCCTAAGCCAAGCTTTTTCTTTTTTTTCAGATTTGGCTTTTTTCCATTCTTTCTTTACTCGTCTGTGATACTCATGAACTTTTTCACATTCGGCTTCATAGCCGTCCCAAGAGATATCTGCATAGTTTTCAAAGTTAGCATATTTCATTCAGTCTCTTCCTCTGTCTCTTCGTTCTCTTCGTATTCTTCATCTTCTTGGTAATCGTCGCCATCATCTTTTTCTTCTTCTGTTTCGTCTTTTACTATTTCGTCTAGTGTTTCTTGTGTTACACCTTGAACTGAAGAGACTACTGCTACTGTGCTATCGGCTTTTGGTTTTACTCCTTTAGCCATTTCTTCAAGAAAAGATGTAGACTCGTCTAATAAATCGTCTTCTATTTCAAATTCACCTATAGATGATTTTGGTCTCTCGCCTTCCCACTTAACTATTTTGAATAAAAGTTCGGCAGAACTAATCATATCTCTGTGCATTGGAGCTAGCTGAATACGGTTTCCTTTCTTATCATAAGAAGGAACAAACAGCTCTCCGTCCATTATCTGCCTTAACCGAGATTTTATTGATTCGATAGAACACCCATCCTCTGGCTCAAACGCTAGTGCTTTATTTTGATAGACGTATCTCTTAATCAGAGGATTTTGCATTAACAGTGAAGCACTCTGTTGGGCTAGCCTTTTTACTTTCTCATCGTTATGGTCTCTGTTCTTTAAGTATCCAGCTGATAGATATGCATTTTGATATGTCATGCCTTGTACTACAAACTGTGCAAATGCCTTCTGTTTTTCTGGTAGGTCTAAAAACTTTTTTTCTTTGACAGGAAGCTGTACTTTCTTCCTTTTAAGCCTTCTTCCACCATTGCCAAAATTACCTTTTTTCTTTTCTTTGTTTTCTTGCTCCAAAATACCCCTCCGAAATTAAATTTTTCCGTGGAAACTGAGTTAATAATATGACAACTATTGGAAAAACGTCAGAAACCTAGTTATTGAGCCTACCAAACACCCTTATGTCCCACCCCTTCTTAAATATCGAGAAAGCACCCAAAAATGGGAATATACATAAAATATACAGTCAATTTTGTATAACCCCCGTAATTCTCGAGACCATTTGTATATTTATACAGTATTATTGCAATGTTTATGCAATAAAAAAGTATTTTTTGATTTTATTCTCAGCGGAAAAAACACTAATTGACGTCGCACGCACTGAGTAAAAACGGCGTGTACCCCCTCTTCTTTTCTACCTACCAAGAGCATTCTCAGAGATAGAGGTGTTAGCATGACAACAGATAAGTCTATGTGGTGTAGTGAGTTAACATTGTACTGCTAGACAGTAACGCATAGAGTATTGAATTGAGAATTGAACAAGAATTGAAGTTGTAATTGAGAATTATAAGCGATTGAGAATTGAATTGAATAAGAATTGAAACATAGTTATTGTATTGAGTATTGTATTGAGTATTGATTGATGTATTGAGATTTTAGGCTTAATAGATAATAAGTAATATTGAATAGATACAGACAAGCCGAGCCGTGCTATCTATGAAGTACTTAATAAGTATTAAGTAGTTTCTTGTTCTGGGGTAATGTCTGGATTATCATTGTATAGTAGTGTTTTTATGTATTCTGTTTTGCGTTTGATGCTATTGAGCTTGTTTATTAAATCAACATCTTTCTGTTTATCTAAGAAAAACACGTATCTTTGATAGTTGTTTTTTGTGTATTCGTGAGCATATTTGTTTCGTTGTTTTTTATCTTTGAGCATAGGAATAGTATATATTATATACCTTATTAGAGCAAGCCAAGCCCCTAACAAACAAGCCAAAAAATTTTGTTAAGTAGTTATTTCCTTTTACAATAAGAAATTACAATTTTTCTGTTAAGTAGTTTTGAAAATTTTTTGCAAAAAAGTTGAAAAAAAGTTAAAAAAGATATTGCAAGCTATCCCAAAACATTGTACCTTATCAGTGTAAAGGTTAGCAATAAGCTAACTTTTACAAAGGGGCTAAAAGAAACTTGAAAGAAAACAAAACTTAAATTTGTTCGTTTAGAGAAACGAAAGACATACATTCTAGCATACAGTAGTTTAGCAACATTGTTAGTGGTAGGCGGGTACTATACACTATATAGTGAGCCTTGTTGTTAAGCGAGCTAGTTAACGGCGTAATATAGGTTTAACTGCACTATGGTTGTATCCTTATACGGTTGTATTTGCAAGTGGGTCTAGGTTGTCGGGGGTGTATCGTTGTGGATACACAAGCCACGAACCGAACGGGGTAATGCGTAACTATAGTTATTCTATAAAATGCGTGTGATATCAAAGGGTTGCGTGTTGCATGGGTGGGCTATCTGCTATCTTTCTCAATATAGGGATAGTACCAAATCTCAATGCCCTGCACTGGTGTAGAAAAATCCGTCTGCACTTGGCTAGTCTGTCTATAGATATATAGGTTTTGGAACTCTAAAAATAAGGGGTGAACTTTAATTTTGGGGTTCTAAAAATCTGTGTATACAGAGGTTATATTATTTTTATAGCCTTGCAAAGGGGCAAGGCATGGAGGATTTTATGGGTATCGTTTTAATCAAAAAGGCAACTGGTGTATTGGTCGATTGTGCAAAGACTGCAAAGGAACAAAACATTGACTTGAAAGAGCTTTTAGCAAAGGCAACAGAGAACATGAACAAGAACGAAAAAAAGCTATTTCAAACATTGTCATATCACACACAACACTTGTATATTGTGACAATTGACGAACAAGGCAAGGAACGCAAAGTAGTCGCAACTGGTTCATACACTGATAATGCCGTATTCTTGAATATTGACGCCAATTCATATGTTGCAATAGTCAATGATACAAACGGCGGTTGTTTCGTGCGTTCGTACGCTCGTTGTAGTGAAAAATCATCTCAATACTATTGGAAGGGGGAACGCACTGCAAAGTGTCAAAACATCAATAAGGCAGATGCTGAAAATCTCATTTGTGGTATGAGTTTTGAACAACTCATTGCAAAGGTTAAGGGGTGCAAAGGGTTCAAAGTAGCAACATCAAAACGCCTTATTGAGATTGAACAATTAGCAATGTCCAAAGCACGCACAACAGCCAAGGCTAAAGCCAAAGCAGAAGCACGCACACTTGCTAAAAGCGAGGAAAGAATAACAGCATAATAGAATTAAGTCAATAGTGACAAATAGCCCCCTTTTTAAGGGGGTTTTTCTTTATTGGAGGGTTTATGAATAGGAAATTTAGGTACATTTATACCGTTAAGACTAACGGCATTGAGTTTGAGGTTAGGGCTAATGAGTCGACAGAGGCTCTATCACTAGCAAAGATTATTGCCAAAGCTTTGGGCAAGTTCGTTATCGGTATCTCAAAAAAGGGGGTAGCATGAAACAAACAAAAAAAGTAGTTGCAGAGGGCAAAACGACTGCAAAAAAGCCTAAAACGGCTGAAAAAACGACTATAAAAAAGACAGTTGTATTGAGTTATTGGAGGGTCAATCCTAATGACAGAATGAATAAAAACGTCAGCCTCTGGGATAATAGAGGTTGGAGTGCGACATTTTGGGGACTATCAAAGAGCCAAGCCGTCAAGCGTTATAAGTGGTACATGGCTTTAATCGGTAAACCAGTACCAAAGAGGGTAAAGCTGGAGATAGAATGAGATTAAACGCATATGTAATTTGGGAACAGAAAACCGAGTTTAGCCCTGTTAAACGCAGGGCTTTTATTTTAGCTAAAAGTTACGCTGTTGCAGTCAATAAAGCTGTTAAGAAAGGCATAAGGGTTGTTGACTGTTGGAAAACAAGTGTATCGCATGAAGTTATGAGTGCATTAGCACTTAAAAGAGACCACATGATTATTTTATAGGAGAAAACGATTATGTCAAAAAACAACGACGCATTACAGAATTTGATTAACTTGGTAGTTAAGCTTGAAAAAGAAGGCAATAGCAGTGTTGCAACTGCATTAGCAACAGCAATTGGAGTAGCTACTAACGCAAAGAAAACAACTGCAAAAAAGGCTGAAAAAACTGCAAAGACTGCAAAATCTACTACAAAGCAGAAAAAAGAGCAAAAGCCAAAAATGACTAAAAAGGAATTTGAGAATAAGATTTACAATGACATCTCAAGCGACCTTATAAAAGAGCTTGAAAGAGTAATAGCTCTGGGAGACAAAGAGGCTACTAAATGGGTTAGAAGTTGGAGTACAACACAACCTCAGAACTACATCACACACAAGCCGTACAGAGGGTTTAACTGGATGTTCTTATCAATGACTGGACATAACTACCTTATTACCAGTAAACAATTGCATGATTGGAATATGAGCAAGTACGGAGAAGACCACAAAGAACTTTGGGCAAAAAAGAAAGAAGACGCAAAGCCGTTACCAGTTGTGTTTTATGCCCCATACGTTAAGGTCAAGAAAAAGGAAGATGAGGCAGAAATCGAGGAAGTAGAAGAGACCGAGGAAGAGGAAGAGACCAAGGAAGAGGAAAAAAGAGAGGAAAAAAGCCGTGTCTATTTCACTTTCAAGGTGTATACAGTGTACGATGTCAGAGACATTGACGGACTTCCCTATCCCGACGACAAGCCAAAGAACAACGACGCTGAAATTCCTATGGCAAGTGCATTGATTAGAACGTGGTCGGAAGTCGTACCTATCGAATACGGATTTGGTGAAGCTTGTTACATTCCTAGCTCTGATGTAATTCACCTTCCAAACAAAGAGGATTTTATAGGAATTGAAGAGTTCTATGGAACTGCAGGACATGAGATAGTTCACTCTACTGGAGCTAAAGGAAGGCTCAATAGAGTGATTAACAATGAATATGGTTCTAAGAAATATGCAGAAGAAGAGCTAGTTGCAGAAATCGGAGGTGTTAAACTTGCAAATTTGTTTGGCTTTGCTCCAAAGATTTTTGAAAACACGGTAGCTTACTTAAGGTCATGGCTCAAAGCATTGAAGGACGATACAAAGGCACTGTATTACGCTTGTGCTAAAGCAGATAAAGCCGTGGAGTATATCGTAAAGAATTATAACAAAAAACGCACTTCAAACGAGCCTTTGATTATGCTAGAAACACCACCGAGTGAAGAGCAGAAAGAAGATACAACAGAGCCTGTAAAAGCCATTGAACCAGTACCAACAGTACCAGCAGTACCAACAGTACCAGCAGTACCAACAGAACCAACAGTACAAACGGTACAAACGGTACAAACAGTACAAACTGTACAAACAGTACCAGTGACACCAGTAGAACAAGTAGAGCCAATACAGCCAAAAGAACTTGTGTTTAATCCAAAAGACCAAACAATAACAATGGACATTGAGACATACACAAAGCTAACATCGCTAGTGTCAATACTAGGGCTGTAAAAGAACTAATCATACTATGGGTGGTGTAAGCCACCCTATTTTTATAAGTTAAGGAGTTAAAAATGGAATTAGAGCAATTAGACAAAGAATTAAAATCAGCAGGTTGGAATAAATCAAGCATGATAGGACAGATTTTTTATTCCAAAAATGGCTCACATATTGTTGTTACACACGGAGCATATATCGAGGGGTTTTGCCAAAGTGTACACATAGAGCAAGGGCTATTGAAAGATAGCTATCTATGGGGTGGCTATTTGAACATAGAAGAAAAAGGAACTCGCCGTGGAAAGGTGAGATTTTATCATTAAGGAGTTAGAAATGGAAAAAGAAACAAACGTTAGTAAAAAACAACTGGACGAAATTGCATGGGCTTATGCAATGTTTACTTGGACAGAGCTTAAAGCTAAGTTGGAAGGACATACGGGTTCGGCTGAAATATGGAACGCTCAAATGAGTGGGTTCGTTTTTGCCTTACCGATTTTTAATGTAATGCTAGACTTCAGTGAAGATTGTGATTTTGGCTATTCATGGTTTGGAGAAAGGATTTCCCTTTGGAGCAATGAATTTTCGCTCAATAATCACAAGTACAAAATTACAGATTTTCAAAGTGATTATTTGGACTTAGTTAAACAGGCGAAAGAGAATGGAAAGTAAGAGTTAAAAGGAGAAAAAAATGTTTAGAACGTATAGAAAGGAACTGAATATTAAAACAGAATTCACTAGAGAACAGTTAAGTGTATTTGCACAATACTATGCACAATGTTCTTACTGCAAACTAGAAGCAGACTTGGAGGGCAATAGTAATTCAGCGTCAAACATAGACTGTTTAATTACTGGATACTTTTATGCCTTAATCAACTTCAATGTAAATCTACACCACGGAGAGGGGTTTACAGGAATCCACGGAGAACCCTTTTGGTATTCAAGTAATGAATTCTCAATCAATGGAGAGAACTTCAAAATCACAGACTTTGAAAGTGATTACTTAAATTTAGTTGAACAAGCAAAGAAAATGGAGTGAAAAATGAATAACAAGACTACAGAAGAAAGAGTAGAGTTTGCGTATCAAAAATTAGGTTTTGTCAAAAGAAATACCAACGGTTTCACGTATTGGATAGACCCCAATGCAGAAAGAAGGATATCAGTTTTTAAGTGTTGTGAGGAATTCAAATACGCTAGCTTAGATTATAAAGACCTAGATTATAAAGACCAACGCCTTGTGGACAACCTTATAGATTTGTTCGAAGAGGGGGATATAACAGGTTATGAAGTATCTAACGAGCCAACAGGTAGGTTTGTTTCTGAAAAGCTTATAGTAGTTACAGGCACGATAGATGTGCTTATAACTCGCACCTCTGTTTTGCCAAAAGCAGAGAAGTTATACGCAACAATGCTTGAGATTGAAAAAGATACAAGGAGTGAAAAATGGGTAACAGAGCAGTTATAACAGACAAGGCAAAGAAGGTTGGATTGTACCTTCATTGGTGTGGTGGGAGAAATAGTATTGAGGCTTTCTTATTGTATTGCAAGCTAAAGGATTACAGAGGGTTTGGCTATGATTCAGAGTACGCCTTAGCACGCCTTGCACAGGTAGTTGGAAACTTCTTTGGTGGTACTTGTTCCGTGGGCATTACAACACGTCGCAACGGAGAAGATAACGGAACATACATTGTAAATGGTTGGGATATAGTCGACCATTTAGACCTAGAATACGACTATGAGACTGAGGAATATAAGGAAGTCCCATTCACATGGTATTCAGAAGATTTTGATTATGATTACATACTAGAGTTTCTTGAAGAAATCAACAATCAACAACCAAGTGAAGAGCAACTTACAGAAGAAGAATTGGTTAAGGGTATTGAAAAGCTCAAAGCTAAAAAAGCTATAGGAGATTGACTATGTATCCAACATACGAACAGTATTTAAGTTCTATTCCAACAATGTGCATAGAGTGCAAATATTGCGAAGAGAACGAAGAACAAGGCTATGACCACTATGAACACTTTTGTGTTCTGAAGGGTGAAGAGATTAACAGCAGAGATTCGGCTTGCTCAAGTTACGAAGAGTAAACAAGGAGAGACTTATGGCAAAGCAAAAGACAAGCGAGAAGCCCTACAGAGAAGGTTTTTTATGTTTCCGAACAGCAGTAACGGAAAAAGATAAAAAACGAATTTATGACGTTCTAGACACGTCTGGAATGACAATGCAAACGTTCACATACTCTGCTCTAATGAATGAGTGCGAAAAGTATGAGACAGCTTGTAGAGAGGGAAAACTTTATAAGCCAACAATTCCTAAAAAAACACTAGACTAAATTAAAAAAAAGAGTAGCCCTCAGAGTCGGAAACTGGGGGCTACAAGATTTTTAAAAGGAGTTAGAATATACAAAAAACACAACAAACAAAAAAATATATTCCCAACAATGAAAATATAGCACACGCTACACCTTGTGTCAAGGTTAAAACACCCATGAATTTTAACGCTAAATTTAGTGCAAAAGAAAATTGCTCAAAAATTGCAAAATCGAAAAATCACAAAAAAAATCACAAAAAAAATCACAAAAAAAACGAACGAAAAACAAGAAAAAAAAGAACAGAATTTTCTCATTAAGGAAAAGGGAAAGGAAAGAGAAAGAAGGGGATTATAGGGGTTAATAGAGTATAGTATAGGATAAGAATTAACTCTTATTAGTGTTAAGTACTTATAAGTCTTTATTAGGGTGTTTAGTATTATAAGTACTTAAGTCTTAGGACAAGAGAGGGAAAAGTATTATATTAGTTAAGTCTTAGTTTATCTAAAATATAAGTCTTAAAATGAGCTTAGAAAAAACTAGTACAAGTAAGTTTAATATTACTAGACATAACTAGTACAAGTAAGTTTAGTAAGTTGTATAGTTAGCAAGTTGGAATTATTAGTTTTAACATACATCGTTTTGTTGTTGTTTCTTTTTTTCGATACCAAGTAATGTACATACTGCTTCTAGTTTACTGGTATCTTTACTCAGAATATCAATCACAGTTCTAAGTTCTTCAGAGTAACAGTTAGGTTGTTTACCAGTTAACAAGTATTCAACAGTAACACCAAGAGCATTAGCAATGATGTATGTTTCTGTTACATTGAACATCCTTAAAGAAGCATGATTACATCTAAATGTGTTGTAGCTAATTCCTGTTTCTTCACAAAACTCCCTAATTACCCTGTTGCTCATTAGATAATCAATCCTTTTCCAATAGTTTGTTGCGTTTATTTCTTGTGTCATAAAGCAAATATAACAAATTGTATAAGATTTGACACAAAAAATTATTAAAAAGGGTTGACTTGTATAAGATGTTATGCAATACTACTAGCAGTTGCATACAATATTACACAACGAGGGACTTATGGATAAAGAACTTATATGCGTAAAAATAGAAATCACAACAGAAGAGCTAAACAAGCTAAGAGTTTTCTGCCGTACCAACGGACTTAAATTCCAGTGGTTTTTAGGTCAGCTAGTCAAGAACGAGATTAAACGGCTTCAGATAGAAGTCGATAATCAATAAAAAATTTTTTTAAGGAGTAGAAAATGGAGAAGAATTACGCTGTTCCCAATTTTGGAGACATCTACTTGTACGAAAGTTCAGACGCAAGTTTCACAGAGAACTTTGCGGACAAGTTCGATAAGGCTATTGCAACTGTTACAGCTAAGGCTAAAGCCCTCAAGGAATTGTCGCAGTCGCTATCCTATGGCACTTACAAAGAGTGCTACACGGAGATTGCCAAAGAGCTTACAGACAAAATTCTTGGCTTAATCATGGAGAATGACTTTGAGATATCCAAGATATCTGTGATGCCAGTTCATTCACAGCCAACTATGTACAGTCGTGAGTATAGTTGGACTTCCTTTGAGATTTTCTTTCACAACACAAACGACATCGTGAGAAAACAGAACAACTTCACATTCGGAGAGGACAATGCAAGCGAAGGTATTTAGAACGAACAAGATTAAGTTTGTTGCTGTTCCATTCGAAGAGTACGAGCGTCTAATGGTCTTGGACGCTCAGAACAAGCTCAGACGAGTGGACATAGCAAGAGAGTTAGGAATTAGCAAGTCTACCCTATCTCGCAAGCCCTACTTACTTCCAGATTGTGACAGAAAGACTAAGGGCATTAGGGAATACAGGTGGACAAGAGAGGAACTTCAAGCATGGTGGAACATACCTCTTGAAGAGCGAATTAATGATTGGAGAAACAAATGAAAGTAACAAACACAACAAACTTACCAAAGACATTTTTCAGAGGGTGTGAGAGAGCTGTAAACAATCACCCCGATATGGCAGACAATGAGTTTTCGGTAACAGAACTCATGAAAGGAATTAAAGAAATTGTTTTGTCTCGCAGACACAAGGACGACTTAACAATTGACGCTCAAGACGCATTAAACATTTTCTTTGGTGTTGCAGTACACTACTATCTTGCACTAGACGCAGATGAAGAGGATTTATCTGAGGCTAGATTTTCCATTGACCTTGGCAAGTATGACAAAGAGCTTGAAGGCTATGTGTTAAGTGGTTCACCAGACTTTTACGACAAAGCCGACCAGTACTTGTGGGATTATAAAACTACCAAGGTAGCCAAGTACAACAAATCTTCTACCTTGGCAGAAAAGGAGTGGTTATACCAACTCCAAACATACGCTCTAATGCTAAAGTTAAATGGCAATGACGTCAACCACATTTCTGATGTAGCAATGCTAAAAGACCATTCAGCAATTAGAGCCAACATCAATGGACACCCATCACACCCAGTTAACGTTGTTGATTATTCAGCGTTCCTTACTGACGAAAATCTTACAGCAACAATGGACTACTTATGTCAGAGAGCCAAAGAAGTCGTTAAGGCTCTGAAGTTGAAAGATGATGAGATTCCACCATGCACACCAGAAGAGAGATATGACAATTCCGACTGGGCAATTCTTAAAACAGGCAGAAAGACCGCAGTTAGAGCAAACCTATCTTGCAAAGAAGAGGCAGAACAAGTGCTAGCAAGTATCGCAGATAAAACAGGCTTATACATTCAGTATCGCCAAGGTGACGCAGAACGTTGTAAGCGATATTGCTCATGCAAACAGTTTTGCAACTTCTACAAAGAGAATTTTGGAAAAGGAGAAGAAGATGAACAGGCACACAGAACAAATGGTTGAAGAGAGAGTAAAGGATATCTTCACAGCCATGGGCAACACGCAAGAGGCATGGCAGAAGATTTACGACTGTATCGGAGAAATTGGTCTTGAATTTGCAGACTATGTAAAGCCAAGACCAAAAGACTTGGAATTAAAAATGAGAAGGGAGTGGGCATGAGACAGATTAAAGCAAACGAGATTCAGACATTTTGTCGAAAAATCACAGAAGGAAGAACTGGAGCAGTCAGAGGAATGTTCCTTCTGTATAAGAACGCTAGATACGATATGGCAGTACTAGATGAGCTGTACGGAGAATTTGGGTGGCAGACACAGTACGAAAGTATCAATGGTGTTCTATTCTGCACTATCTCTGTTTGGGATAGAAGTAAAAACCAGTGGGTCAGTAAAACATCTAATGGAACAGAATCCAACATGGACGCTAAAAAAGGTGAAGCCAGTGACGCATTAAAGCGTGCTGGGTTCTTATGGGGGATTGGCAGAGAACTGTACACTGCTCCAAACATTTACATCGAACTAAAAGAAAAAGAGTACTACAAGAACGCTAAAGGTACTCTAGCAATGCCAGATTGGGTTGAGTTCTTTGTTTCTAAGATTGAATACGAAGATAACAACATCTCAGAGCTTGAGATTGTGGACTATGATGGCAATGTTCGCTTTACCTACCCTACCAAATTAAAGAAGGGAGTATCTACACCACCAACTAAACCATTAGTAGATACATCTGTAAAAAAGCCAGAGACAACATACATAAAGCCGATGAAGAACTTTGACCCAATGCTAGTTTATGACGAACTAGTTGCAAAGATATCCAAAGAACAAGCTGGACAGCTACTGAAGAGTAAAGGGTTCTTAACTAAGAGAGATACTTTCAACATGACAATTGAACAGTATTACGACCTTATTAAGGACGCTGACAAAATCTTTTACGACTTAACAGTAGCTAACGAGGCAGGCAATGCCTAAGTTCACGGTTAAGCCAGAGAGCATGACGTTATATATCCCCTACCAGTTAGAGGGATATATACGTCGAGCCAAAGAAAGAAACAAAGAACTAGAGATAACTATCACAGAGGTTCAAGACGCTAGAACGGCAGAACAGAACGCACTGTTTCATTGTTTAATCAGACGTTTAGCACATCAAAGTGGAGCAAGCGAAGAATGGATGAAAGATTACATCAAAAATGAAGCAGTAAACGAAGGCTACCCATTATACGTAGAGAATGGAGAAGTTGTTACTGACAAAGAAGGCAAGTTTGTTCCAAAACCAACAAGCCTAGCGACAGTAACAGAACTAATGCTACTGATAGAAGTTTGCTATCGAGTGGCTTTTGACAACGGAATGGATATTTCAAAGGAGTAAAGAATGAGTGACTTAAACAGTTTTTGTGCTTGTGGAAGATTAGTTGCTAATGCAGAAGTACTAACAAGTAGAACAACAGGAAAGAAGAGTTTGAAGTTTAGAATTGCTATTAACGGAATAGACAAGAACGACACACTATTTCTTTCTTGCATGAAAAGCAATGGTGAGAATCTTGTTCAGTATCTCACTAAGGGCAAGCAAGTAGCAGTCAGTGGTTCTCTTAAATCTAGCAAGTACGAAAAGAATGGAGTTGAGATTGAAAGCATTACTTGTTGGGTTTCAAATCTCCAGTTAATCACCGAGAAGAAAGAAACACCAGATATCAACGACGCTAAGTATGTGGCAACTTCTCCAGAACAGGATAAAGGTCCAGAAGCGTTTGATGATAGCGATATACCGTTTTAATGGAGGGGATTTAAGTGTACGCTAAAGAGTTTTTACCTATTCCAAAGCCAAGTAAACCAACAAAACCTATTAAACCAAAGACCAAAACAACTAGAACAATCAAAACCAAGAAGACTGTTGGAAGTACCAAAAAGAAAAAAGAACATTCAGCTTCATGGTGGAGAAACAAGGCTTTAGAACAGGCTCAAAAACTTGCAAAGTACAAAGAATCGTTCGGTGGGGCTACTCCAGAAGACAGGTTTTGTTTCTGTATTTCTTGTGGCAAGAAGTTACATCTAAGTGGCAAAGAGAATAGAGCCGAGGGTGGACACTATGTCACAAGAACGTGCAGAGCAACAGAAATTGAGCTAGATAACATTCACCCACAATGCCATTACTGCAATTGTGCTTTAGGTGGAAACGCTGTTGCTTACAGAGGAAATCTACTCAAGAAAATTGGAGAAGAAAGAGTGGTAAGGCTAGAGCATATGTACTCTGCATATCGTGGAGATGAAGAGGCACTAGCCCAGTTAAGCGAGCGAGACCAAATAGAGGTTATCAGAAAAAAGCCTACATCTTACTACAAAGCTAAATGTGAAGAGTTTGCTAGTGAGATTAAAAAAATAAAGGAGAGCTGGTAATGGATAAAGTTCGTCCAACAGATAAACCATGTATTGCAATCGAAACAACAGGAAAGCACCCCGAGACATTTTGGTTTCCTACTGTATGTGATTTGGCTCTTTGCTATGAAGTTAGCTCCATGAAGGTTTTACGCTCCATAGAAGACGGAAGACCAATTAACAAATATGGAGTTTACGTTGACGAGGCTTTTGATGATATTTAGAGACTTTGATGATTTTGAGTTGCCGTTTTATAAGTGTGAAGACGCTTATAAATATATAGAGAAGGAATCTAGTGGAGAACCAAGGCTAGTTTGTGAAGGTTTCCATTATGGAGAAGACAAGAAAATCTGCACGATTTGTAAGAAGTGCGAGTATCGAAAAGGGAATAAGGAGAAATGAACTATGGCTTATTTAATTAAAGACGCAGTTAGTGACACGTTGAATCTTATGCCTAAGGGTAAAGAGTTTAAGGGAGTTGTTTTTCTACGGACGTGCAGAAGGATGTTAAAGGAACACGGCTATGATAAAAGACCATATGATAGCACGCTTTTAAGAGAGTTAAGAAAGCAAAGATGTTCTCGTAACATTGTTTGCACTGATATCAAGAAGTCTATTTATAAGTTGGAGGAATAAAAGACTAGTGAATAACTTAATTATCTGTTTTTTGCTTGGTGGTGGTTGTGGGTATCTGCTTAGAATGTTAACCCACAAGGATAAATTGAAGTTTCTTATAGTGTCCGAGAAGAGGTTATCGGAAGAAGAAATTGTTGACGCAATAAGGGGAGAATATGAAGAGGATTGCGATAAATAAACAAACAAGAAAGTACGCTATGTGTGCTATGGATAACATGGATATTTACCTAAACAGTGAAGACCCATTCATGAGAGTTCCAGCATATTCAAAGTTAAAGAATAGCATATCTTCAATTTCGGCTATCACTGGAATTGATTATGAAACGCTATATGAAACATTACTTGTAACAGACTTGTCTAACTACAATCTTCTTTGGCTAAGACGATTGATAGCAAAACAGATTGCAAAAAAAACAGGCAAGAGGTGTTGTGGCATTTATTTTGTTAAACAAGAACAAGATTGGATATAAGGAGAAGCTGTGACAATAGTAGAACTTGAACAGGCTATCAGACTGTTACCCAAAGACGAATATGGAGCAGTCAGATATGAGGATTTAGAACTTTATTTTAGCATTAAACAAGAGGTAGAAAATGAAAGGATTTATTGAAGTAACAAGTGTAAAAAACGGTGAAGTTATGTTAATTAATGTAAATAACATAGATTCGATTTGTCCAACAAACGATAAAAATGAAACATGGATATATACCCATAATGCAGACAGAATTCTGTGCAAAGAGTCTTATGACGAGGTTAAGGCTTTAATGGCTGAGGCTCTTGGAGAAAAGCCAATGCCAAAAGTTAACATTGCCTCTATTAAGAGCAGTGACAATTCAATAGCTGTAGGGGCTTTTAACGGTAGCATTACTATTGACCATAGGAGCAACAAAACAATGCACCAAAAAGCAACTAATGTTGTGAACATCAAAAGTGTAGACACTTTGTATTCATAAGGAGCGAAAATGAAAGACCCATGTAGACAATGCCCTTACAAAGAAGAGTGCAGAGAATTAAGAGATTGTGAACTAACTTGTGAAGAGGTTAAGGCTTATGCAGAAATAGGAGAACAAATTAAATGATTATTGATACAGACAAGCTTAAAGAATTATTGCAAAGAAAAAAAGAGCAATGTAGAAAAGACGACAAAAATTGTAGCGAATATTGTAGTTTCTCTTCCGTCTGTTGGCGATGGTGTCTAGACCTTTGCACAGACGGCATGGAGTTTCTGGAAGAGGCTTACAAGAAGGAGTTTGGAGAATAAAGAAATGACTGTATTAGAATTTATAGAAAAAGAGATAGAAAAAAACAAATTACCACCAAAGAGAACAACCGAATTAGATGTTGACAGAATATACATCAGAGGTTACTTAGACGGACTTAATGAAGTTAAGCGTTGGATAAAACACGACAATGAACAACAGAAGTTATTTTCGTGTTTAAGAAGACCTACAATAGAAGACCTACAAAATAGTCAAACATGACAAATTTCGTTGTTTAATTGGCAGTTTGCTGTCATATCATACAAAAATCAATTTTATACGTGGAGAATTACATGACTAAAAAAGAATCGCAAGAAAAAATTAGGACAATGCTTAATGATTATAGAAATTATCTTTGGACATACAGACTACTAAAAGAAAAAGAAGGCAAGAAACCAAGTAGAGAGGTTGTGTCTGTTTCCTATATGATAATTGCTTTTGTAGATACTTGTGAGGCACTTGGAATCGTTTTTGAAAAAAATAGATGAATGTCCTGTAGACATAATCGACTGGGGCTTGTTAGCCGAGTAAATTAGCCCTAAAAAGGCATTATATATATGATAGCCCTAACGTAACTGTTGGGGCTATTAGCTTATTAAAGGAATACGAATGAAAGAAATAGACAAGGCTAAAATAAACGCTGATTTATGCGATATACTACATTGCTCTATTGAAAAGAATGGGGAGCTGTATCAAAAAATGGTTTGGTGTGAAGAACTGTCTGAGCTTATTAAAGCTATAACAAAAGAATCTAGGTATGGGCTTAACTCTGAGACTTCTAATAGTCTAACAGAAGAGATTTCTGACGTGCTTGTTTGCATTGAAGAAATGCTTTTGTTTTATAGTATCTTTGATATCAAAATAGAAAAAACAATGAAAGAGAAAATAGAGCGTACAAAGAAAAGACTATTTCAAGACGCTGTATAAGATAGCACCAACACCAATTGCTAATGAAACACCAATGCCAAAGATTAAAACCTTATTTGTTATTCTCAAGGTCTTTAAGTCTTTGGCGTTCTGCTCTAATGAGGTCTCTAATTCTTGCCACCGAGCTTGTAGCCTCGTTGTTGAGTTCTGTAACTCGTTCACTTGTGCTTGAGAGTCTTTCACTTGTGTCTGTAATTCGTTGAGCTGTATCGTCAATGTCTGAGACTGTGTCTGCAAGCTCTGTGACAATTTCGCTTGTTCTTGTGACACTATCGCCCACTCGTTCAATGTCTTCTCCAACACGCTCAATTCCTGTTCCAGACTGTCCAGAAATTCCAGTTCGCTTGAGCCGTATAAAGGCAACAATGCCAGCACCAATAGCAAGAATCCAAATCCAAACTTTCTTATACCACTTCTCACTTTTCTCATTTTGATTGCTCATTTTTAACGCCTTTAGACCAAAGGAATTTACAAGTATCGTATCCCCAACAAGAAACAGCTGTACAAATAATACCTTTTAAAACGCCAGTTAGCACGCTTACGTCTTTGTTGTAGAAAATCTGAATAGCAAGACCAAGAATGACTAATACCACTGGTGTAAGCTTGCTGAGCTTGCGATTAAATATTGTCTTCTCCCCTACTATCTGCTTATAAACTTTACCAAGAATTGCTAGAACTGCGATTGTGAGAATCATGGAACTGTCTAAAGTGAGTGTCATTTCTTTTCTCCTTTCATGTCTCTAATATCATGTTCAACTTCCGTCATACGCCCCTCGAGTTTGTATGTACGTTCGATTAAGTTATTATGTTTCTTAACTTGTTCTTCTAACTGTCCAATTCGATAATTGGCTAGTTTACTTGATACCACTATGCCCCCAAATGTCCCTCCGAGCGTTCCAACGAGGCTGATTAAAGCTACTACAATAGTCTCTGACATAAAGACCCCTTACATTCTATTTCTGCAAGTAGTCTACTCTTGTTTCGGATTGATTTTGTTCAACTCTGTTATTGAGCTATTCCATTAGATATTTCCATGTCTTTGTACCGTCTGCGTCTATATCAGATAACCACTCATAAGTTATCATAGCAACCTTATTGATATCGCCTAATGTAGAACACCAATAATCGGATAACACCATGGCAAAGGCTACATAAATATCGTATTCGTTCACGTCTTTAATCTTTGGAGCAGTCATACCAAATTTTTCTGCTTGCTCTGTTGCTCTTTCGTATGCTTTATTAACAAGCTCTACACACTTTTGTTCATCCAAGTCTTTGTAGTCCATATATTCTGTAATTGAATGAAATAAAGCATTGTCTGATTCATCGGTTAATATAAAAGGTTTCATCTTTTCAATAGCAATTTTGGCTGTGTGTTTACAGAAGTGTTTTTTGTAAAGAACTTCTGTAAGACTAACCATTAAATGCTCTGTTTCTGTTGGCTCTTTTTTGTGCATTTCTTCTAGAAAAACGTCTAGAAGTTTCAACACATTCACAAATTCTTCTTTATTATCTCTTAGTCTATCAAGATTATTTATAATCATCTCAAACATATATTTACTCCATATTCCTACACATTTGACACAACCTTGCAATATCGTCTTTGGTTATGTTTATTTCAATATCTAATACTTTTAACTGATACGAGCCATATTTATTAATCAATTCAGTTCCTACGCTTTCTAATGAGTCTACATCAATATTGTTATCTTCATCCATAACGTTAAGAGCTAGAAGAAGTTGCTTGTATTCTTTTGCCTTTTTTTCAAGAAAGCTAGGAGTAGCCATGACGGCTACCCCTAAAAGCAATCTTCTGTTGCGAGGAGCTTTATTGATTATGTCCGTATCCATGTACTTGCATACTGCACTTGAGAAATTATCGAACGTAATCATTATTGCTTACCTCTTAGGTTGTTGAAGTTGGTGTTGTAAAAGAGTTGTATCTAGCCATTGGCATTGGACAAACATTGTCAATTGGAATAATTGTCTTTGTTAGTCCTGCAAGCTCTGTCTGAATACTAGAGATGTTGTTCTGTGCAACAGCAATGTTTGCAGTAACCTGTGCATTAACAACGCCCTGTGTTGCCTTAAACTCTGCTAAATCTCTTTCAAGGTTACGAGCTTTAGTATCCAGTCTTTCATAAACTTCAATCATCTTCTGATTGGTATTTTTCTCTGCTTGTAGTAAGGCATTTTGAGACTCAAGAGCTGAAATCTTCTGTCCTTGCTCATACTCGTTCTGAGATACCCATCTAACTGACTGATTGCCATTTCCAAACAAGCCAAGGTTGTTGCCAAGAACACCAAGACCTGTACCGATTGCACCAAGAGTAACACCTAGGTTACCCTTACCATTTGTTGAATAATTAACTTCTGCCATAGTTATCCCCTTCCTTCCTAATTGCATGGTAAATGATTGATAAGTAGTTGTCAAATTTTAGCAAACCTCATTTATCACCAAGCCTAAAAATATGCTAGCCAGAAAATAATACCCGACTTTGGTAAATGACACTAAAAAATGGTGATAACTCCTAAAAACGAGCCTTTTTGGTGTTGGCAGTAATTCACAAGAGAATTCTGAAAAAATTGTAGATTTTTCTATAAGATGTCGTTATTATAAAAGTCGATGATAAAGGCTCTCGCTCGCCTACTTACAGTGCGTACCATGCGAGAGTCGAATTTTTTATTTAAGGTGTGAGAAACTTTTGAAAGTGTACCCAAAGTGTACCCAAAGTGTACCTAAAGTGTATCCAAAGGACACAAAAAAAGAGTCGGCAAGTTTTGCAAAAACTGCAATCCAATGCGTAAAATAAAGGTTTTGTGAAACTAAAAAACTAATTACATATTTATACAATTTATGATAAATTAATGGTTATGCAAGCAGAGAATATACGAAACATAGGTATTATGGCCCACATAGATGCGGGCAAGACAACAACAACAGAAAGAATCCTCTTTTATACAGGAGAAAACCATAGAATTGGCGAAGTTGACAACGGCGAAGCCACAATGGACTGGATGGAACAAGAGCAAGATAGAGGCATTACAATTACTAGTGCTGCAACAACTTGCTATTGGAGAGAAAAACAAATCAATATCATTGATACTCCGGGTCACGTAGATTTCACCGCAGAAGTTGAAAGAGCCCTTAGGGTTCTTGATGGAGCTGTTGGCGTTTTTTGTGCCGTTGGTGGTGTAGAACCCCAAAGCGAAACAGTTTGGAGACAGGCAAATACCTACAATGTTCCACGCATTGCTTTTATCAACAAAATGGATAGACTTGGTGCTGATTTCTATAATGTACTTACCGATATCAAATCCAAACTTAAAGAAGAGCCAGTACCACTATTCATCCCAATTGGGAAAGAAAGCCGGTTTGAAGGTGTGATTGACCTATTAAAAATGAAAAAAATCGTCTTTGATGCTAGTACAGAGGGCTCAAAATATGACTATGTGGATATTCCAGCTGAGCTAAAAGAAGAAGCTAATAAATGGAGAGAAAATCTCATTGATGCTGTTTCCACATACTCAGACGAAATTACTGAGCTCTACTTTGCTGGAGAAGAAATTCCATTGGAATTAATCCTAACCACATTAAGAAAATGTACATTGAATCGTCAGCTCTTGCCTGTTTTCGTAGGATCTTCACTTAAAAATATCGGGGTACAATGCTTGCTGGATGGAATTGTAGACCTACTCCCCTCGCCTGCCGATATCCCACCCGTAATTGGAATTCATGCAAAAAAAGAGACAGAAGTTCAGGTGACAAATGACCCTAAAGGACCTCCTCTTGCACTCGTCTTCAAGGTGCAGTATGACCGTGAAGCAGGACCACTGTGCTTTATTCGAGTGTATTCGGGTGTGTTTAAGAAGAGTGAAGCTGTCTTGAATATTGGAAAGAAAAAACGTGAAAGAATAAACAGGCTCTTGAGGATGCATGCAAATAGACCTGAAGAGATTCAGGAACTGCGTTGTGGCGATATTGGCGTTGTGGTAGGCTTTAAGAGTGCACAGACCGGTGACACAATTGGCTCGGAAGGCGCTCAGATTCTACTCGAGAAGATGGTATTCCCGGTGCCGGTGATATCGGTTGCCATTGAGCCTACTACGGCCAGCGACCAAGACAAGCTTCAAAAGGCGCTAGAAATACTGTCTGCAGAAGACCCAACTTTTACGTGGAAAGATAATGAAGAAACAGGACAGCTGGTCATTAGCGGAATGGGAGAACTACATCTAGATGTTCTCGTTACAAGGCTCACTAAAGAACTTAAGGTCTCGTGTCAGGTGGGAAAACCACAAGTCACGTATAGAGAAAGCATTACGCAAAGCGTTGAACATACTCAAACATTCAGCCGTATGATTGCAGGAAAGGAAAATGCTGCTGAGGTTACTTTACGGCTCTCTCCTCTTGAATCCAAAGAAGGCAATGTTTATGAGTGCTTAGTTCCAGCCAAAACCATGCCAGAAGAGTTCTTTAACGCAATTAAACGTGGAGTTGAGAATTCTTTCCAAAGTGGCATCAAATTTGGCTATGAGGTGTGCGATACCAAAGTTGAACTTATTGCAGTCAAGTATAACGAGCTTACGGCAAGTGAATTTGCTTTTGAAGCCTGTTCTGCAATGTGTTTTGATAGTGCTGCAAATGAGGCTGGGCCTGTTTTAATGGAACCAATTATGGATGTTACCATTGTTGTTCCTTCACAGTATGTTGGAGATGCAATTTCAAGCCTTACAACAAGAGGTGGTATTGTATCCAGTATGGAAAGCAAGCCAAATGCAGATCATATTCTTGCTCAAGCTCCACTTTCTAAGCTGTTTGGCTATACAACAGCCCTTAGATCTGCAACACAAGGTAGAGGTTCATTCTCAATGGAGTTTAGCCACTATGCACCAAAATAGCAAGTTTCCTGTAAAGTAAATTGTCCGTTTTTCATATAGCCTCCTTTGTGGTGATATTGAAAAACCTTAATATCATAGTTTGATTGGAGAACTCCTGTTTAAGTAACATTGCAGGAGTTTTTCCATTTAGTATCTTTCTTGGATAATTATTTAACCAATCCTGTACTTTCCTGACATTTGGTTTTGAGAAGGATTTCATTTCACAACCCTTAGGAATGAAACGCCTAATGAAGCCGTTGTGCCTTTCATTGGTTCCTCTCTCACTTGCACAGTACGGATGAGCAAAGTAGATAATTGTCCTTCGCTTCTTGTTTATTGCAGATTTCTCAATGCCATCAATATCTGCAAATTCTGCACCATTGTCGAATGTGATTGTTTTGAACAATCTTTTAAAATCTCCGGTTCCAAGTTCTCTTTCTACTGTTTCCAATGCATGAACTACAGATTCTGAAGATTTATCAGGAATCTTCCTTACAATCTCAGTTCTTGTTTTTCTTTCAGTAAGTGTAAGAAGACATTCAGAACTTTTGCCTGTTCCTCCTACGATGGTATCTCCTTCCCAATGACCGAAAGTTTGTCTAGTTTCGACTTCTTCTGGTCTGTAAATAATGCTCTTAGCTGCAAATGATGCATTCTTATGATGCCTTACAGAACCTCTTGGTTTGTGACCTTTACCTTGTAAGAGAAGATGCTTCTCACTTACACCAGGTATTAGACCTTCATAAATGTAACTGTACAGCGTCTTCTCACATATTCTTGTTTCTGTTGGCCATCCTTCATTCTCAAAAGAAGCAAGAACAGCATAAGGACTGTATTTCTTTTTACTAATCAATTCTCCAACGATCTCTGCCAAAGCAAAATCATAGCCAAGCTTTAACTGTGGTCCTTTTCCACTATCTTTTGATCTTGCTATGGTTTCTGCGTAATCTGCACTGTAAACAGTTCTTTTCTGAAATCCTTCGTCAAAAAAGTGTTCTATTTGTCCTCGTTTGATTTCTCTTGCAATTGTCCTTGGATGCTTATTCAAAAGTGTTCCCAACAAGACATGGCTTGTGATTTTAGGATATTATCCTTTCCCATAAAGGTAAAATTCCAACTGAAGTCTCTCTTCATACTTAAAATGACTGTGCTTACATACTAAAGGTGTGATACTCTTAACTCGTCCCATTTGACCGTCCTGATTGAGGTTTTTATTGCTAAAATCAATCTTATCACAGGTTCTATGGGACTTCTTCTTTTTATCCTCCGTTTTAATGTGACAATCTATGTTACTGCTAACATAATCTTTTTGTAGTCCAAAAATTTGTTGCATTTTGTTGCATAGTGTAGTAGGCTAAAACCAGCACGTTAGAGGGGTTTTTGCAAAACAGCCTTCATGAATCTTCTTTTGCAAAACCTCTAAAGAAGTAACAATGGAGGATTGTTTTATGAAATACGGACGTACTTTCAATTTCTCGGCTGGTCCTGCAATGATGCCAGAACCTGTCTTGGAAGAGATTCGCGATGAAATGATGAACTACCGCGGAAGTGGCATGTGCGTTATGGAAATGAGCCATCGCTCAAAGGTTTATCAGCAGATTATTGATGATGCTGAAAAAGATCTTAGAGACCTTATGGGTATCCCAGATAACTACAAAGTTCTCTTTATTCAGGGTGGTGCAACACTTCAGTTTTCAATGATTCCTATGAATCTTATGAAGAATGGAAAAGCTGTTTACATTGAAACTGGTGCATGGTCAAAGAAAGCCATTGCAGAAGCCAAGAAGGTTGGTGAAGTTATTGTTGCAGCTTCTTCCAAGGACAAGAATTATACTTATATTCCAGATTGTTCAAATTTGGATATCCCAGAGGATACAGATTATGTCTACATTTGTGAAAATGAGACAATTCATGGTGTAACATGGCACAATCTCCCAAATACAAAGGGTCATGTTCTTGTTTCTGACCAATCATCAATGTTTCTTTCAAAACCTTGCAATGTTTCAGACTACGGTTTGATTTATGCTGGTGTTCAGAAGAACGTTGGTCCTGCTGGAATGGTTGTTGTTATTATCCGTGAAGATCTTATCAGAGATGACCTCACTGACCTTCCTATCTATTTACAGTATAAGACACATGCTGACAATGGAAGTATGTATAACACACCAAACTGCTGGGCAATTTATTGCTGCGGTAAAGTCTTCAAGTATTTGAAGAGTCTTGGTGGTCTTGAAGCAATGAACAAGATTAACGAAGATAAGGCAAAGGTATTCTATGACTTCTTGGATTCTTCAAAGATGTTCAAGGGTACAGTTGAGAAGAAAGACCGTTCTTTGATGAATATCCCATTTGTCACTGAAAGTGCAGAGCTTGATGCTCAAGTTGTTGCAGCAACAAAGACAGCTGGTTATGACAACCTCAAGGGACACAAATCTGTAGGAGGACTGAGAGCTTCTATTTATAACGCAATGCCAAAGGAGGGTGTTGTTGCCCTCGTTGACTTCCTCAAGGATTACGAAGCAAAAAATAGCTAATTTAGTTATAGAGAGGTTTTGCAAAACCTCTAGACATGACAAAAAAACCACCTCGCAAGGGGTGGTTTTTTTGAGACTCCTTGCCCAAGAATGTGGGGATTGAAATAAAGTATGCAGTGTGGACAACCATATCAAGTGAAAATAGAACTTTTGCGCTCTAATTTTTTTAAAAGTTCTATTTTGTAGATCTATAGAAAAAGGGACACAATTTGCACTACTTTTGTGCTCTACGAGCTTCTAGCTCCTTGCAAATTTTATCGTACTCGGGTTCGTCTAGCTTGTAGTGCTTCTTATAGAGAAAATATGAAGCAAGCATGAAGACCAAAGGCACAACTGTGATACCCAAAAGGAGTCCATTTGTCTGGCTTGAGCTGATTCCAGTTAGAATCTTCTCTATTGCAGAGAGTTTATCTGTATCAGAGATGAGGTTTCGTGCCGCCTGGTTTTCAAGATCTGAAATCTGATTAGTGTATTTGGTAACTCCAAAAATCAAATAGGTTGCAGTGGTGATTACAACTACCAAAGCGCTACCCATTTTTGTAAAGAAAGGACGCAAAGAAGAAATGATAGCTTCATTTCTAGCTCCATACTTGTATTCATTATACTCAACCGTGTTAATGATAGAAATCATCATGATTAAGTAGAAGCAATACATCCCAAAGTTAGAAAGCATATAGCCTATTGTGATGAGGTAGAATTTAAGCATAACTGCTGGAAGAGCAAGACCTGCAATAAGCATAATTGCATAGCCCACAATAGAGATTATTTGCATAATCCCCATGAGTTTCTTTCGCTGGATGTGTTTTGATATTGTTGGATAGAACACCATTAAAATTGCGGTTGCAGACATTCCTATTGTTGTAAACAACGAATACAGGCCACCATTATATCCAAACTCTAAGTAAATATAGGTTGAACCAATTCCCCCAAGAACAAGGCCACTTCCAATCTGCTGAAGCAAGAAAATTAAAGAAATCCACAAAAGCTGGTCATTCTTTGCAATGGTATTGATAATCATTTTAATGCTAATTTTAGGAGCAGGCTTAGATTGATCATCTCTATTTTCCTTAACTCCAAAGAAAATGAAGCAGAGGAAAAGAGGGGAGAGAATACTGATAACAATGGAGATAATTCCATAAGCTGTAGCAGTACTTCCACCAATTGTCATAGCCCCTGTTGTAAGCATAGGAATCAGAATTGATGCACCAGTTCCTCCAATTCCTGCAAAAAGTGTGGCTCTAGAGGTGAATTGGTCTCTAGTATGGCCATCAGATGACAAAGCTGGAATCATTCCCCAGTATGAAATATCGTTCATTGTGTAGGTGATACTGTATGCAAAATAAAGAAAACCAAACAACCAAACAAAGCTCCAACCTTGTAGTTTTGTGTTAAAGGCAGTAATAACAACCGCCATTGTGCTAACAGATCCAGCAAGAAGCCAAGGTTTAAATTTGCCCCATTTTGTTCTAGTTCGTTCAATTATATTTCCCATAATAGGGTCATTGAGAGCGTCAAATACACGCGCACCCACCATAATTGCTGTGATAGCAGTCAGTTGCGCAGCTGTAAGTTGTCTTGTAAAAAGAATGAAGGTGAGAATAAAATTTGTGAATAATTGGTACACCATGTCTCTACCAATAGTCCCAATAGGGAATAACAATAGATTTTTCTTCACCTGTTTCTCGTTTTCCATGTGAATCTCCTATTTTTTTTCTGTTACTACAGTAATGCAATCCTTACAAGTAACATTATATTTTTTTCCATTTTGTGTAATTTTATAGTTATTATCTTTTGTGCAACCCTTACACGAAAGCCCCATTCCATGATGACGCATACAAACCCTACTTATAAACAACGGAACCTTAAACTCTTCATCCAAGTTGCCAAAGCGCTTGTCATATGAGCCCACTAAATTAGGCATTTCTTCTTTTAATGCCTCATACGCTAGTGCATTGGTTGTATAGAGGAAGATATCGGCAAATACCCTTATGTCTGGATGCTGCTTTGCCCACCTCACCTGTGCAATATTATTTATTCCGATAATTATATCCGGTACATCCTTAGTTTTATCGTCCAACCTTGAAAAGTATTCCTCTTCATTAAACATAATTGGACTAAGAGGAAGATATGCAAAGTTCTCCACATAAGTAATTTTATCCCAAAGACCAAGGGTAGATCGTTTTGGAAGAGGACAGCTTTCTGTGTATGTTGGAATTTTCTGTGTTATGAAGCTTGGAAATTCAAGTAGAGATTTTTCAAAAATACTGTCTTGAACAGCGTAGAATTCACGACGTATTTGCTTTAACAAAGAAAGAGGAATAAAAGGGCTTTCAAAGCCAGATTGGTTTTCAATGTGAATGTTACCAGCAGTGAAAAGACTCTTGTCTGAGGCCTGGAATATTTTCTCAAAATTACCCTTGAGATCTATCTTGTTATTTGCCTGTTGCATTGGACAGTCAAAATCTTTTCCATTAATGCAAATTGAAGTTGGAGTTAAACGAATTATTAAATCCATTGGTTTCTTATATTCATTAATGTTTTCAGATAACAGTGGCAGATTTTGGTTATGCCTTGAAGTACAAAAAACAGAGGTACCAAAACTAGGTTTTTTTGTAAAAATTGAAGTTGGAAAGTTTATAGTTGTTGTTTCGCCTTCGCTTATAAAAGAACGGCCTCCCTCTATAAACGATAGCCCAAAACCACTACTTTCCATTGTTTTTTCGCCTTGTGACACAACTAATAGGCCATCACGAAGTGCAACAGGCTTTGAAAATTTAATTATGGCTTTGGATGATAAAACCTTCTCAATAGTCCCAACTTGAATGCCTTTATGAGAAGGATAAGCAGAGCAAACCATGTTTTCTGCATTGCAACTACCATTTGTCTTTGTATTAAAAAAACCAAGGGTGGTTTCTCTTGAAAAGGAGGTTTGCATACATTCTTTTGCCCATTGCACCTCCTTATTGGATTCATCTAGTCCATTAAGAAGAAGACTATAGAATTTGGCACACCAATAGACGTACTCAGGGCCTTTCATCCGTCCTTCTACCTTTAGGGAGTCAATACCAATTTCCTTGTATTTTTGAATAAGTCTACCAAGACAAAGATCCTTCATACTAAAAAGCCAACTTGAGCTACAGCTTGAATAACTTTCTTTAGGATTAGAGAACCAAGTCCTACAAACTTGAGCACAGGCACCTCTATTGGCACTTCTTCCTGTGATGGTTTCACTTGCCATACATAGACCGGAAAAGCCATAACAAAGAGCCCCGTGAATAAAAACTTTAAGCTCTATATTAGGACATTCTTGTCGAATTTTTTGTATTTCTTCAAAGGACAATTCTCTAGACAAAACAACCCTAGAAAAACCTAAATCCTGAAGCTCCTTCACTCCTTGTGTCGTATGAACAGCAAGCTGAGTTGAGCCGTGAAGTTGAAGATTTGGAAATTCATCTCTTATGATTTTTGCAATACCAAGGTCTTGAACAATAATGCCATCTGGTTGAAGATAGTCTAACTGTTTTAGCATTGAATAGGCTTGTGGTAATTCATTATCATATAACAATGTATTTAATGTAACATAAAACTTTTTATTTTGAGTTCTGCAAACTTCTTTAAGCTTTCTTGCATCGTCAAAGGTGAAATTAACAGCTCCCTTTCTAGCCGAGAAATCTTTAAGCCCTAGGTAAACAGCATCTGCTCCGCCTTTAAATGCATAGAGGGCACACTGCAGAGAACCAGCCGGAAGAGCCAACTCTGGCTTGTTAAAACCGTAATTCTCTGTTTTTTCTGACATTAGAGACCTCTTTTTCTTTTACATAAGTTTTTGGCGTTAGGATGATTGTACCACATTTTAGATTATAATCCTTGAACATAGGTAAAAAAAATATTAAATTTCTTGTGTGGGCTTATATTATAAGGGCTTATCCGTGGTCCATAAGGTCCATAAGGAGAATATTTTAATGACAGTCAACGAAATCAAACATGCTGGTCTCAAAAAGTGGATAGAAGACTTTGCTGCTCTTACTACTCCTGAGAAAATCCATGTCTGTAGCGGATCTAAGGAAGAATATGATTCCTTGATTAATCAGATGGTGGATAGTGGTCTTGCAACACGCTTGAATGAAGAGAAGAAACCTCACAGCGTACTTTTCCGTTCGGATCCTTCCGATGTTGCTCGTGTTGAAAAAAGAACCTATATTTCTAGCTTAAAGCAGGAAGATGCAGGTCCAACCAACAACTGGATTGAACCTCATGAATTAAAGAAGACAATGACCGCTCTTTACAAAGGTTGCATGAAGGGTCGTACTCTCTATGTAATTCCATTCTCAATGGGTCCTGTTGGTTCAGAGTTTGCAAAGATTGGTATTGAACTTACAGATAGCGAATATGTTGTTTGTAACATGATAATCATGACTCGTGTTGGTTATAATGTTCTTGATCAGCTTGGCACAGACGGTGAGTATGTCCCATGTTACCACTCAGTTGGTAAGCCTCTTGCAGAAGGTGAGTCAGATCATGGTGTATGGCCTTGTGCAGACATGGATCACAAGTACATTGCACACTTCCCAGAGACAAGAGAAATTTGGTCATATGGTTCAGGTTACGGTGGAAACGCTCTTCTTGGCAAGAAATGTCTTGCTCTCAGAATTGCTACAGTTCTTGCTAGAGATGAAGGATGGCTTGCAGAGCATATGCTTATTCTCAAGCTTACAAGCCCAGAAGGCAAGGTCCGTTATGTAACAGCAGCATTCCCAAGTGCATGTGGAAAGACAAACTTGGCTATGCTTATTCCTACCATTCCAGGATGGAAGGTTGAAACCCTTTCTGATGATATTGCATGGCTCCGCTACGGCAAAGACGGCAGACTCTATGCTATGGCAGTTGAGACAGGCTTCTTTGGTGTTGCACCTGGTACATCAGCAAAGAGTAACTACAATGCTCTTGCAGCAGCTTCCAAGAATACAATCTTCACAAACGTCGCTCTTACTGAAGACGGAGACGTATGGTGGGAAGGAATTGGATATGATGCTCCTGGTAAGCTCATTGATTGGCACGGAAACGAATGGATTCAGAATAAGGAAGACAAGGAACAGAAGCCAGCAGCTCATCCAAATTCAAGATTTACAGCCCCTGCAAATCAGTGCCCAACTCTTGCAAAAGAATGGGACGATCCTCATGGAGTTCCAGTATCAGCTATCCTCTTTGGAGGCAGACGTCCTAGCACAATTCCATTGGTTCATATGGCTAGAAACTGGACCCACGGAACATTCCTTGGTTCAATCGTTGGATCTGAAGTCACAGCAGCTACACTTGACGTTGCAAGTGGCATAAGACGTGACCCAATGGCTATGAAGCCATTCATTGGTTACAATGCAGGCGATTACTTCAAGCACTGGCTTGATGTTGGTAAGGCTGCAAAGGATCAGAGCCTTCTTCCAAAGATTTTCTATGTCAACTGGTTCCGCAAGACACCAGAAGGCAAGTGGCTCTGGCCAGGCTACGGCGACAACAGCCGTGTTCTCAAGTGGATTTTTGAGTGCTGTGAAGGTACTGCAAAGACAGTTGATACCCCAATTGGTATCATGCCAACAGTTGATGCAATTGACAGACCAGAAGGCGTAACAGAAGAAGATATGAAACAGCTTCTCACCGTTGATGTTGATGGATGGCTCAAAGAAGTTGACGATATTCGCAACAATTACTATCCACAGTTTGGTGATAAGCTTCCTAAGGAGCTTTCTGACATGCTTGACACTCTTGAGGCAAACCTCAAGGCTGCAAAGTAATTGCACCATTAAGTGCTTGTAAGCACTATTAAATAAAATAAAAGGCCATTGCTTGTAGAGTTTTTCTCCACTACAATGGCCTTTTTTATTGAAATTACTCCGTACTGCAAGAACTAAAAGTTCACAAAATTATTTACACTATCCGTTATCTTTCATACATCATGGTCTGAAAGCACCGGAGATTTTGGCTCATATTCAAAACATACTTTTTCAAAACGAATAGATTCAATGCTATCCAAATTTTCATTTCTTGTAAGGGTTTCTACATTCAAAATTTCATCTACATTCTTGAAACATTTTAAGAAACCCTCAAAGAGGTTTCTCAAAAACATCGAAAAAACATTTCTAATAAATCCAAAATTTCATATAATCTAATGCAAGAGGCTTTTAGAACCCCAAAGGAGCAGAATATGTTCAAAAAAGATATTCAAGAACGGTTTTTAAGATATGTACAAGTTGATACTATGAGCGACGAAGCAATTGCAGATAAGAAGCATCCGTCCACAGAGGGCCAATGGGACTTGCTCAGAATGCTTGAAAAGGAGCTTAAAGACTTAGGAATTCAGGATGTAGAACTTGACCAGTATGGCTATCTTCTTGCACGTATTGAAGCCACACAAAAAGGCCTCCCAACAATTGCATTTTGCTCTCATGTTGATACAGCTAATGACGTAGAGGGCAATCACGTCAAACCACGCGTCATTGAAAATTATGATGGCAAGGACATTGTGCTCAATAAGGATTACGTAATTAAGGTTTCAGAAAACCCAGAACTTAACGGTTACGTGGGCTCTACACTCTTTACCTCTAGTGGCGACACTCTTCTAGGTTGCGATGACAAGGGCGGTGTTTCTGAAATCATGGCAGCTATTACCTACTTGATGAAGCATCCCGATATTAAACATGGTCCAGTTGAAGTTTTGTTTTCACCGGATGAAGAAACAGGGTGCGGTATGAATTTCTTTGATGCAAAACGTCTTAATGCAGAGGCTCTTTACACCGTGGACGGCGGAACTAGATATGAGGTTGAGCTAGAATGCTTTAATGCTGCAACTGTTAAGGTACATTTCTCTGGTGTCTCATACCACCTGGGTTCTGCTAGGGGAAGAATGGTTAACGCACTTACAATGGCAGCAGCCTTTATCAATGCAATGCCACAAGCAGAAAGTCCAGAAGCAACAGATGCTCGCTACGGCTACTATTGTGCTCAAAGTGCAAGTGGAAACGCAACAGACATGGATATAACCGTTTATCTTAGAGATTTTGATTATGATCAATTGCTTAGAAGAATAGAGGTTCTCAAGAATCTTGGAAAGACAATTGAGATGCTCTATAACGGTGGAAAAGTTACTGTTGATGCTAAGATTAGCTACCTCAATATGGGAGAAGCAGCAAAGAAAAATCCTAAAGCTGTTGATGTGATTTTTGAAGCTGGAAAGGCTCTTGGACAGCCTCTTACTACAGCAATTATTAGAGGTGGTACAGACGGCTCTCGTATTGCTGAAATGAAAGGTATTCCTTGTCCAAATCTCTATACCGGTGGACATAATTTTCATAGTAGATTCGAATGGGCTGCATTGGATGCTATGAACAATAGCGCACAACTAATTGTTGAAATTATCAAGCAGTGGGCGAAGGATTCTACTGTTTAATATGAGAAAAAGACTTTCTGTTGTAGTTCTAATTCTTCTCTTTGTTTTAAACTTTGCTTGGTGCGCATCTATAAGTTATGTTTATGGAAACACTGTTTCTTCCGTTGATTTTGAAGAACTGCCAAAGGTTGGGACGTTGTTTAAAGATAACAATAATAATGTCCTAATTGTTAGTAATAGCAGTGAAAAAATTGTAGTATTTGACAAAATAAGCACTCGTTCCAACATAGAAGTTGGAAATCAGTTAACCAGTTATGGCAGACAAAATTTAGTTTTTCTTAGAGTTTCTTTAAATCATGCAAGTCTAGGATGGTCTGTTTCTACAGTGCTTTATCCATTAAAGCCTTTGGTCTTAACAGGTGCTGTTTTTTCTTTTAAGTCTAATAGTTTTAACGGGTTTTATATTACTGCAGGTTTTGAATCTGATGTTGTTCTATCTAAGCTTTGGAATACCCATTTTACTCTCATTGAGGATGGTGGATTTACTGGCTGGTGTACAGCTGGAGTTCTTTTAAATGACAAAGTTTCTTTTGTAAGCTGTTATGGATTGTCGTATAGGCATTTTATTGGTTCTTTTAGATGGGAAGTTGGGATGTCTTGGATACAGGTTCCTAATGACACGAAATATTATTCTCCATTTGTTGGTGTTGGGGTGAGTCTATGAGAACTTCTATGAAGAAGTATACAAGAAAGGTCATTTTCATAACTCTAATTCTCATTCTTGCCGTTTGCCTTACTGGATGTAGTTCTGTTAAGGCTTTAGTTAAGTCTAGTTTTTCCGGACTTCCGTTTTGGGTTTACAATCCCCAATTTGGAGTGGATTCTTCAAGGGTTTCTTTTGTTGGGCAAGGAAGAGCTGAAACAGAGAGGCAGGCAGAATTGCTTGCATACTCTGACATTCTCTCTCAGCTTTCTTCTTATCTTGGTGTTTCTCTTGGACAAGAACAATACAGAGAATTGAGTGTGCTTGGTACCATAAACGAGTTTCAATTGACAGTCTATGACATTGCTAATTCTTATGCGGAAGGTCAAATTGAGGTTTATGTTAGAGTTGTTGCAGACGCTGCCTTACTTATAGAAGCTAGCTCTGAAGAAACAATAAGAAAGAACGAGACAGCAGAAAAGGTTGAAAGCTTAATTCTTCAAGGTGATGAGTATATCAAAGATGGTCAGGACTTAAAGGGAATTTCTAGCTATTTACAGTCCATGATTTTATCATATGAGCAGGATTATATTTTGGAAGAATATTCTTATAACACAATTTGCGAAGAAATTAAGGATATTCTCAATTCTATATCTATTATATTAATATCTCAAAACAGTGAAGATGCAACTTGTACAGTGCTAGTTACAAGGAAATCGGTATTGGTGCCCTCTAGAGTAAAGGCGGCGGATATTAAAGCATCGTACGAGGCTATAGATGTCATGGGAGTGCTTTACAATGATGCTTTCATCTATTCTACAGATGACATGGGCAATGTGGCTTTCAGTTCACTGAATTTTACTATGGTGAGAAAAGGCTCAGTGCTGTTTAGTTTGGATTTGGATGATGAGCTAAAGGCACTAGAGACGTCCACGAATGCAGAGACGGCACAAGAGTTGAGAAGTTTGGTGGATTCCAAGACTGTGACCTTTGATTATGACCGCAAGTACTCGTTGGGCTCTATTGCAATTGCAGTGTTGGAGCACGATTTGACTGGTTATCTTACAGGAAACAAGGATATAGCGGACTATATTGTGTTTTGTTTTGATGCAGATGGCGCAACTGCACAGGCATACTATGCGCTATCAGATCAAGAAGCAGATGTTCTTTATGACTATGTGCAAACTCGTGGAAGTAGTGATTGCCTTTTGGTCTGTAGGTTTGGCCAGACTAATACCATAGAGTCTTCACATGGCATATTTGCTACAGTAGAGGGTACTGGCGTTCTGTATAGTACTGACCTTTCAAGGGGTATTCAGACGCTATACGAGAGTGGGATAATTTATGCCTCGGGCTCTGGTGAAACGCGAGAGGATGCTACTTCTCAGGCTTACCTACGGTTGGCCGATATCATTTATTCACTATTAAAGGCTGTTTATGTTTGATTTAATTAGAAGAACTTCGTTAGAAGAATACAACGGAGAGGGACTGTTCTATGTTCATGAGAAAACGGGCATGGAAGTTTTTCATATAAAAAACAAGGATCCTGAATTAACATGTAGTTTTATTTTTTCAACTCCGTCTGAAGATGATAAAGGGGTTGCTCACATTGTGGAACACACGGTCCTTTCTGGCTCTGAGCGCTATCCGGTCAAAGACCCATTTAGCTTGATTCAGCAATCAAGCCCTAATACTTTTCTCAATGCGGTGACTTTTGGAGACAAAACTATGTATCCGTTTTCTTCTCCTTTAAAGAAGGATTTTGACAACCTATTTGATTTGTATGCCGATAGCGTGTTTGCGCCACTTTTGAGAAAAAACTCTTTTTACCAAGAAGGCATTCGTCTTTTTGGGGGCAAGCCTGATGGCGTTGTTTACAATGAAATGAGTGGTTCTAGTGATAACGAAGACTCTATCTTGCAAAATGGTCTTTCTAGAGCCTTATTTGAGGGAACTCCATATCAATATGTTGCCGGTGGAGATCCTCTTGAAATAATTACATTAAGCTATGAAGAATATTTGGCTAGATATAAAAAATGGTACAGCCCAACAAACTGCAAACTGTTCTTATTTGGTGATTTTGATACCAAGGAGTATTTGGATAAGCTAGAGGATAGATATCTTAAAAAGGCAGAAAAGGGGAAAAGTTTTATACCAAAATCGGAAGAATATCTGCAACCACAATTAAAAGAAGCAGAAAAAGTGGCTTTTTGTCCTTTTAAGGAAGCTTCAAGTGTTGTGCTAAGTTGGCTTACAACTCCTTCAAGCGATCCATTAGAAGTTCTTACTCTTTCAATTATTGTTGATATACTTCTTGGCAATCCAGGAGCACCGCTTTATAAAGCAATAGTGGAATCTGATTTGGGTGAAGACTTGAATCCTATGAGTGGAACAAATCCAGATTGTCCTGTTCTTACTTTTACAGTGGGTTTTACTGGTGCAAAACCAAATAAAACAAAAGAAATTGAAACATTTTTACTAGAAACATTGGCTAAATACGTTAAGGAAGGTCTTCCAAAAGAGGATGTGGCTGCTGTAGTTAAAAGAAATGAGTATAAACTTCAAGAAATACCTGAAGGTTCAGTTCCTTTTGGGCTTAGCACTTGCTTAAAAGCAGCCAGAACGTGGCTTAGAGGTAAAACTCCTGAAGAAGGAATAAGAGATTTTCAAAGGCTAGAAAAATTTAAAAAGCTAATGGAAAGTGGTCATTATTTAGAAGATTGGATACAAAAAAATCTTTTAGATAATCCCAAACGTGTTCTTTTTAGCACCGTTTATGACCCAAACTATCAAGAAAGAATGAAGGCTGAAGTACCTCTTAAAATTGGGCAAATGCTTATTCCAACAAAGGAAGAAGAGCAAGATTTTAAGGCTTTTGTAAATACTTCAGATTCTCCTGAGGCTATAGCCACAATTGGGCATATTAATAGGGATGATATTGTTCCATCTTCTCCAACTTTCAAGCATAAAATCTATAAAACTATAAATGGGGCTAAGCTTTATGTTTTGCCGTTATTCACAAGATCAATTGTCATTCTCAAGTATTATTTTGATGTTAGAAATCTATCTGAAGATGAGCATAAACTTTTACCAGTTCTAACTAGGATTCTTAATATGTGTGGAACTTCAAAGCATAGTTATTCAGAGCTTGGTACAGCTTTGAAAATGACCACTGGTGGGTTCTCAATTAACCTAGAGAACGGTAGGACAAAAAACGGTTATAAACCAATAAGTGGGGTTGTTGTTAAAAGCAAGTTATTAAGAAGTGATCTGCCCAAGGCACTGGATTTAATAGATGAAATTCTTTTTGAAGCTGATCTTGAAGATAGTTCTAAAATTAAGGCTGTTCTTACCGATATTTTGACGGACTACAAGAACAACTATACGTATAACGCAAGCTCATACGCTTCTCTGAGTGCTGCAAGTGTTTTATCGGCAACAGCCATGGAAAGTGAGTATTCTATGGGTACTAAGAGATGGTTCTATGTTCAAGATTTAAAGAATCAAGTAGAAGATAACCCAAAGGCTATGAAGGCTTTGTCAGTAAGGCTTACTAGGTTGTATAAAAAGATATTTACGCAGAAGGCACTACTTGTCCACATGGGATGCGAAGAACCTACTAATGAATGTTCCCAACTTGTTTTACAGCATATAGATAAATATCCATATGGAAAGTTGGTAAGGATGTCTAATTATTATGCCAACTATCAAAATCAAGTTAAGGAAAATGTGAAATTAAGTAGGTGTTTTGAAGTGACTTCTGGTCCTGCATTTAATGCAATTGCAATTGGGTTAGGTGGACTTACAAAGCGGGAGAAAGTTACAGCTGGGCTGTTAAGCGACTTAATAACATCGGGATATTTGTGGAATACAGTGCGGGGGAAAAATGGCGCTTACGGGGTGTCGTGTAGCTTTGATGAGAATGAGGGGATGATGATGTTTGCATCCTATAGAGACCCGTGCATTGAGAAAACTTTTGAGGCGTTTTTGGAGTCGATGGAAAGTGACTTTAGAGATGAAGAGATTGAGTATGGGATAGTGTCGGCGTTAAGTAGGGATATCTTGCTGCCGTACCCCCAAATGCTCTGTCAAATAGCGTATAAAATGCTGCTTTGTAAGACTAGCTGGCGTCAACATGTTGAGCGCATGGAAATTCTCAAGACAATTACGAGAGAAGACTTGAAGTGTATGGCGAAAAAGATTCTTCAAAGAGGCGAGAAACAGATTGTGAGTGTGACTATTTGTGGTCAAGAGATGCTGCAAAGACAGGACCCAAAAGTGGAGTTTTCTGAGTACGTGAAGCTGCCTATTTGATAATGACTTCATGCCTTGTTTGATGTATAATGAGTGAGAGGTTGTGAGAGGTTTTTGCAAGAACCTCTTTAGGTTGGAGGCCATCTTTGAAGTATTTAGGAGCTATAGACCAGGGTACTACGAGTACCAGATTCATTCTCTTTGATGAAAGTGGAAAAATTTGTGCATCGCATCAAATTGAGCACGTGCAAATATTCCCTAAGCCAGGTTGGGTAGAACATGACCCGTATGAGATTTGGGATAACACAACAGAAACCATAGTGAAGACTTTGAGAATGGCTGATGCTAGTGCAGAGGACATTGCTGGTGTTGGGATTACAAACCAGCGAGAAACTGTCATTGCGTGGAATCCAAAAACTGGCAAAGTGTGGTACAACGCCATTGTGTGGCAGGATCTCAGAGGTGCTGATTTAATTAATCGAATTAAGGCTAAATGTGATGAAAACTGGCTGAAGAAAAAATGTGGGCTTTTGTTTTCTCCTTACTTTGCTGCATCCAAGATTGCATGGCTTTTAGATAACGTTGAAGGGTTGCGTGACGCAGCAGAAAATGGAAATGCTGTGTTTGGCACAATTGATAGCTGGCTTACGTGGAATCTTACAGGCAGAAAGTGCTTTATCACAGACGTGACAAATGCCTCGCGTTATATGCTCATGAATATAAAAACGCTTCAATGGGATGATGAGCTACTGGCAATTTTTAACATCCCAAAGAAGGCTCTACCAGAAATTGTTCCATCAACTGGGAGAATTTATGGGCTTACTACTGAAAACGGACCATTTCAAGGAAAAATTCCAGTTTGTGGAATTTTAGGAGACCAGCAGGCAGCTCTGTTTGGTCAAGCCTGTTTCTCTCAGGGACTTGGAAAGTGTACTTATGGTACTGGTTGTTTCCTCTTGGTAAACACAGGAAAACATCTTTGCTTTTCAAACAATGGTCTAGTTTCCACAGTTGCCTATAAAAAAGAGGGTGAAGAGCCAGTTTACGCACTTGAAGGGTCAATTGCTGTTGCTGGTTCTTTGGTCCAGTGGATTAGAGATAATCTAAAAATGGTCTCCAGTGCTCAGGAGTTAGATGCCTTTGCAGAGAAGGTTGAAGACTGTGGTGGTGTTTACATTGTTCCTGCTTTTGCTGGTCTTTTTGCTCCTTATTGGAGAAGTGATGCACGTGGAGTTATTGCTGGTCTTACCGGCTACAGTGATAGAAACCATATTTGCAGAGCCGCATTGGAATCTACAGCGTTCCAAGCTAACGATATCTTTAAAGCCATTGAAGCAGATAGCCACATTAAAATGCGTGAGCTAAAAGTGGATGGTGGACTTACTAACAGTAAGCCGTTGATGAAATTCCAATCCGATATTCTTGGAATTCCAGTCATAAGGCCAGCTGTAATAGAAACTACAGCTCTTGGAGCTGCTTATGCTGCAGGCTTGTCCGTTGGTATTTACCATGACCTAGATGAACTTGCAAGTCAGTGGAAGGAAGAAAAGAGATGGGAGCCTACAATGTCTCAAGAAGACAGAGAGGCAAAGGTAAAGTTCTGGAACAAAGCAGTTGAAAGAACTTTGAATTGGACGGAGGAATAAGGACGGAGGAATAAGGATGGTGCCAACAACCCCCTTGGAGATAGCAAGAGCAGTTATTCAGATTATTCTAATGACAGTGTTCTTTTACACAATGTATGTCGCTCTCGCACAAAATAGAGCTACGAGCTTTATACGCACAATTTTGCTTTACATATTTATCTATGTTTTGTGCTATATTCTGAAATTTGAAATAATTGAGGGCCTTATGAAGCTAATGGCTGTACCCGCTACAGTTTTCTTGTGCGTGCTATATCAGCCTGAGCTCAGAAGAACATTCACGCCAGGTGTCAGTAGGCGTGCACGCTTTTTTAGAATTGGTGGTGTGCAAACTTCATCTGACCAACTTGACATGATTCTCAATGCTTGCCAGCGTCTTGTGCAAGTAAAGAGAGGAGCCTTGATTGTATTCCCACGCAAGCTAGCTCTCAAAAACATCATAGATAGTGGCACCAAGATGAATGCCGATATCTCCAGCGCCCTAATTGTCACGGTTTTTGACCACGACACACCACTACATGATGGTGCCATGATTATTCAGGGCTCTAAAATAATTGCAGCCGGCTGTTATTTGCCCCTATCTGTCCAGACCGACATCCGTGCATCTTTTGGTACAAGACACAGAGCCGCTTTGGGGATGGCAGAGGAGTCCGATGCCGCTGTTATTGTTGTTTCTGAAGAGACCGGTGCAATCTCGCTTGCCTGTAACGGAAACCTCTACTATGACCTTTCACGTGAAGAAATTAAGAGCATGCTCATAGCGCTCTTTAACTATCTTGACGTTCAGTCTGTGGCAGTAGAAGAGGCTAGGGAAGCTAGTAAGGAATCAAGTAGGGAATCAAGTAGGGAGGATAACTAGAATGAGTCGTAATAAAACTTTAAAAATAGTATTTTATAACTGGCAAATAAAGATTCTTTGTTTTCTGCTTGCTGTCTTTATGTATTTCTTTCTTGGTCTTGTTCTTCAAGAGACTAGAACAGTTAGCCTACCTCTTAATATTGTTATGCCTGAAAACTACAAGGCTGACAGTATTATTCCTAACTCCGCTGAGCTTGTAATTTCTGGAAAAGAAGACCAAGTTTACATGATAGACCCTTCAAAAGTGACTTTGACCGTAGATTTCTCTAAAGTTAACCAAGAAGGAGTTTCTCTTGCTGCTGTTCAGATTGACATGGGAGGACAGGATGCTGTTTTGGACTTCTCCTCACTCTCAATTTCAACAAATCCATCGAACGTGAAAGTCTATTTTACTTTGGATAATTAGTGGCTGGGGCTTTGTGATTGGAGGGCTTTGTGACAGGAGGGCTTTGTGGTTAGTGGAATAGGAATTGATGCCGTCTCTCTTGAACGTGTGAAAAAACTAGATAGGCATTTTCTTGAGAAGGTTTACAATGAACGTGAACTGGAAGAATATGCCCTTTTAGAAAAGGCACATGAAGACATAAAGGCTCAATTTCTAGCTTCACGTTTTGCCGTAAAAGAAGCCTATGCCAAGGCTCGAGGAACAGGCTTTTCTGATATTGTAATTCCGCACGATATTTATGTTGAAAAGGACTCTAAGGGAAGACCTTCCGTTGTTCTTAGTGGAGTGACATTAGACAACGCTCCACATGAAGCAATTCATCTTTCAATTACTCATGAAAGCCCATTGGCAATAGCTATAGTAGTTCTTGAAAAAGAGAAGAAAAAGGATAAGGAATAGGCTATGGCTAGAAGTGATTGGAGGCGCCCAACAGAGTTCTCTGCCCCTGAAGGAAGACGTCGTGTTGCCATGGAACTTTCCTATGACGGAAGAGCTTTTAATGGCTGGCAAACGCAAAATAATGGAATTTCTGTACAAGAAACACTAAAACAGGCCATTGTTCAGTTTTTGGGAGATGAAAGTGTAGTGGTCTGTGGAAGCGGTAGAACAGATAGTGGAGTTCATGCAAAAGGTCAGGTTGCACATGCAGAATTTAATACGTGTACAATTCCTGCTAAGGCTTTTACTTTTGCTATAAATGCCATCTTACCTCATAGCGTTCGTATTGTCAGAAGCTGGGATTGTGGCCCTGATTTTCATGCTCGTTACAGCGCAATGGCTAGAGAATATAGATACTTTGCCGTTCAAGGGCTTGGATATGACTGTTTCACAGATGGTCTAATTTCTAGATACAAAGAACTTCCTTCTATTGATGTGTTAAATTCTTATGCATCCCAATTGATAGGAACACATGATTTTACAACCTTTGCTTCTGCAAAAGATGATTGCCCAAGCAAGGTGAGAGATATTTATGAATCTGTTTTTTATTGGACTTCTTCTATATATGAAGATAAAGTTTTGTGTTATAAGATTTGCGGAAATGCCTTCTTATATCACATGGTAAGATCCCTTGTGGGTTCTATGATTAACATGGGACTTGAAGGATATAGTGCATCTGACTTTAAAGATGCACTTGAATCTTGCAATAGAAGCAGGGCAAAAAAAACAGCAGATTCGGACGGATTATATCTGTGGCGAGTATGCTATGACCCAGAAGAATACAGGTGGTTTGAGGAAAAGTATGGCAAATGAGCTTGATGATAAAAAACAAGACATAAAAGAACTGGACCTCAAGAGAATGGCCCTAGAGGGTGCTCTTTCAGCCACCGAGGGGTTGATAAACCAATTTGAAAACGTTGTAAGGGGTTGCTATGTTGCCCCAGAGCCACCAAGTTCTAATTTTTCTGATGTCTCGCACAAACTTTATCCAGAACCTGTTGTAGATGAATCTATTTCCGCTGGACATAAGCGCCAGTCTATATTCGCAGAACCAGAAAAAGATGAACGTTGCCATATGTCAATGCAGGCTCTAATTGCCAATGCTCTTTCTTGTACACGTTGTAATTTGTGCTCTACACGCAAAAATGTAGTTTTTGGTGAGGGCTGTTCTGACCGTCCTACTGTTATGGTAATTGGGGAAGGGCCTGGAGAGACAGAGGATGAAACTGGCAGACCTTTTGTTGGTAAGGCGGGAGCCTTCTTAGATAAATGGCTTAAGGCCATCAATCTTGATAGAAATTCCAACACCTACATTACCAACATTGTTAAATGTAGACCTCCACAGAATAGAGACCCTCTTTTAGAGGAAAAGACAGCTTGTCTTGCCTTCTTAAAACAACAAATTGCTCTTATTCAACCTCAAACAATTCTGTGTCTTGGACGTCCTGCTTCTTCTCTTATGACAGGGCAAATGGACGCATCAATGGGTTCTTTGCGAGGCAGATTTTTCTTTTTTGAAGGGATTCCAATGATTTGCACATATCACCCTGCAGCAGTTTTAAGAGACCTTAATTTGAAACGGCCTGTTTGGGAGGATTTACAGAAATTGGCACGTTATCTTGGTCTTGAGGTTATGGGATCTAGATGATTAAGTATGCCAAAGTTTTAGTTCCAGTTCCTCTTAAACAAGACTTTCTTTACTCATTTGATGATGAGATTTTGAATGTTATTGCAGGCATAAGAGTGATGGTTCCTTTTAGAGTTAGAAAAGTTCAGGCTTATGTAATTGATGTCCTAAAAGACAAACCCGAGTGTAATTTTGAGTTGAAACCTGTATATAAGGCCATTGATAAGGAACCTTTGTTTGGAAAACAAGAGTATGAGCTTGCCCTTTGGATGGAAAAGTTTTATTTCTCGAGCCGGGGTGAAATTCTTGATGTAATGATTCCAGGTGGGAAAAGAGACTCTTCTCATGGTGCATTAGATTTTGGAGAGCCAGTTCTAAAGCCAGATGTCCAACTTACAGACGAACAGGAAAGTGCAATTAAAACTGTTATGGAAGGCCCTGGAAGTCTCTACTATCTTTTTGGTATTACCGGTTCAGGCAAAACAGAAGTCTTCTTAAGGTGTGCAGAGCAAGTCATAGCACAAGGAGGGCAAGTTATTTATCTTGTTCCTGAAATAACGCTTACACACCAACTTGCAATTCAAGTTTTAGATAGATTTAAAAACAATGTTGCTATTTTGCACTCAGGCCTTACAGACTCCCAACGTATAGCTCAATGGAGAAAGATTAAGAGATCTGAAGTGTCCTTAGTTATTGGTGCTAGAAGTGCTGTCTTTGCTCCTTTTGAAAACCTTAAGATGATTATCATAGATGAGGAGCATGAGAACTCATATAAGAGTGGAAATGATCCTCGCTATCATGCAAGGCAAGTAGCTCAAAAGCGAATTAGCGACTGTAATGGTAAACTTCTTATGGGGAGTGCTACTCCAAGTCTTGAAGCTTGGCACCTCATGAAAGACTCGAGCAAGATGACACGCATAAATCTAACAAAACGTGTTGGCGGTGGCTCTGTTCCAAGTGTTCAAATTGCAGATATGTCAAAAGAAGAGGGGATTTTTGGTAAAGACCTTCAAGCTCAAATGACTAAAACTCTTGCCTTGGGTAAACAGGTAATCTTGTTCTTAAATAGACGTGGCTACAGCTATTATTTTCACTGCAGAAGCTGTGGATTTGAACTAAAGTGCCCTCATTGTGATGTTGCAATGACCTACCACAGAAGACTGTCAATTGTGCAATGTCATTATTGTGGCTACACACAAAAACCAATTAAAGTTTGTCCTCAATGTGGCTCCTTAGACGTTATGTACTCAGGTTTTGGCACAGAGCAGGTTGAACAGGAGATAAATAGGCTTTTTCCTCAATATAGAGCTGCACGTCTTGATACAGATACTGTAGCCAAAGACCGCAAAATCATTCAAAAGACCTTAGATGAGTTTAGAGAGGGTAGGATAAACATCCTCATTGGAACGCAAATGGTTGCCAAAGGACTAAATTTCCCAAATGTTCAATTAGTAGGAATAGTCCTTGCAGACAGTGGCCTTCTCATTCCGGATTTCAGAGCAGAGGAGAGGACTTTTGACCTTCTTGTGCAGGTTGCGGGCCGTTCTGGCCGTGCCGATACCTCTGGCAAAGTAGTGGTTCAAACTCGTATGAAGGATAATCCGGCCATTGTCATGGCTTCTCAAGGCAAGGTAGAAGAGTTCTTTGATAAAGAGCTTACTCTTAGAAAAGACTTGGGCTTTCCTCCTTTTTCTCGTATGATCAACCTTGTTATACGCTCCCCAAGAGCAGAAGTTGCTAAGAATTTTGCTAACACCATTGCTACACGCTTACGTGAAGTTTCCAAAAACACCCAAATCTATGGCGCCAATGAATGCCCTATTGAGAAAATTAGGGCTAACTATCGCTATCAAGTTCTTCTCAAGTCCACCAAGCCTGCTGACATGCTTCGCTCTCTTGACCAAGCCCTCACTGGCCTCAAAACCCCCTCTTCCACCGTCCTAGAAATAGACGTAGACCCTGTGGATTTGTTGTGAGATTTGATGTAAAGGTGGGCTTTCTGCCAAATTGTTGTCTTGTTTGTTTGGGAGGGTTCAAACAACCCACACGTCCCAAACGACCCAAACGACCCACACGTCCCAAACGTCCTAGACAGATAGGTAAACACTTGAAACAGATTTCATAAGCAGATGACATCACTTTTAAATATTATTGGCCAAGGCGTTAGGCTCATAGCGTTTGAGCCCTATATGTTATAGTTTGATAGTCCCAAGGAGATTTAGAGGTTCTTGTGTTTTTTTTGTTTGATTTCTTGAACGGCATGCTATAATCTTAAATAGTGACGGATTTTGACGTTACGGTTATTCACAACCTGACTTTGGTAAATGACACTAAAAAATGGTGATAACTCAGAGTTTAACTGGT
>CAVFGI010000008.1:0-60407 GCA_963621975.1 Selenomonadaceae bacterium
GGGTTTGAACCTATGACCTCCACCACGTCAAGGTGGCACTCTCCCGCTGAGTTACTCGTGCATTACTCATTGCTCTATAAATTATGCACGAAAAGAGAATTCTGTCTAGTGGTTTGGCTTGTTTTTCGCACGAGACCTCGTTACTATACTATTAATATATATTAAGGTGGTTTTGCAAAAACCTCTAGGGAATGAAGATGAAAAACGATAACATAGAAGAGCAGGTTCAGACTGCTTATATATATTTGGTGAAAATTCCAAGCAGCAATGATCTTATAGTTTGTGCAAGTAACAGTGTTTTCTATCCGGGAACTAAAGTTATTGTGCCAACAAGATATGGTCTTGATTTGGGAATTGTAGTTGGTTCTGCTGCCAATCTTGGCAAAAACTATTGCAAGGGGTGCAGTAGTTGTAGAGGGGCCTGTCATTTTGAACCTACAAAACCTGTTCAAATTGAAGACGATGATATGATGGCAATTGGTTATGTTGAGGCCGATAACGTAGTTTATGAATCAAATAACCAGCATTTGACTTTAGGGCCTCTTCCTAAGTTTGAGTTTGTTAAAGAAAGCTTTTTGTACAACGAAGAAGATTCCACCAGTAATAAAGAAGAAGATGATGGGCAACAGGGAATTTGGGATCCAGCTTATAAAAAGCCGGAGATGGTGGAAGTTGATGGAGATGTTTCTTGGATAGAACATCAAGCAACTGAAGAAGAAGTTCAAAAATATGAAGCTAATAAAGTTTCTGAGCAGAATGCTATTCGTGTATGCAAGGAGAAGATAGAGAAATTAAAACTGGGTATGAAGTTAGTTACTTCTCATTTTCTTCTTTGTGAGCCAAAGGTTCTCTTTTTCTTTACTGCAGATGAACGCGTAGATTTTAGAGAGTTAGTTAAAGAGCTCGTTTCTGTGTTTAGAATGAGAATTGAGCTCAGACAAATTGGAGTTAGAGACGAGTCTAGGGTTCTTGGTGGTCTTGCAGTTTGCGGAAGAGATTTTTGTTGCCATTGTGTTTCAGATAAGCTGAATCCAGTTACAATTAAGATGGCAAAAGAACAAAATCTTTCACTGAATTCAATGAAAATATCGGGCCCATGTGGGAGGCTGTTGTGTTGTCTGAGCTATGAATATGACTTCTATTGCGAGGAGAAGCAGGCGTATCCACCAGAGGGTGCGAAAATCAAGCTAGGAAATGAGATTTTTAGGGTGCAAGAGGTGAATATTCTTTCTCATAAGATGACATTGACGGGTAGTGAAGGGCGTTCTTATACCGTTCCAAGGGAGGAAGTTTATTTTGACTCCGACACTGGGCATTGGGAAGTGGATAGAACATATCAAGAAGAACTTCTATCCAATTGATTTTTTAAACTCGCATAAAGTGTTGTATTGACCAGTTTTATTGTCTGTGATATGTTTTGTTAACGTTGCGCCTTCAAGGAAGGTTGCACTATTTTTAAAGTATTTTATCTGGTTTAAGATATTTGGAGGTAAACGTGAATCGTTCTGCAGTTAAGAAAGATCGTCAGAGTAAGGAGAGAAGGCTCAGAAATCGCGAGACCAAGAGTGCTTTCCGCACAGCTATTAAGAAGTTTGATGCCGCTGTATTGGCAAATGATAAGGCTGCTGCTGAAGAAGCAATGAAACTTAGTTTCAAACTCATGGATGGCGCTGCTAATAAGGGCATTATCCACCACAACACAGCTGATAGAAAAAAGTCAAGAATGAATAATAAATTTAACAAGATGGCTTAAGCTTTAATGGAGGAAAATTATGGCAAAGACAAAATTGACAAAGGCTTTGATTATTGAACACCTTCACGATCAGTTAGGCGTCAATAGAAACGATATCCATGAGATTGTTGATGCTTTCTTCGAAGAAGTTAAGGAAGGTCTTAAAGAAGAGAAGGTTATTGAGCTTAGAGGTTTTGGAACTTTTGAAGTTAGAACTCGTAAAGGCAGAGAGAAGGCTAGAAATCCAAAGACAGGAGACCTTGTTGCTGTTGATACACACGGTGTAGCAGTTTTCCGCCCAGGTAAGGAACTTAAGGATCTTGTATGGGATCTTCGTCAGGAAGACTGAGTTCGTTATTGAGACTCTTTCATTGATTTTAATTGAATTTAGTGGAAAAAAACGTTGAATAATTTTAAAAAAATTTTTTCAGGCGTAAATGATAAAGTTCTACGCAGACACAACCTCGGAACAATATGCTCTGAGGTTGTTCTGTTATTATGCTCTGCATTTATTTTGGCTTTAGCGCATCCGAGTTTTATATCGGATAACGGTTTTGGTTTCTTGGCGTTTTTTGCTCTGATCCCAGTTTTTGCTGTAATTAGAAACTGTACTTGGAAGGTTGTTACGTTATATGGCTTCCTTTATGGGTTTTCTTATTATGCTATTTTTAATTATTGGCTTACTTCTTTTCATCCGTATGCCATTTTAATTGTTACAATTATTAAAGCTGTAGAAATGATGTTGCTTTTTACAGCTTTAAAAGCAGTTGATAGTTGGTTTTCAAAAATATTCAAAGGTAAATTAGTAAAGACTATTCCTCTTGTTCAGGCAATAGTTTGGGTTGCATATTCTTATGTTTCTCAGAGCTGGTTTGCTGGCTATCCTTATGGAACAATTGCTTATGCTTTATATAGATATAAAGTCTTAATCCAAATTGCTGACCTTTTTGGTATTTGGGGTATAAACTTCATGTTAGTGCTTCCTCAAGCATTTTTGGGGCTTTGGTGTTGTGACCGCTTTAGTAAGACAAGGTCTCAACAGACAGAAGGTTTGATGGAGTATGCCAAGAAAAATAAAATCCTTGTAGGTCTTTTCGTAATTCTTTTTATTGCCCAAGTTATTTATGGAATTATCGGGGTAAATTACTGGCAGAATGCAGATGAAGATAACTCGTTTAAGGTGGCTACCGTGCAGCATAATGCAGATTCGTGGGCTGGTGGTTATGCCACTTATAAACGCAATTTCTTGAATTTGAAGAGAATGAGTTTGGAGGCATTGCAAGAGGATCCAGATATGATTGTCTGGTCAGAAACGGCCTTTGTTCCTTCTGTTGACTGGTATACAACCTATCCGTATGAGGGGGATGAGAAGGGTGCAACCTTTGATTATTTGAGAGATATTCAAGAACTTGTTGATGAATTCGTGGAATTTGGAACTCAGCTTGGAGTGCCTCTTCTTACTGGAAATCCTTCTGGGGTGATTAAGGATGAAAGCCTGCCACCTTACGATGAAGAAGGAAATTGGAACAAGACTGATTATAACACTGTAATTCTTTTTGATGATGGTGTAATTAAGGAAACTTACATAAAGCAACACCTAGTTCCTTTTACAGAACATTTTCCATACGAGAAACAAATGCCATGGCTTTATAATTTGCTTAAAGCAAATGATTATCATTGGTGGGAGCAGGGAACGGAGTCTGTTGTTTTTGAGACTTCAAACGGAATTAAATTTTCAACTCCAATTTGTTTTGAGGATGTTTTTGGCGATATTTGTGCAGGTTTTGTTCAATCTGGTGCCGATTTAATTGTTAATATGACCAATGATTCTTGGTCTGGGGCTGTTTCTGCAGAAAGACAACACATGGCAATGGCGGTCTTTAGATCTGTTGAAAATAGACGAACCACTTTAAGGGGTACAAATAGCGGTATTACTTGTCTCATTACTCCAGATGGAACAATTCAAGGTGAAATGGAGCCATTTAAGATGGGGTGGAAGGTTTGGGATGTTCCTGTCTACAGTTCAGAGACTTATGGTACAACACTTTATACTAAAACAGTTGATCTTTCGGCTCAGATATGCACTTACGTTTCTTATGCGCTTCTTGCTTTTGGTGCTATTGTGATGGTAGTTGAGGCTGTCTCTAAAAAGCGAAACAAGGCTAGTGAGAAATGAAATTCTCTACAGTTTCAATTTTTGTTATAGGTACAGAGCTTACCTGTGGAATTATCCAAGATAAGCATATTTCTCTTTTATCAAGTGAATTAACTAACATGGGTTATAGTGTAAAGAGGGCTACAATTGTACCTGATGACGGAACAATTGAAGCTGGTTTAGAAAGTGCTGTCCAAGATAGTGATGTAATTATTGTTACAGGAGGTCTTGGTCCTACTAGCGATGACTTAACCAGACAAATTATTGCAGAGATTGCCCATGTGCCTCTTGAAAAGAATTCTATTGCTTGGAAAGAAGTTTATAGTCGGCTTGGGGAGCGTATTTGGGGCGCAAATGAAAAGCAAGCCTATATCCCCAAAGGATTTGATGAGATTCCTAATCCAAAGGGGACTGCGCCCGGCTTTAAAGGCTTCTTTCATCCTACAGAGTCTTATCCTACAGGGTCTTATCCTACAGGGGCTCCCGTCACTGATAGACAGGTGCTCTTGGTAGCAATGCCAGGTCCTCCAGTTGAAATGCAGTATATGTTTTTCAATCAGGTCAAGCCCTTTTTAGCTACGCTTGCAGGTCATGAAAAACTAGAACGTGATGAGTTTTCTGTTTATCTTATTCCTGAAGCTAAACTAGAGGAAGTGTGCGAAAAGTGTGCTTTAGAAGGCATTCATTGGGGTACTCGTTTTCAACAATTTAAGATTAGTTTATATGTCAGTGGCTCCAGTAAAGAAAAGAGGACCCAGTTTGAAATGCGCCTCTCAAACGCTCTTGGAAAAGGTCTTATGGTCTCTAGTGAGCTTGAGGCGGTAGATAGCTTAACTCATTACTTAGAAAATAATAATCTCACAATTAGCACTTCAGAAAGTTGCACGTGTGGCCTAATTGCAAAAATGCTCACCGATAGGGCCGGTAGCTCCAAATGGTATTGGGGTGGGGCCTGCACCTACGCAAACGAAGCCAAAACCACCATGTTGGGAGTTTCTTCTGCAATCCTGGCAGACAACAAAATTGGTCCAGTCAGTCCACAATGCGCCATCCAAATGGCAGAAGGCACAAGAAAGCTTTCTCATACAAACATAGCTGTCTCAATCACAGGCATAGCAGGGCCCGATGGTGCTGAGGATGGTAAACCAGTAGGCACAGCCTACTTGGGATTTGCTTCTTCCTTCAGAGAAACTGAAGTTGTACGTATAAATGTCACTTCTAATTCTAGGGATGCCGCTAGAAGACGCTTTTGCACTGCAATGATGATTCTTGCCCTAGAATATGCTAAAGGCGGTTCGGTTGTTGACATGGTAAAATCCTGGGTGTATATTTAGCTTGTAATTCAAAAGAAACAATTCCCACATATATTTTATGTAAATTCAATTCGTGTTTGGTTTTGTGTGCCAAAACGATTTCTTTGGAGTATCTAGTAAATGGATAATGAAAAAAATGAGGTAAAAGAGCCTGAGAAGGCTATCCGCCAAGTTCGCAAAGTGGTTTTAAAGAAAAAACCTGCTGTAAAGATTAGCCCTAAGGCTATGCCCAAACAGGAAAAAGAAGTTGCTAAAACAGTTCAAGCTGAGACAGTATTAGCTGAAACCCCAAAAAAGAAAAGAGGCAGAAAGCCTAAGAATGAAAAAAATGAAAATCAAGTAGAACAGCCAACTTTAGACTTGGTGACAGAAGAGAAAGAAGTAGAGGCAGAAAAAGGAACAGAACAGACTGCTTCAGCAGAACAGACTTCTTCAACAGAACAACCAATAACAGATCAAGCAACAGATCAAGCAGAGCAATCTTCTGAAGGATCTGCTGAAGGCTCTTCTGACGTTTCTTCTGAGAAGCATCAAAAATTTCAGAAGAACCAGCAAAAAAATCAAAAAAACGGAAAAGATAGGCGCAATTTTGATCAAAATCAGAATCCAAAACAGCGCAATAACCAAAAGAAACCCTTGACTATGGAAGAAATCTCCATTCCAGAAGCCGAATATGAAGAACATCTCAAGAATAGAATTCTTGTAAATGATCTTTCACAAATGACAATTCCAGCATTGAAGGATAAGCTTTCTGAACTTGCAGGAACATCGGTTGAAGATTATGCTGAATATAAGAAGCAGGAGATTATTGTTGAGATAGTTAGAACTTATAGTCAGAATAATGGTGTTATTTATGCCACAGGCACGCTTGAAATTCTTAATGACGGCTACGGATTCCTTAGGTCTCCGTTGAATAGTTATCTTCCAGGTCCTGAGGATGTTTATGTTTCTCCTGGTATTATTAAATTCTTGAATTTAAAAACTGGTGATACAATTGAAGGACTTATTAGAAATCCAAAAGAAAATGAAAGATTCTTTGCATTAAGTAGAATTTCCACAGTTAATAATGAGCCACCAATTGTTGCAAAAACAAGAGTAAGTTTTGATAGTCTTGTTCCACTTTATCCAGATCAGAGAATAAACCTTGAAACTGAACGAACAGATAACGATGTTTCAATGAGAATTATCAACTTGTTCTGTCCTATTGGAAAAGGGCAGAGAGCTCTTATTACTGCTCCTCCTAGGACAGGTAAAACAATCTTGTTACAGCAAATTGCCAATGCAATTACAACCAACCATCCAGAGATTAAGCTAATGGTTCTTCTTGTTGATGAAAGACCTGAAGAAGTTACAGATATGAGAAGAAACGTTAAAGGTGAAGTTATTGCTTCTACTTTTGATGAACAAGCAACTAGGCATGTTACAGTAGCAGAGATGGTAATAGAAAAAGCAAAACGCCTTGTTGAACACAAAAAAGATGTTGTCATTCTTCTTGATTCTATTACTAGGCTTGCTAGAGCTTATAACCAAACTGTTCCAGCAAGTGGAAAGATTCTTTCTGGAGGTGTTGATTCTAATGCTCTTCATAAGCCAAAAAGATTCTTTGGTGCCGCTAGGAATATTGAAAACGGTGGTTCTCTTACCATTATTGCGTCTGCTCTTATTGAAACTGGTTCAAGAATGGATGAAGTCATTTTTGAAGAGTTTAAGGGTACAGGTAACAGTGAAATTGTTCTAGACAGAAGAATGGCAGACAGAAGGCTTTATCCTGCAATTAATATTAAAAAGAGTGGAACTAGGCGTGAAGATCTTCTTTTGGATAAGGACGAAGCTGCTCGCATTTGGATTCTTAGGAATGCAATAAATGGACTTGAAGATCTTGAAATGACAGAGTTCCTAATTGACAAAATGCGCAAAACAAAGAACAATGAGGCGTTCTTACGTTCTATGAATACAGGAACCGTTCCTGCATTCTAAAACGGAGACGGCTTGTATAACCCAACTAGTTCGCTGCACAACACCAGCGGACGCAAACGGAGGACGTACTATGAAGAATGGAATCCATCCAAAATATGAGCTCACAGAGATTAAGTGCTCATGCGGAAATGTTATCAAAACAAAGACAACAGCAAAGAACCTACAGGTTGAAATTTGCTCTGCTTGTCACCCGTTCTTTACAGGCACACAGAAGCTCGTTGACTCAACAGGACGTGTTGAGCGTTTCAACAAGCGTTATGGTGTTAAGGAATCCAAGTAAAGGAACAACAGTTTCTGTACTACGGGGTGCTGAAGGAGATTTAATCTTCTTGGCACCCTTTTTTGTGAAAAAATTTTTATTTGCAATCACATTTAAGATGTTCTAAAATTAAATCCAAGGAAAGGATAGTGTTAATTTTAGAGAAACACATGGTTGAGTATGGGGACAATGCTCAGGTTTTAGTGACAGTTCCAGGTGTTGTTACTTTTGCTGGAGAGTTCTCGGATTACAGTCAAGGTTATGCTCTTTGTGGGACAAGCTCAAAAACGCTTACCATTGCTGTGTCTAACCGTAACGACGCATCTGTTAGAGTGTTAAGTATTCCTTCTAATGACAAAAAGAAATTTTCACTAACCTCAATTAAGTATAGAAAAGAAGATAGGTGGGGTAATTACATAAAGGGCATAATTGCTGAACTTCAAAAGCTTACAGTGGTCTCGGGTATGAATATAACTCTTTCTGGTGCTTTGCTTTTGGGTGATGGAAAAATACTCTCAGCAGCTATCGGGATAGGTATATGTCTAGCTTTTTGTAGGATGACAGGATTCGAGATGGACCATGCCACCATAGCTAGATGCTGTTGTATGTCGAGCTCAAAGTTCTGTAAAGAGCTTACAAATTACCATTTAATACTCTCTATCTTGAAGGCCCAAGAAGGCAAATTCATGCTTTTTGATATGTTGAAGCATAATTATAGGTATGTGGATGACCCTTTTAGCGGTTCTAATTATTCCTTATTACTTGCAGATGGCCATATTCCTCCTGTTGCTATGCGTGAAGAGTTGTATGCAAGACATAATCAAGCAAAAGAAGTTATGTCTGAAATTGCACGAGTTGCAGATAGAGGTAGCTTTAGAGATTTTCCTACAAGCGATGTCAGTGACCGGCTTATGCCAATTAGCGAAGAGACTAGAAAAATTGGGTGTTACGTCTTTGAGGAAAGTCAAATTGCAAAAGCTCTGGCTAAGTATTTTGAAGAAAAAAATTTCATGCAAATAGGAAAATTATTTTCAAAGCTCGGAAAAGGTCTTAGAGATTGCATGGAAATTACTTGTCCGGAGCTGGATTGGCTTGCAAAACGCTCCATGGAAGTTAAGGGTTGCATTGGAAATAGCATTGTTTACAGTGGCTGTGGTGGTTTTATTGCAGTTGTCATGGAAAAGGCTTCAGTGTCCTCTTATGCATCAAAACTAGAAGAATATGAGAGGATCTTTGGGTTTAAGGTATCTGTTGAGGATTATAAACCCTGTGGAGTCGTAAGTATTGTTGAAAACTATTAGTTAGATACCTCTTCCTATCTTGACGATAATTTATTCAAAGGCTATTTTTGCACTGGAGAATAAAAGAGAAATTATTATGGGAAGAATAGTTTATCTAGACAATAACGCAACAACTCAGCTTGCTCCTGAAGTTCAGAAAGCTTTAGCAGAAGTTGAAGGTAGTGTTTACGGAAATGCTTCAAGCATGCATACCTTTGGAAGAAGGGCAAGTGCTTTGGTAGAAGAAGCTAGACATAACGTGGCAAGCCTTATAGATTGTGACCCTAAAGAAATAACTTTTACAAGTGGTGCCTCTGAGGCAAATAATACCATCTTTGAAATTGCTCGTTCTATCATAGATAAAAAGGGAAGTGGAAGAATTGTTACTACTACAATTGAGCATCCTTCTATCATTGAAACTATTAAATTCTTGCGCCAACATGGGATTACAGTTGACCAGGCACCAGTAGATAGGGAAGGGCGTGTTATTCTTTCTGAATTTGAAAAGTTAATGGGCCCTGATGTTGTACTTGTTTCTGTAATGACAGGAAATAATGAGACAGGTTCAATGCAAGAGATTGAAAAAATATCTGCTATTGCTCATAAATATGGTTCTCTTTTCCATACAGATGCAACTCAAGCAATAGGTAAGATTGAAGTATCTTGTCGCAAATGGAATTTAGACTACCTTTCCTGTAGTGGACATAAGTTTTATGGACCAAAGGGAGTTGGAGTCCTTTATGTCAAGTCAGGAGCTCCTTTTGAGACTTTTGTTCATGGAGGAGAACAGGAGCATGGAAGAAGAGCAGGTACATACAATACTCCTGCAATTTATGGTCTAGGAATTGCTGCAAAACTTGCAAAAGAGGGAATTCAAAAGGAACATGATAAACTTTGGGCTATGAGAGAGAAACTCAGAAAGGGAATTATTGCCTCCGTTCCAAACGTTGTTATAAATGGTTGTCAAGAACATTGCTTGCCGGGAACTTTGGATGTGTCTTTTGAGAATGTCGAAGGTGAATCCATTCTTCTTATGCTTGATATGAGTGGTATTGCAGTCTCAACCGGTTCTGCCTGTGCTACCGGATCTCTTGAGCCTAGTTACGTACTTTTGGCAAGTGGTCTTGATGTTGAGCTTGCACATGGCTCAATTAGGTTTTCATTTGGCCGATATAACACAATGGAAGATGTGGATTACGTCTTGGAGGTTTTGCCTCCAATCATTAAACGCTTGAGAGAAATCTCTACAAGATAGTGAGGTTAATATGGATAGTTTTATGACCCAATGGGTTTATACCGATACTGTTAAAGATCATTTTATGAATCCAAGAAATATTTGGAGAAAAGAAGAGAACTGGGAACCTGAAGGAGTAGGAGAGGTTGGCTCTCTTGCTTGTGGAGACCAAATGCGAGTAGGTATTAAGGTTGCAGATGGCAAAATTGCCGACATCCGTTGGCTTACATACGGCTGCGCAAGTGCAATTGCTAGTACTTCTATGATGAGTGAACTGGTTAAAGGAATGACACTTGAAGAAGCATACAAAATTACTCCTGCAATGATTACAGATGCCCTTGGCGGTCTTCCTGAGCATAAATTCCACTGTTCTGTTCTTGGAGATAAGGCTCTTAGAGCTGCAATTGATGACTATCTAGAGAAGAAAGGTCTAGATAATCCTTACAAAAAGAGTGTGGCAAAGATTATTTGTGAGTGTAAGGGTGTTACAGACCAAATGATTGAAGAGCTTGTCAAAACAGACAAGGCCAAGACTCTTGAAGACCTTCAGCGTCTTACTGGCTATGGTACAGGCTGTGGAAAGTGCAAGAATAAAGTTGCCCTTCAGTTTGAAGAGTACCGTCATATTTATGGCAAAAATTAGCTAAAATTGTAGTTTGTTGAATAAGGATAGATTTTCTTTCGTTTAACAGCCTCTTTGATAAATGCTTTGGCTTGTGGTAACTGTGCTACGCTTGATTTGCAGTATAGATACGTTAATCTTACAAAAGGGGTTCCATCTGCGAAAAAACAAGGGGTAGAGCAACCTTCAAAGTTTGCAAGAGCAATTTCTGGAATAAGTGCCCAGCCAAGACCACGTTTGACAAGGTCCATGCTAGAAGTAATTGAGTCTACTTTTATTAAGTGTTCCGACTGTTTTATTTTATTTTCATGGCGCCATTTTGCCATCAAAGAGTATTGAACCGCATCAGTTTCTCTATCTATATACGTGTATGAATTCAAATCTCTACCTTCAAATTCTTTGTTACAGACAACGCACATAGCTTCAACGCTTAAAAGTTTTTTTAGCCCTTCCCAGTTGTAATCTCCTCTGCTAATTGCAATATCAAGTTCATCTGAAAGGACCATTGGATAAAGAAGGTGCCCCTTTTGTGTAATTATTTTTAGGTTTACATTTGGATAATCTTTATGAAATGCGGAGACAAGATCTGGAAGATGATAAATCATATAGTTGTCAGAAACCCCAACCACTAAACTACCAAAGACATCTCCACTTGTTTCATGAAGGCACAGTTTCATCTCTGAAATTTCTTCTGAAATTGAAGAGCAATACTTAAGGACTTTTTCTCCAGACGGGGTGAAATGTACTCCAGAATGGCTTCTTATAAATAAAACAGTATTAAGCTCATCCTCAATGTTGCTAATTCTTTTTGAAATTGCAGATTGCGTTAGATTCATACGATCAGCTGTTTTTGTAATGTTTTTTGTCATATTAAGATTTTGAATCAATTCAAAGTCTATTTCATCCATGCTTAAAGCCCCTCTCTTTAGAATAGATATATTCCATTTTGTAATGGAAATCAATGAAATACTTTCAATTTTTTTTTAGATAAAGCCGTGCGAATATATATTAAATGAGTTTATCTCGTTCACGTTAATTTACTAACTTTTCATAGGGAGGACTATTATGAAAAAAGGTTTGGCTATTCTTTTGGTTCTTGCTCTTGCTTTCACAGCTTTTGCAAATGGCTCAACAGAAGAGGATGCTTCTGGAGAATGGACTTTTAAGAGAAAAATTGAACTAGTATGTCCATGGGGACTTGGTGGTGGAGCAGACTCAACTCTTCGTCCAATGGCAACTCTTCTTCAGAGAGAACTTGGTGTTGCAGTAGAAGTTCGTAACGAAGCAGGTGCTGGCGGAGTTCAAGGTATTGAATACACATATAAGCAGCCAGCTGATGGATATACATTCATGCTTGGAACACAGTCTTTGTATATTCAGGACATGCTTGGAAATACTTCAATGGATTTCAAGACAGAGTTTGAGTGTATTGACGTTCTTGTTCACTCTATTAATATGCTTGCTGGTTCAAAGAAACAACTTGACAAATATGGAATTAAGAACTTCTCAGATCTTAAGGCATATGCAGCAGCTCATCCATACGAGATTTCAGTTGGTATGCTTACAACAACTGGTGTTGATGGAATGTGTTTTGAACTTGCAACAGAAGGCTTAGATCTTAATATTGTACAGTACGGTGGTGGTGCAGAAGTTAACGCTGACCTTGCTGGTGGACACTGTGACTTGGCTGTTGGTGGATATGATGACATGAGCGGACTTATTGAGTCTGGTGATATTGTTCCTCTTCTTGTTTTCTGTGAACACAGACTCTCAATCTTCCCAGATTGCGAATGTACAGCAGAAGTTGGAATTGACTCATATGCAGGTCCATGGAGAGGAATTTTCGCAAAGGCTGGAACTCCTCAGGGTGCAATTGACGCTCTCGTAGCAGCGATTGAAAAATGTAAAGAAGATCCATCATGGCAGGAATTCCTTCATAATGCAGCTTATGATGAGAGAACAGTTCCAGAGCCAGGTGCAGAGCTCGAAGCTTTCTGCCGGAGTGAATACAAGGATTTGAGAGATTATATGTATAATCAAGAAACACTTGAGAAAGATTACGCAGATCTTAAGTAAAATTAATGGTTAGAGGTTTTTGCAAACAATTGCAAAAACCTCGTTAATAGGAGGAAACCCCTTGTTTGAATTAATTTCTAATATCATTTTGCTCGTGTTCATGGTTTATTCCTTCTTTACACACGTGCTGGAAGCTAATGTTTCTAAAAGTTATTTGAAAAACCCATCTAATTTGATGCCAGATGTATGGCCAAAAGTCATTATTGGACTTATGGTTCTTTGTCTTGCAATCAATATTGTAAAGATTATTCGCAAGAATAAGGATAATCCTGATTTTAATTTCAAATCATTCTTTGCAAACAGTGCTACATTTTTTAAGAGTAGAACATTCTTTGGAATTGTAATTTTGATAGTTGCATCCTTAATCATTGAAACCTTTGGATTTGTTGTTACAACTTTCCTTCTTTTGGTTAGTTATGGATATCTCCTTGGTGAAAGAAAGATTGTTCGTTTGATGGTTGTTTCGTTGGTTCTTGCATTGCTACTACACATTGTTTTCAGTGGCTTGCTGGATGTCACACTACCAAGAGGTACAATAGGTTTCCTTAGAAACTTTGCATTGTTCCTTGAGAACTTGTTTTAAGGAGGTCGTGATATGAGTTTTGGTGAAATGTTCGCAAGCGGCCTTTCCGCAGTTTTTTCCGGTGGCCATTTCTTCATGGTTTTACTGGCAATTGTTCTTGGTACTATTTTTGGTGCCCTTCCTGGTGTTAGTGCCACAATGGCAGTTGCACTTGGTTTGACATTTACTTATACAATGGAACCTGTTCCTGCAATTGTTTTCCTTGTAGCAATTTACTGCTCGTCAATTACAGGTGGTTCTATTACAGCTATTCTTTTCAAGATTCCTGGAGTTCCTTCATCTGCTCCTACAACCTTTGACGGCTATCCAATGGCAAAACAAGGTCAAGCAGGTAAGGCTCTTGGTGTTGCATTGTTCTGTTCTGCTGTTGGTGGTTTGTTCTCTGCAATAGTCATGTTTGCATTAAGTAGTCCTCTTTCAAAGGCCGCTCTTGCATTCTCCCAGGGGGACTTGTTTGCAGTTACTTTCCTTGGTTTGTCAATTCTTTCTGTTCTTGACATGGACCACATTCTTACAACCATTATTTCTGGTTTGTTAGGACTTTTCTTGGCCTGTATTGGACAGGATCCAATGGCCGGTGTAAGACGTCTTACATATGGTAGCAGACAGCTTCTTTCAGGTCTTGAGATGATTCCTGTTCTTATTGGCCTTTTTGCAGTTACAGAAGTTCTCAAACAGACAAATGAGAAAAAGCGTCTTTCAGCTGAAGATGGAATTTCCAATGGCCGTGTAAGTACAAAGATGCCTTCCTTCAAGGAAATGTTGCAGATTAAGTGGGTCATGCTCCGCTGTAGTATTGTTGGAACAATAGTTGGTATTCTCCCAGGTGCTGGTGCTACAATTGCTTCCTTCATGTGTTATGCAATGGAAAATAAGATTTCAAAGTACCCAGAAAAGTTTGGAACAGGTATCATTGATGGTATTGCAGCTTCTGAAACTGCAAACAACGCAGCAACAGGCGGAGCTATGGTTCCTCTTCTTACTCTTGGTATTCCTGGTGGAAATGCGGCAGCAGTTATGATGTCAGCTCTTGCACTTAAGGGTGTTCAAATGGGTCCTCTGCTTCTTACAAACCAGCCAGAGTTCCTTTCTGCAACATTCGTTTCCATGGTTATCACCAACATTTTGATGGTTGTTGTTGCTATGGGTATTGCAAAGATTTTTGCACAGATTCTTGCAATTCCTTACAGCTATCTTGGACCTATCATTCTCATGCTTGCACTTATTGGATCTTACTCTGAAAGTGGTGCCGTTGGTGTTAAGGTTATGGTTATTGCTGGTATCTTTGGTATTGTTGTCAAATACATGCATCTTAACAGTGCTGCAATAGTCTTAGGACTTGTTCTTGGTGGCATGTGTGAAGAACACTTCAGCAGATCTTACCTTATGAACAATGGTAATGTCTTTAAGGTTCTGTTTGGTACTCCTATTGCTGCAGTTGTCATGACAGTTTGTATTCTCATGCTTCTCAGCCCTCTGTTCATGCCTCTAATCAAGAAGGTAAAGGGAGGAAAGAAATGACCATAGAGAAATCTGCTGTTGCAGGTACGCTCGAGAGTTCAGATGCTATGGTTACTGTAGAACCCGGAAATAATGGGATTGAACTTAGTGTGTCATCAAGTGTTATGAATCAATATGGTCGCCAAATTAAGGCGACCATACTTGAGACGCTGGACAGACTTGAGGTAAAGAACGGAAAAGTTGTTGTAGTTGATAAGGGTGCTTTGGATTGTACTCTCAAAGCTCGTGTTGAATGTGCTGTTTTTAGAAGCTGCGACAAATCTTGTTCAAACATCCCTTGGGGAGGGCAAATAAAGTGATTCCAAGACCTAGACCAGAAAGGTTCCGTTTAAGAAGAACCATGATGTTCATGAATGCTCAGAAACCGGGTCTTATCAAGGACGCTTACATTTATGGATGTGATTCCATAATGCTTGACCTTGAGGATGCAGTTGCTGAAAACCAGAAGGATTCTGCTCGTTTTTCACTGTACCATGCATTGAAATCCATTGATTATGGTGATACAGAAGTTATTGTTAGAATTAATGGCCTTGATACTCCTCATTGGCAAGAAGACATTAGAGTTGTAGTTGCTGGTGGAGCCGATGGTATTCGTATTGCAAAGTGCGAAAGTGCCCAAGATGTAAAGACTGTTGAAGCTGCTGTTACTGAAGCAGAAAAGGAATTTGGAGTTGAAGTTGGAAGAACTCTCTTAATGGCTGCTCTTGAAAGTCCTAAAGGAATTCTTAATGCATATGAAATCTGCTCAGCTTCCAAGCGTATGTTTGGGGTTGCACTCTCCGGGGGAGATTTCAGAAAGTGCATGAGAACAAAATTCCAAAGAGATGGGATAGATTTGTTAGCTGCTAGGGGTCAAATGCTTCTTGCTGCAAGAGCTGCAGGGATTCAGTGCTTTGATACTGTTTTCACAAACCTTGATGATGATGAGGGCTTTATGGCTGAACTTCTTCAGAATAAGGCTATGGGTTTTGATGGAAAGAGTCTTATTAATCCAAAACAGATTAGACCTGTTCATGAACTTTTTGCTCCTACAGAAAAAGAAATTATCACAGCAGAGAGAATTGTTTCTGCTTATAAAGAACAATCGGCAGCAGGTGTTGGAGTCTTTACTCTTGATGGAAAGATGATTGACATTGCTTTTATTCCAGGTGCTGAGCATACGCTTAAGCTTGCTAAAGCCTGTGGGCTGTATAATGGAGGTCTTGTATGATCAATGCTGTAAAACGTGATATACCAGATTTCCTTTTGAAAAACGGAAAGGAAGTCTATCAGGGAAAGGGCTATATGGACGGAAAATACATCCAGAAAGCTTCCCCAAAGACAAGAATTTACGAAAAACCTCAGGAAAGCAAGATTGTTTCTTCTATTGCAGATGCTCTCAGACAGTGTGGGGCTAAGGATGGAATGACTTTTTCCTTTCATCACCATTTAAGAAACGGTGACTATGTTGCCAACATGGTAATGAAGGCAGCTGTTGAAGAACTTGGGCTTAAGGATTTAACAATTGCTGCTACTTCTCTTGGTGATGCAAATGACCAAATTGCTACCTATATTGAAGATGGTAAAGTTATCGGGATTCAAACATCTGGTATAAGAGGAAGGATTGGCGAAGTAGTTTCAAAGGGTAAATTAAAGACGCCTGCAATAATTAGAAGCCATGGTGGAAGACCTAGAGCTATAGAGGCGGGAGAGGTGCATATAGATATTGCCTTCATTGCTGCGCCTACAGCTGACTGTATGGGTAACTGTCGCGGAATTGGGGGAAAGAGCAACTGTGGAAGTCTTGGATATGCCATGATGGATGCAGAGTATGCAGACAAAGTAGTTGTAGTTACTGATTGCTTGGTGGATTTCCCTAATTATCCAGCTTCTGTGAAGGCTATTGACGTAGACGCTGTAGTAGTTGTTGATTCAATTGGAGATTCAAAGAAGATTGCTTCTGCAGCCGCAAGAATTAGTAAGAACCCAAGAGACCTTATGATGGCAGAAAATGTAGCAAAAGTAATTGCTGCAACTCCATACTTTAAGGATGGTTTTTCTTTCCAAACTGGAGTAGGTGGACCATCTCTTGCCGCAAACCTCTTCCTTGAGAAATACATGGATGAGCGTGGTATTAAAATGGGTTGGGCTATTGGCGGAATCTGTGGTCCTATGGTGGAACTTCTTAAGAAGGGCAAGGTTGGAAAAGTTATTGATGTTCAGGACTTTGATCTTGAATCGGTAAATTCAATAAACCAAACTCCTGGTCATTTTGAAATGAGTGCATCTCAGTATGCAAATCCTGCAAATAAAGGTGCATTTGTAAATAAACTTGACTTTGTTGTTCTTGCTGCTCTTGAAGTTGATACAGATTTTAATGTCAATGTCCTTACAGGCTCTGATGGTATTCTAAGAGGTGCTCCAGGTGGACACCCAGATACCGCAGCTGGAAGTAAGTGCTGTATCATTGTAACTCCTCTCACAAGAGGTAGAATGGCAACAGTTTGTAAACATGTTGTTACCGTAACAACACCTGGTGATTGTGTTGATGTTGTTGTAACTGACTATGGTATTGCTGTTAATCCTGCCAGAAAAGACATAATTCAATGGCTTGATGATGCAGGAATTAAGCATGTTTCAATAGAATCTCTTCAAGAAAAGGCCTATAGCCTTGTTGGAAAGCCTGATGATCTTCAGTGGGAAGACAATGTTGTTGCAGTTCTTGAAGCTAGGGATGGAACAATACTTGATGTAGTTAGACAAATTCGTCCATTGACGCTTTAACGAGGTTTTTGCAAAAACCCAAAAACCTCTAACAAATAGTTAATTTGTTGTTGAGCGCATGGGATTCCTATGCGCTCAAATTTTTTCATGGAGATCTTTATGGCTGATACCGTAACCTATAAAATTTTAAAAAAGCATATTGTTGAGGGAAAGCTTGAGAAAGGAAGTCCTATAAGCATAAGAATAGACCAAACTCTTACCCAAGATGCCACTGGAACTATGGCATATCTTCAGTTTGAATCTCTTGGGCTTGACAGGGTGAAAAACGAGCTAGCTGTTTCTTATATTGATCACAATACTATTCAAGTTGGCTTTGAAAATGCCGATGATCATAAATATCTTCAATCAGTTGCAGCAAGTAAGGGAGTTGTCCTTTCTAGGCCAGGTAATGGCATTTGTCATCAGGTTCATCTTGAGAGGTTTGGTGCTCCTGGTAAAACCTCATTGGGCTCAGATTCTCATACTCCAACGGGTGGAGCTTTGGGAATGATTTCAATTGGTGCAGGTGGTCTTGATATTGCACTTGCAATGGCAGGAGTTTCTTATTCAATAATTTGTCCAAAAGTAATTGAGATAAGACTTACGGGTAAACTAAGGCCATTCTGTTCTGCAAAAGACGTTATACTCACAGTTCTTGAACGTTTTGGCGTAAAGGGAAATGTAAACAATGTTTTTGAATACACTGGTCCTGGAGTTGAATCTTTAAGTGTTACAGATAGAGCAACAATCTGTAACATGGGAACAGAATGTGGTGTAACTACAAGTGTATTCCCTTCAGATTCTGTGACAGAAGCCTATCTTAAGGCTCAAGGTAGAGGTGATTGCTTTGTCCCATTACAAGCAGATGAAGGAGCTCAATATGACAGCTTATTTGAGATAGACTTATCAAAAGTGGTTCCTATGATTGCATGTCCGCATTCTCCTGGAAATGTAAAGAAGGTTAGTGAACTTGCAGGCCTTAAGGTTGATCAGATTTTGGTAGGTTCTTGTACTAATTCGTCTTATTCCGATTTATATCGTGTGGCTTCAATTCTTGAGGGTCAAACTGTTAACCCAGGATTGTCTATGGGTCTTGCTCCTGGCTCCAGATATGTTCTTCAAAAGATTTCTGAAGACGGAACTCTTTCAAAGCTGATAAAAAGTGGAGTGCGAATTCTTGAGAGTGCCTGTGGTTTCTGTATAGGAAATAGTTGTTCTCCACCAAGCAGAGGAATAAGTCTTAGAACAAACAACAGAAACTTTGAAGGAAGAAGTGGAACAAAAGATGCCCAAGTTTATTTGGTGAGCCCTGAAACAGCAGCGGTAAGTGCAATAACAGGCGTTCTTACTGATCCAATGGCTTTTGGCAACAAGGAAATAAGAGTTCCAGAATTTAGAGTTTCTTCATATGACGATTCCATGTTTATTTTCCCTTCAGATAAGACAATAGGTTGTGAAATCTTTAGAGGTCCTAATATTGGAAAACCTCCAGTATCTCCAGCTCTTTGTGAGGCGCTTTCAGGTCCTGTTGTAATAAGACTTGGAGACAAGATCACAACAGACCACATAATGCCAGCAGGTCAGAGACTTAAATATAGGTCTAACATTTCAGTTTATTCAACCTTTGTTTTTGAGGGTGTTGATCCTGATTTTAGCAAGCTTTGCAGTAAAAATAGGGACTTGGGATATTCAAATTTTATTGTTGCAGGAGCTAGCTATGGACAGGGATCCTCAAGAGAGCATGCAGCAATCTGTCCCATGTACCTTGGAGTTAGAGCTGTTTTAGCAGTTTCAATTGAAAGAATTCATCAGGCAAATCTATGTAATTTTGGAATTCTTCCTTTAACTTTCAAGAAAATATCGGACTATGAAGAAATTGAGAAGAACGATATTCTTGCCATTGATGATGCTATAAATCAAGTAAAAGCTGGTGGCTCTGTTCTTGTTAAGAATGTGACTAAAGGTACAACCTTTGAGATGGCTTTAGATGTAAGTCCAGCTCAGAGAGAAATGCTTATTTGTGGTGGAAGATTGAATCAAATTAAGGAGTTTGTATGAAATTGAACGAGAAAGGAGATTTTTCAAAAGGTTCTGTTTTCTCTACAATAATTAAGCTTGCTTTGCCAATAATTTTAGCAGAGCTGGTTCAGGTAACGTACAACATAGTAGATAGAGTTTACATTGGTCGTATTCCAGATTGTGGAACAGAAGCTCTCACTGGTATGGGACTTGTTCTTCCTTTTATTACTATTATCAATGCTTTTGCAAACCTTTGTAGTTATGGCGGAGCAACATTAAGTGCCATATCCAGAGGGGAAAAAGACGATATGAAGGCGCAGAGTTACATGGAAAATGCCTTTACGCTTTTGGTAATTTCTGGACTTGTTCTTATGGTCTTTTTCCTAGTCTTTTCCAAACAGCTTGTTTTATGGCTTGGTGGAGATGAGCTTACTACATTCTATGCTTGTGAATACTTTGATATTTATGTACTAGGTACAGTTTTTGTCCTTATTTCACTTGGTATGAACAGTTTTATTACAATGCAGGGTTATAGTGTTATTGGAATGTGGACTGTTCTAATAGGGGCAATTCTAAATATTGTTTTGGATCCTATTTTTATCTATGTCTTTAACATGGGAGTAAGAGGTGCAGCTGTTGCAACTGTTATTTCTCAAGCTTGCAGTGCTTTGTGGGTTGTAATTTTCCTCTTAAGAAAAGATATCCCATTAAGATTTACAAGATTCAGATTTAATGGAGATAAAATCCTTGAGATCATGAAGTTAGGTGTTGGTGGTTTTATGTTTAAAGCCACAAACAGCATCACACAAGGAATTGTAAATAAAACACTAAGAATTTTTGGTGGAACTCTTGGAAATCTCTATATTGCTACAATGTCAATTATTTTCTCAGTCCGTGAAGTTGTCCAACAACCAGTTAATGGTTTTATTGAAGGAGCAAAACCAGTTCTAAGTTATAACTATGGGGCAAAAGATTATTGGAGAGTTAATAGAACAATTACCTGTATGCATTTGGTCTCATTTTCCTATACTACCTTTATGTGGGCTCTTATAATGCTGTTTCCTGCTGTAATCATTGGTTTCTTCTCCAATGACCCAGCTTTGATAGAAACAGGTGTTCCTTGTTTAAGAATTTTCTATTGTGTGTTCTTCTTTATGTCTCTTCAGACTTCTGGCCAAAATACTTTTGTTGCACTTAAACATTCTGGATATTCTGTGATATTCTCTCTTTTAAGAAAGGTAGGCCTTATTGCTCCGTTGACCATCATTCTCCCAAGGCTTGGACTGGGCGTAATGGGTGTTTTCTGGGCAGAAGTTGTGTCAGAAATAATTGGTGGAACAGCTTGTCATTTAACAATGTATTTTAAGGTCTGGAAACCAATTAAAGAGAAAGTGAAGGAACAAGAAAGGTTAAGTAGTTGATATGAATGAAGTTTCTCTTTCAATGATGCTTGAGTGTCGCGAAAACAGAGTTAGGACCCAACAAGAATTGATTTCCACGTATGGAAAACCCGTTGTGTCTTTTACAATGAATATCGCTGGACCAATTAAAACAAGTTATCTCATTGAAAGAGGCTTCTCAATTGGAGTTGAAAGGCTTCTAGGTTCTCTTTTTTGTCAGAAAGCACAAGTTCTTCAGAAAAAAGTTAACTTTCTTGCTACAGGACCTGAAGGTTTTTTTGTAGTTGACCTAAGTTCTTCTAAATTAAAGGCTATTTGCGAAGAGATTGAAAATCAGGATTCTCTTGGGCGTTTATTTGATATTGATGTAATAGGACTAGATGGAAAAAAACTTGAACGAGAGGAAGAACGTCATTGTTTGTTGTGTGACAAACCAGCAAAAGAATGTTCTTCAAGACGTATTCATACTGTTTCAGAACTTTGGAATAAGACAGAGTCCATTTTAACAAAGGCCGTTTTTCAAAATGATTCCAATCTTGTAGCCTCTCTAGCCGTGAAATCTCTTCTGTTTGAAGTCTTAACAACCCCAAAACCGGGCCTTGTGGACCGCAACAATAATGGCTCTCATGTGGACATGGATTTGTTCACTTTTTCGTCAAGTGCATCTGTCTTATTCCCATATTTTCAGCAAGCGTATTGCCTTGGCTGGAATTCTACTGATCCCAAGCAATGTTTTGCAGAGTTGAGAAAACTAGGCAAGAACGCCGAACAAGCAATGTTTTTTGAAACCCAAGGGGTTAATACCCACAAGGGAGCCATATTCTCTCTTGGAATAGTCTGTTGCGCAGCAGGTTTTACTGCAATAAAAAAGGCCGATATTTTTGATTGTTGTGCTTTGATGACAAACGGCATAACTGATGAACTTCAAGATAATCTTAATGACACTAATGGCAAACGTTTATTTACCCAATATGGACTTAGAGGAATTCGAGGAGAACTTGAGGACGGACTGCCTACAGTAAAAGAAATTGGGCTTCCTATGCTTGAAGAATACTTACAAGCAGGGTTGTCTTTGGAGGAAGCAGGCTCAAGAGTTCTAATAACACTAATTTCTCAACTTTCAGATACAAATATGGTTGCACGGGGTGGCATAGAAAAGGCAAATGAAGCCATGAAAAAGGCCTCTGATTTGTTTTCTTCTGATTCGTTTGACATTTCTGACATTGAAAAGATGGATGAGTATTTTATATTGGAAAATCTTTCGCCAGGAGGATCTGCAGATCTTCTTGCAGTTTGTTTTTTCTTGCACTTTTTGAAGGAACGTTTCAATGTCTGATTATTTTGTCTCAACAGTAAGTGCATCCGATACCCGAACTCTAAAAAAAATAGATGAACTTCTTATACAAGAAGGAATTAACAGAGATAGAAATCTTGAACACATATGTGCTGTTTTTGATTCTGATTATAATGTTATTGCCACAGGTTCTGCCTTTGGAAACACTTTAAGATGTTTTGCCGTAAGCTCACAGCATAGAGGTGAAAATCTTCTAAATCTTGTTTTGGGTCATCTTCTTGAGTGGGAGTTCCTAAGGGGGAACAAGCACGTTTTCTTATATACAAAGCCATCTGCCAGCAAATTTTTTGCAGACCTTGGATTTTATGAAATAGCTCGTGTTGATGGGTCTCTTGTTTTTATGGAAAACATTAAAGACGGGTTTTCTTCGTATCTTGATTCGTTGTCTGGATTGAAATTTACTCAAGGACTTTCTGGCAGCATTGTCATGAATGCAAATCCTTTTACCAAAGGACATAGATATTTAATTGAACAAGCCTGTGGTCTGTGTGACCATCTTCATTTGTTTGTAGTTAGTGAGGATATGTCTTTGGTGCCATATTCTGTAAGATTAAAGTTGATAAAAGAGGGAGTCTCAGATCTAAAGAACGTTAAAATTCATGAAAGTGGTTCCTATATTATCAGCAATGCTACATTTCCAAGTTATTTTCTAAAAGACGATGATGATGTAATGAGGGTTCATGCAAAGCTAGATGCTCAGCTTTTTAAGAGAATTGCTAGCGCCCTTAACATTAAAATCAGATTTGTGGGAACAGAACCAATTAGTGTTGTGACAAGTATTTACAATCAGGTTCTAAGTGAAGAATTGCCAAAGGCTTCAATCAAATTAGATTTGATTCCAAGATTGGAAGTTGACGGAGATGCAATCAGTGCTTCTTCTGTTAGAAAGGCAATATTTGAAAAAGACTTTGTTAAATTGAAGAAACTTGTTCCAGAAACAACTTATAACTATCTTCTTTCTAAGGAAGCTATTTCTTTAGTTGAAAAAATCCAACACTCTCCAGAACTTCTTTCTCATTGAGATTTTGCGTTTTTGCAAAATGATGGTATAGTTTTATTATGAGTAACGAAATTTCAATTCAAATAGATGAAAAAGAGTATAAAGTTCCAGCCTATACCTCAGTTGAGAGTGTTTTTGTAAAAGCAGGATTGCTTGAACCTAATTATAGTGAAAAGCCTATTGATTATCTTGATAATCCAATTATTGGTGCCTTTGTTAATGGACAGCTTTGTCCTATTAGTAGTCATATTCAAATGTCTTGTGAAGTTAAGCCAATAAGGGCTTTTGAGAGCTTTGGAAGACGTATTTATAGGCACAGTATATGTTTTTTGCTGTTCTATGCTACAAAACAGGTTTTCCCAAAAAGACATTTGGTCATTGGTCATGCTTTGGGCGACGGTTTTTATTTCAGCTTTGATGATGAATATAAAACTACAGAAGCCCAAGTAAAATCTTTAGCTAATAAAATGCATCAGCTGGTTGATGCTAATCTTCAAATCAAAAACAGAAATCTTTCCATTCAAGAAGCTATAAAGTATTTCAAAGAAGAAGGCTATGATGCTACTGCATTGCTTTTGGAGTCTCAAAACAATCCTTTTGTTGAGGTCTATGAGATATCTAATAAAAAGCAAAAGTATTGCAATATTGCATATGAGCCAATAGCACCTAATACATCGGTCTTAAGTGTGTGGGAGCTGACTAAGTATGGCAATTCAGGTATGTTATTGCGATATCCTGTTGCAAATAACGTAAAAAGCGTGGTGGCTGCCCGAGACAATTCTGCAATGTATAAGGTCTACATGGAGAATAAGAGGTGGGGAAAATATCTGGGAATTAGATGTGTTGGTGAGCTTAATAAGTGTTGTTCAGAAAATGGACTTGCAGAGTATGTTAGACTGTCTGAGACGCTACAAAGACGTAAGATTGCAGAAATTGCAGATAAAATTGTCGCTGGCAAGAAGAAGGCTGTCTTTGTGGCTGGTCCGTCGTCTTCTGGAAAGACTACCTTTGCAAAACGTGTTTGCGAGCAGTTGAGACTTCTAGACCACGAGCCAATTAGGATTTCGTTGGACGATTATTATAAAAAGCGTAACGAGGCTCCCTTAGATATAGATGGTAAACCTGATTTGGAAGCTTTGGAGGCTTTAAATATTGCGTTGTTTGACCAGAATATGAAGGATTTGTTTTCTGGAAAAGAAGTAGATCTTCCTAGGTTTAGTTTTCCCAGGCAAGAAACTTATTACGAGAATAAACCTATTAGGCTTACGGAGAAAACAATCTTTGTAATTGAGGGACTTCATGGCCTAAATCCGCAAATTACTTCAAAAATTGAGGCTAAGTATGCATTTAAGATATATATTTCTGCCTTAACTCAGTTAAACATGGACGATTGCAATAGGGTTTCAACCACAGATGATAGAATTCTCAGAAGGGTTCTTAGGGATTACAGAACTCGCAATTCAAGTGCAGAAGAGACTCTTCTTATGTGGTCAAGTGTTGCTCGTGGAGAGCGTATTCACATTTTTCCAAACCAAAACAATGCAGATGTGATGTTTAACAGTGCTTTGGATTATGAAATTGGAGTTCTTTCTCCATTTGTTCAACCTCTTTTAAAAGAGGTTCCGCCAAGCTCTGGAGAAGCATATACTCAGGCACGGAGATTGCTTTCTTTCCTTGAAAATGTCTATCCAATTCCTTCTTACTTGGTGCCAAGTGACTCACTGTTAAGAGAGTTTATTGGGGAGAGTGATTACGAATAAAATGCTATTCAACTAAATAGACTTCTTTTCTAGATTTGAAACGAATGATATGCTAGATGAAATTTACCAAAAATAATTGGGAGAGGCATCATGAATAGGGCTAAACTTGAAGAAAAACTTGAAATCCTAGACTCTCTAAAGCCTGTACGAGAATCCTTTTTCTCAAAACGAACTGCAAAAGCCTTTGTTCTTAATCTATCTGAAGAAAGCTACTATGATTGGGATATCCCACAAGATTATCTTGATGCCTACGTATCTGGACCTGCTTTAGCAACAAGACTTTGGGCGCGTTTTGTTGGTCCTAATATTGAGTTACCCTCTTCTTATGAATCTGACAATCCTATAGTTTTTACTTCTAGTGTTCTGACAAACATGTGTGTTCCTGGGGGCGAAACTGTAGGCTGTGCTTTTTTATCTCCAGTTACAAAATCTTTGTCTTCATATTCTGTTACCAATACTATTGGGATGAGACTAGACAATCTTGGCTATGCTGCATTAGTAATAATAGGTAGACTTAGACGTCCTACCATAGTAGAGATTCAAAAAAGCGGAGTTTCCTTTAATACCTCAGAGTCTTTTATTGGTCATACAGTAAGTCAAATGGAAAGTCTTATTGGTTCAAATTCCATGAGAACCATTTTGTCTATAGGCCCTGCAGGTGAACAAAAAGTTCCATATGCTTCTGTTGTTTGTGAGGGTTCTACAATAGGTAGAGGTGGTTTGGGGACTGTCTTTGGAGTTAAAAACATCAAGGCTATAAGCATCACAGGTTTTTCAACAGAGTCTAAAGGTTTAGATGACAAAGACAAGGAAGTTGCAATTGAAAAGTTAAGAAAAACTTGTGCTGAGAGTTTTCATTGTATTCAAATGCAATGCAGTGGCTCTGCCTGTCTAATCTCCAATGCAAACCATTATGGTTGGGCTCCTGTTAGTAATTTTAGAAGAAGGACAGACCCTAGACTTTTTCATTTAAGTGGAGAAGAAGTGACAAGGCGGTTTGGAAAAGACCACGTAGGATGCATAAATTGTCCAATTCTTTGCAAGCACCTAAATAATGATGGTTTTGTTTTACCAGACTATCAATCTCTTTTAATGCTTGGATCAAATTTAGAATGTTTTGATATTAATAAAATATTGGTTAGACATTCTTTGTGCCTTGATATGGGTCTTGATCCTATTTCAACAGGAAATGTTTTAGGTTGGGCATTGCAAGCAAAAGAAGTTGGCCTGTTTACAGCGTTAGAGAAAGACTTTGATTTTACCAAAAATGAATGTGTCTTACCTCTTATTGAAATGATTGCACGAAGAGTTGGACAAGGAGAGCCATTAAGTTTTGGAGTAAAAGCATTAGGGTTAGCATATGAAGATAGTTCTTTTGCCTATGAAATAAGGGGTCTTGAGTGTGGGCCTTGTGACTATAGAGGAGCATTCTCCCAAGCAATAACAGACGTAATGGGTCTTGGAATCCACAATCAGTTTGAAATTTCTTCAAATCTTTGCAGTAAAGATCCTGCCCTTTGGGCTGTCTTTAATGAGACACTTTCAATGGGCCTTTCTTCTTTTGGAATGCTTTCTTCTTTGATTGTTCCAGTTATGGTGGATAACCACAAATTTATTAAAATAGCTTCAAAAATAATACCGAATTCGGCTATAAAGGTACTTAAACCAAAGCTTTTTGCTGAAGTTCTCAACTCTTTCTTAAAAGTTCCAGTTTCTGATCAAGATATTCTAAGTCTTGGGAATTTGTGTTGGATTGTTGTTTATGAAACAAACAAAGCTTTGGGTTATGACATGCTAGAGGATTCTTTTGAGAATTTACCTCCTCATTTTTCTGTAGATCCAGAGAGTAATGCCAAAACAAATGAGATTGTTCCAATTTTTGATTTAATTCAAAGGTATTGCCTTTTGAGAAAGAAGGGTATTGCTCTCAGTTTTTCTAAGTTCAACGCTAAAGCAACCTGAATTTGGAATTAAAATGACACCATAAGAGGGAATACAATTGCCTCTAGGTTGAGAAGGAGAACCTGGGTTGAAGAGGATTATATTGTTTTCTTGTTGTATAAGTCCTACATGACTGTGTCCATTAATAATTAGATTAAAATGTTTCTCTCCTATGTTTTCTTCTGTTGGAAAAGGATATAAATGCCCATGTGACATATAAATATCTAGTTTTCCACTACTGTTAGAATAGCTCAATGTTCTATAGTATGGAGGTTGTGGAACATTAATGTCACAAAAGGCCCAAGGATTATCGCAGTTACCAAGAACAGGCAAAAAAACAAAGTTTCTGTATTGTAGAATCTCTCCTATGAAATAATTTTCAACATTTAAATCTCCAGCATAAAGAAAAGCAATACAATTAGGGTGATTTGCAATTTTTGCAAGTTCTTCAAAAGCGTGTTCGTTATTGTGAATATCGCTTGCAACGAGCAGAAATTTTTGTTTTTGAAAGTCTAGATTTTGTTCTATCACATCTGTCTTCCTTTCATAATAAATTATAACACTAAACTGATGTTAAGAAAAGCGGTCAAGTCTTGGTTAAAATGTTTTGTAACTGTATGTTACAGACCAAAATAGCTCTTGTAAGGTTTTTTTCCACATGTTAGTATAACATTTATATTATTTCCAAATAGATAATTTAATTTCAAGGAAATGGAGGGTGTATGGCAGATAATATTTTTATTTGTTCTGACGGACATAAATTAGCATATAACCTCTGGTTGCCTTCTCCAAATATAGAAATTAGAGCCTTCTTACAGATTTTGCATGGAATGGCAGAATATAGCGATAGATACGAGAAATTTGCACGTTATTTGAATAAAAAAGGTATAGCAGTTTTCGCTAATGACCACAGAGGGCATGGAGCTACGGCATCGGAAGACGAAATAGGTTGGTTTGCAGAGACAGATGGATGGAACAGGATTGCGGATGATGCATTTGAGTTAGCAGATTTTATCACTTCTCAGTATGGAGCCAACACGACATTCCTTATGGGACATAGTATGGGCAGTTTTCTTGCGAGAACTGTCATGGTCAAACATCCCGATTTTTATACAGGCGTTATTATCATGGGAACAGGCTGTAGCAAAGGTTTGGTTGGTAAAATAGGTAAAATGGTTGCCAAGCATCAAATAAAGAAAAATGGTTCTAAGGCTCCAGGAACAGTTTTAAACAACCTATCTTTTGGTTCTTTTAACAAGCCTTTTAGTCCAACTATTACCGATTTTGACTGGTTGTCTAGGGATCAAAAAGAGGTTGAAAAGTACATTAAAGATGAGAAATGTGGATTCTTATGTACAAATGGTTTTTTCTATGATCTTCTTACTGGAGTTGAAGTTGCTAATAATCGCGAGAACGCAGAATCATTGCCAAAGGATCTTCCTTTGTTAATTATCAGTGGAGACATGGACCCTGTAGGTGATTATGGAAAGGGTGTTAAGAAAGTTTACAAGCTTTATTCTGATGCTGGCATTGTTGATGTAACCTTAAAACTTATTCCAGATGCAAGACACGAGCTATTGAACGAGACCAACAAAAAAGAAATTTACGAAATTCTTTCCAACTGGCTTGAGAAACATTTGCAGTAGCTTCTGAGATTCTATGAAAAGGAAAGATTCAATAATAAAAGTTTGGAACATCTTTAAAAGTTGTCTAAGCCGGTTCTCTGATGACAATGTTGTTTTGATTTCCAACGGAATGGTTTATACCTCTTTGGTTGCCTTAGTGCCTTGCTTGGCTTTTGTCTACTCGTTTATAAGTTCTTTAGGTTTTACTGAGCCTGTAATTAAGGTTGTTGAACTGTTTTTAATAGAGACCTTTGGTTCTGAAAATGGAACAGTGCTTATAAATTATTTGAACAGGTTTTTAAGCAACGCTATGAGCTTGGGAATAATTAGCTTTGTTTCTTTTTTTGTTACCTTTTTACTTCTTATAGATACATTGCATGTTACATTAAATAGGTTCTTTCATTGCTCCAATAAAAGAAATAAAGCCGTTAGAATTGGCAAGTATGCAGTATCAATGATTGTTGGAATGATAGCAATTGCTCTTCTTGTAACGTTTTACACAAGAGTTTTAGCTTCTTTCTTGTCTTTTGAAGGTGGCTTTTCATCCAGTAAGGCAGAGGATTTATGGAGATTTCTAGTCTCTAAGGTAATGGGCTATTTTACTCTTTTTGGAATGTTGTATTTTTTGCCAGATTGTGACGTTTCTCCTAGTGCTGCAGCTATAGGTGCGGCTCTAGGTGCTTTAATGATATTTACACTGGAGTTTGTTTTTAAACTTGTTGTTAAGTTTTCAGTCAGTAAGTTTGTCATCTATGGCTCCCTTGCTGCTGTACTTTTCTTCCTTATGTTTTTGTCTTGGATTTGGAGAATAATTTTCACAACAGCCGTATTTACGAACGTTCTTGATTCCAGTAACAAAAAAGTTGCAACAGCTACAACAGCTAAGAAGTAACAGTGAGAGGAATTGGTAAATTAATCCAAATATTTGAAAGAGATATTTTTCCAAATTAGGAAGTATTGCTCGATTCTTTCATTCTCTAAATTTCAATAGTTTTGTTCTCGTAGGATTCTTTGAGTTTTTGCTCTTTAAGGACCTGAAGCTCTGTTACTTTTTGGCGAGAAAGTGGATAAAATACAAAGAGTATGAGCGCCATAAGTCCAAACATGATTGCAGGAATAAGGGTGGCAAGGTCGTACATCTTCTTTAGGTTCTCAAGCGTTTGGACAGCTCCCTTGTTGTATTTGTAATTCATGCCAATGAGAGCCCCGTTTACACAAATTGCACTTATAACTTGACCTATCTTTCTAAAGAAATTGAAAACTGAATACGCTGTTCCATCATCTCTGCTTCCTGTTGTAACTTCAATATCATCCGTGGCATCAGTAGCCATAGCCCAAAGTTGCATTACAACAGTGGTAAGGCCACAACCGCTAATAAAGCACATTACTAGGAATATCCACATAAGAATTGAAGGTTCAACTCCACGAAGGAAGAATAGAACTATATTTGCAAGAGCTGCTACTGCAACACCAACAGAACAGACTTCTTTTTTCCCAATTTTACGAGCCATCTTTGGAAGAATGAACATCATGATAATCATTGGAGAGTAAGTGCAGGCTTGAGTAGCAAGGTTCATCCAGTTTGCATGAAAGTAATCATCAAAAACATAGGTGTAGAAACTCTGTGTGAACATTTGCCCTGCAAGTAGGAGCATGGCAGTAAGGCTAATTGAGAAAAAAGCACGGTTTTTGAAAAGAGTTTTAATTGCTTTTGCTGTTGCTCCTTTCTCTTTTGGCTGTGGTTTTGTTTTTACTCTTTCTTTGTTTAAAACAAAGCAAACAAGGAGCATTATCATTGAACATATAGACATAATAATTACACCAATGATTACAGGTTTGTATTGAAGATCTGTTATTGCTTTGCCATTTTCTCCCATTACAACATTTCCTGCTTCATCAAGGCGTTTTGCATACGCAAAGCTTGCAATTAACAAAACCGGAATAGAGCCAAGGGCTGCTCCAATAGATCTAAATACAGAAAGTTTGTTTCTTTCTCCTTCATCTGTGGTCACAACTGAAGCTAGGGAGCCATAAGGAATTTGGAGTACAGTGTATGCCATACCAAACAAAATATAGGTCACTGTGGCATAAATACACGTTTGAGTATAATGTCCATCTTCTCCAAGTCCTGGCCATTTAACGAACATTAAGATAGAGATAATTGCTAATGGGGCTGCAATGTAGAGAAACCACTGCTTGTATCTACCATATTTACTTGGTTTAACTGTGTCACATATTCTTCCCATCATAGGGTCATTGATTGCATCCCAAATGCGGGCAACAATAAACATTACCATGATAAAGAGTGGGCTAAGATGAAAAATATCGGTGTAAAATTTCTGAAGCAATGTAGTTACTAGGCTGAAAACAAGACATCCTGCGGCGTCTACCATTGCATAGCCAAGGTAATCCTTGCCCTTAAGGCCACTAGTGCGTGCGATGAAACTTTGATCTTGCATTTTATATCTCCGGATTGTGATTAAACATGGATATTGTAAGACGAGAAATCTAGATGTGCAACAAAGACTTTTGTTATAGGAAAACGTTTTGTAGGTACCTAGAATCAAGTTTTTCTTGACACATTGCGTATAGGCATGTGAAAATTTATCCTAACGTATATTTACACAAAGAGGAGATAGAACATGAAAAAATTTGTTGTCGCAATGTTGCTCGTTTGTGTTGCTCTGACTTCAGTATTTGCACAGTCAATATCTGAAAAAACAGAAGGAATGCAACATATAATCATCCTGAATAATTCTTTTGAAGGGCTTGAAGCTTCATCCCAGTGCTACAATGCAAAAGAATGGCATAAGAGCTACAAGCTTGGTGAGATAATTGATGCGAATTTGTGGTTCACTCCTGCAGATGATTCAGATGTTTTAACGGTTGCTTATGCCGATTTTTATACCGATACCTGTAAGTTATCGGTCTTCCGTGGAAAATATGTTAGCTTTGTTAAGGACAATCCAGCTTACGATTATGATCTCTTTGTAGGTCCAAACCAAAAAGAATCTTCAGATGTTTGGTATAAAGGCTGGTGTGTGGTTGGTAATGAAGCTCTTGTTTTTATGCCAGAAGAAGGTTTTGAAGATCTACTTTACGTAGCAGAAGGAGTAGGACTTGTCCCTGCAACTGGTTTTGTTTTTGAATCTGTAACTGGCGAGCAGGTAACTCTTACAGCAGAGCAACTTGCAAGTGCAAAGATTGTTTATGAAGATGACAGAGTAATCACTCTTGTTTGTGGTGATGTGAAGCTTAAAGATGTCTATAGCGTAACAGTTGAAGGAGTCTCAAAGGAATCTAAGATTGAAGGTGATGGTGTTTACAGAATGGTCATGCTTCTCAATGCAAAGGGAGTTTACGGAGTTGAAGCACCATATTTGCAGAACAGGGCTGGCACTTATTATCCAACATCAACAACTGCATTGCACGCTTATCCGGGATGCTACCTAGTTGCAGACCTCTTTGCTAAGTTTGACGTTACGCCAAGTGCAAGTGTCAAGGTTATCTCTTATAAGGATGGATATGCAAGAGATGAAGAGTATGAACATTTCACAAAGAAATACATTGCATGGCATGCATCCGGTGAGTACATCACTCTTGGACAAGAACAGTCAAAGACAGAAGGTGCAGTATTTAATGCTGGTTATTACATTCTTGATGAAGATGCTTTTGTCTACATTCCAAAAGACGGACTGAGCCTTGCTAGTGTTTTTGAACAAATTGGTATGGCAGACGTTTGTCAGTACAAGCTTACTTATGCAGATGGCACAGTAGAACGCCTATACAGAGAGGATGTTCTTGCATTAAATCTTGCAGTTGATAGTAATTTGGTATCAATTGAAGTTAACTGATAGTTTTAATTGAAGACTATGCACTAAAGACCATGCACGCCACCGAATGGTGGCGTGTTGTCTGATAATAAAAGGATAGAACATGAAAAAAAATCTTTGCAAGTTGACAATGCTTCTTGTTGTATTACTTACATTTATTCTTGTAGGTTGTTCAAAGCAAGAGGTGAAACAAGAGGTAACTCAGGAAGCTGTAACTGCTGTAACAACAGTACAAGAAACAGAAAATCAGATTACGGAAGTAGCAAAAGAAGAAGTAATAGAAGAAGAGAAGGAAGACCCAATTACTTATGAATGGGCTAGTGATATCTTTGGTACTGGTGCTGTTGGAACCAATGGGGCAGCAGCTTGTGCAAGTCCAATTGCAGCACAAATTGCTGTTGATATTCTAGAACAGGGTGGAAATGCTGTTGACGCAGCAGTTGCCATGATTTACGCTGTTGGCCTTTTAGAACCAGCTGCAACAGGTATTGGTGGTGCAGGCCAAATGAATGTTTATCTTGCAGAAGAGAATAAGTATATCACCATTGAGTACTTAACTCAGGCCCCGGGTGCTGCTATTGCTGATACTATTGATACTTCAAGTTCAGATAATCCTCCTTCAGTTCAATCTATTGCAATTCCAGGTCAAGTTTATGGCACTCTTACAGCTCTAGAAAACTGGGGAACAATGACGGCAGCTGAGGTTCTTGCTCCAGTTATTAAACTTGCAAGAGAGGGTTTCCCAGTTACAGAAAGATGGAATACAAATATTGAAGGCCGTTACGAGAATCTAAGCGCTTATGACTATACACTTGGACTCTATACAGATGAAGGCTTCTTATATAGTGTTGGCGATATTATTACAAATAATGATCTTGCAGATACCTATGAACTTATTGCCAATGAAGGAATTAAAGGCTTCTATGATAGTGATTTCACAGATAAAATGGTCCAATTTATTCAAAGCCTTGGTGGTATTTTAACTCGTGAAGATTTTGCTCAATATAAGGCTGTTATTCGTGAGCCAATCTCAACCACATACAGGGGTTATACAGTGTATACCGTCAATGGACCATCCACTGGTGGAGCAGCTCTTCTTGAGGCTTTGAATGTTCTTGAGAATTTTGATCTTGCAAGTTATGGTGCCAATAGTGCAGAAACAGTTAACCTTATGGCTGAAGCATTTACTCTTGGCTATAAGGATGGAAATGCTTACATGTCAGATCCAACCTACTACGACTGTCCAGTTGAAACAATTATCTCAAAGGAATATGCAGCAGAACGCGCTGCAAAGGTTAATCCTAATTCAAAGGCTAAGATGCAGGGTGCTGGTAGACTTAAGGTCTCCCTTAATGCAACAGGACAGGAAGTGGTGGCAAGTAATGCAATTGATCAGGGTGGTACAAGCCACATGGTTGTAGCAGATAAATATGGCAACGTGGTGTCTACAACTAATACTAATGGCATTAACTTTGGTAGTGCTGTTGCCGTTCCAGGAACAGGCTTTATCTTTACAGCCCATCTTTCAAACCTTAACAATAGTTCTACAGCATCTGTAAATATGCTTATGCCTTATATAAAGGTTTGTTCAACAATCTGTCCTACCATTGTAGCTGATGAAACAGGAAAGCCAGTGCTTGTACTTGGGTCTCCTGGTAACTGGGCTTTAGTATCTGCAGCATTAGCAACCATTGTAAACTATGTAGATTTTGGAATGGACATTGCTGAAGCTGTAAATGCTCCACGAATTTGGAAAGATGGAATGACAATTAAGGATCTTTATATTGAGGGTGGCTACAGTGAAGAAACAATCTCAGCTGTAGAGGCAATGGGTTACAATGTTCTTGATTCTAATATGGAATACAGCTCTCATGTTGGAAACGTTGCAGCTATTGAGATAAAAGATGGTATGTTCTATGCAATAGGCGATAACCGCAGACATTACGGAGCTGCAGCATATTGATTTTGAGGAAATAAATATGAGAGAAGAAGTAGTTGTCGCCCTCGTGATGTTTGCTGTATCTATTGGGGGTTCTATAGCCACAAAGAACGACAAAAAATGGTCTGTCTTTTTCTTATTTGTTGCCTCAGTTGCAGGAAGTCTTGTAGCAGGAATGGGTATTAGATTCAGAGAGATTGTTGAAGGTCCTTTTGGTTTTTTAGATAGTTTACTTTGTGTTTTTTCTGCATCTCTTTTGGTTTTTTGTTTAAACAAAAGTGGTGCATTTGATTTACTTTTTAAGAAAATTGGTGCAGTGAAAAATTCAATTCTTAAAGCCTTTTTAGTTCTATTTTTTGTTGCTGTTCCTTCTATGCTTACTGGATTTGCAAGTGCAAGTATTCTTACAACCGGAAAGCTAGTGGGAAATGCCCTTGAAGATAAGAAAAAGGCTTCTATTGTTGTTATTGTGGGTTCATTTCTTGGAGTGATCCTTCCTCCCAATTGTATCCTCGCAATAATTGCTGCAAATGGAGCTGGAAGTGTACTTCCAACACCTTATGTTGGTTTTTTTCTTCCTTTGCTTCTTATAGCTCTTCCTGCTTTCTTTTTCTTTGCAATGTACCAAAGAAACGTTTTAGCTTCTGTAAGTCCAAAAGAGGAGTCAAAAGAAGAGTCAAAATCAGAAAGAGGAGCATTATTATCTCTGATTGTTCTCGCTTTTGTTGGAATTGCTGTTTTAATTGATGGACTTCTTTCTTCCTTTGTTTATATTGGTGGGCTTACCCTTGTTTTCTTTATTGCAACAATTCTTGTAATTGTGGCTTGCAAGGGCTTTGGGAGTATCAAAACAACCTTGGATGTTCTTTCAGAAGGTGCAATGAAGGCCGTTGTTCCATGTGCAATTGTGTTTGCTCTTGGTAGTTTTATTGAAGTGAGTTCAATGTCTGGGGTCCGAGGTCTTTATAGTCTGTGGATTCTTCCATACGACACAAGGTACGTTATGTTGGTTCTAATGGCAGTTTCTTTAATGATTGGATATTTCTTCTCAATTCCAATTCCAGCATTCTTAATCACATATGCAGTATTCCCCATTGGTTGGCTTGCAAATACTGTTGTGGTCTCTGGCTGTAGTGTTGCACTTGCCTTAGTTGGTCTTATCACGCGTAAGGGTGGTATTGCTGAAGAGGTTTGTAGAAATATCGGGCTAGAAGGGAAAGTTGAAAAAGCTGAGTGGATTAAGTGTATAGGACCGGTGGCGCTTTTGGTGCTGGTAATGGGTGTTGTTATGGTGCTGTGTGGCAATAACATGAATTTTTTGATTTTGTAGGAGGTGGAAGATGTTGCAGGTGATTTATTACTTTATAATCTCGGTTTTTGCTCTACTTCTGCTTTTTAATATTGTCAAAAAAAGGCCTTTTACGGAGTTGGTGTGTATTGCTGTTGTTCTTGTGACGTTTGCACTTAGAGCACTACATATAAAATAGGGGGCAGTATGAGTTATATTAAAAATATCGGCGTGATTGCAGTTGCCCTATTATTTGCTATTATGGCTAGCATTGATTTTGTTGCAATGCAAAAAGATGAACCTATTGCATATAATCCTAGTCTCACTGAGATTAAAATGCTTTCCGAGTATTGTGAAGGTTTGAAGGACACGGATTTAGATACAGAAATTTACGTTTTTGATAGTGGTGTAGAGGGAGGAAGTTTTCTCATCCTTGGTGGAACACATCCAAATGAGAGTGCTGGACTTATTTCTGCTATTGCCCTTATTGAGAATATTAAAGTTACTCAGGGCAAAGTTTATATAATTCCAAGAACGAATAAAAGTGGTTTTTCCCACACCTCTCCACTTGATGGAATGCAAGATTTCTTCTCAATTACTTTAGCTGACGGAAGTGTGAGAACATTCCGTGTTGGTAATAGATTGACTAACCCTGTGGATCAGTGGCCAGATTACACTTATTACGAAGGAACATCTGGAAGAAAACTAGTTGGAACTGAAAGTGCTGAAATTCGCAACGTTAACAGGTTGTACTATGGAAACGAGAACGGTGTCCTAACTGAGAGAGTTTGTGCAGGAATTTTTAATTTAATTGTACAAGAGGACATCAATATAACAATGGACATGCACGAAGGCTCTCCTGAATTCCTATATCTTGATTGCACCATGGTAAATCAAAAGGCCGATAATTCAACGGCCATGGTTATTGCAAGTACTATGGCTTTGAATATGCAACTTGATGATTTGGATATGCGTGCAGAGTACTCCGGTGTGACGTCTTATGGACTTTCACATAGAAGTTTAGGTGACAATACCTCTTCTATGATGACGCTTATGGAAACATACAACCCATCCATGGGTCCTCTTCATGGTAAGATGGATGATGATTTAATTATCAATGGAAATGAGCCAAACTATATTCAGGCTCACAAGGATGGTTACGTATATTTTGACGTCCCAGAAGATGGTTATCCGTTAGTTGATAGGGTGGCAAGGCATATTACCTGTATTTCATACCTTGCAGAGGCCTATAGTGAAACTTATTCTGAAAAAGCTATAGCCTTTGAAGGTCTTGGTAGTTATAGTGATATTGTAAATGGGGGTCTTGAGAATCTTCTCAAGAGTGTTGAATAGTTATTGAATAGTTTAAAATTGGAGGTTTATATAATGAAAAAATTATTCATTTCAATCTTAGTTGTTTTTATGGTTTTTGCGTTTGTTTCTTGCAGTAAGGGCTCAAGCTCTTCTTCAAATACATCTAGTGCAGCAAGCACATCTAGTACATCTGTTGCTACAACTGAAACAGCAACAACTCCTTCAACAGGTACTGTTGATGCAGAGTACGACCCAAATAAGACAGTTGATTTTGTCCAGCAGACATCTGATTCAAATAGAATTGTTACTGTTGGTTCTCTAGACGGACTTACTTTTGAAACACCAGTTTTTATTACTTCTTTTGGGCAGAGTACAGATGCCGCAATGCTTGATACTGTCATGAAAAATATCAACAAGGATAAGAATGTAAATTATGTCTACAATGCAACTGCAACCGCTGATGCTCTTAAGGGTTATAAGACAGTTGTTATTGCTGTTGGTGCAAGTACAAAAGGTCTTGGTGCCGCCGGTATTTCAGAAGCAGAGGAAACTGCCAGAGCTACAGAGATTATTAACTATTTGAAAGCTAACCCAGAAGTCAAGGTTATTTGTTGTCATATTGGTGGTTCTGCACGTCGTGGAACTCTTTCAGATGTCTATTCAGATATGGTTATGGAAATTGCAAGTTTGATTGTTCTTAAAGAAGATGCAAACTTTGACTATAAGTTTACAACTTATGCAGAACAGAACAATATTCCAATTAGCCTTGTTTATGCAACAAAGGATACCATCACAGTCTTTAAGGAAGTTTTTTAATTAATGGACATTGAACTCATTTGCCTAATATCCATGTTGGCAGTTTTTTTACTGTCAAACCTTTTGTTTAAGTTACCGGTTAGTGTTTCCATGATTTTGGGTGCCGTAGTTGGTGCCCTTATTGGTGGACAGGGAATCCCTTTAAGGCATTTGTTTGAGGGGACTTTTACCTATGTAGATACAATGCTAATTATTTCCACTGCCATGTTGTTTATGACAGTGGTTCAGGAATCTGGTGCTTTAGATGCTCTTAATGCTGCAATTGTTACAAGATTTTACAAGGTTCCAGCGTTAATGCTTATTCTCTTGATGTTTGTCATAATGTTTCCTGGAATGATTACCGGTTCTTCAACCGCGGCAGTTCTTAGTGCTGGGGCTCTTGTGGCTCCAATTTTGCTCCTTATTGGAATTCCAAGAGATAAGGCTGGATCTATTTTGGCCATTGGTGCAATCATGGGTATGGCAGCTCCACCAATTAACATTCCTGCAATGTTAATTGGTGGTGGAGTTGATATGCCTTATATTGGTTTTGATGGCCCGCTCTTTTTGATGACAATTCCATGTGCAGTTTTTTCTGTTCTTTTTTTAGGTCTTAAGTATTGTAAGAATTTGGACATTGAAAAACTCAAGGAAGGCTTGAATCTAGAAGTTGGAAGGAAGTATGGTTTTAAGCTTTATCTTCCAATTATTGTTCTTATTGTTTTGCTTGTGGCGTCAAAAGCTATACCATCTTTTCCACAATTTGGAACATGTCTTATATTCCTTATCTCTGCAATAATTGGACTTTTTACAGGAAAGAAGTTTAATTTCTGGGATAAAGCCCTTGAGGCAATGGATAAAACTATTCCTGTTCTTGCAAAGCTCATGGGTGTTGGAATGTTCATTCAAATTATGACTCTTGTTGGCGCAAGAGGTTGGATTGTTGTAAGTTGCCTTGGGCTTGGAATGCTTTTTGTTTACATTGCTTCCTTTACCATTATGCCTATTTTTGGTGCCGTCAGCTCTTATGGTGCTGCTTCAGTAATTGGCGTTCCTTTTCTTCTTGTTATAATTCAAAACACTTCATGTTGTGATATTGTAATTGCTGCAGTATTGGCTTTCTCGTGTTGTCTTGGAGATCTGATGCCTCCAACTGCTCTAGCTGGAAACTATGCAGCTCAAATTGTTGATTTGAAATATTCAAAGGTTCTCAAAAATTGTATTGTTCCATTTCTGGTCTGCATTGCTGTTGCTGTTGCCTGTATGCTGAACTCAAATGCTCTTGCATTTTTGACAAACTAGGAGGAAGGTTATGATTAAGTATATTTATCTTGCTATTGTGGCGTTCATCCTAGCTTTAATTGCAACTTGTATGTTCAAGAAGAAAAATAATATCTTCTTCCAATTTGATGCGGCTTTGGTAATGGTTACGCTGATTTTACGACTTTTACTTATAAAGTGAGGTGAAAATGAAGAGAATTCCTAAAAACATTCTTACAGCAAGTATTTTTTGCCTCCTTGTAATTGTAATAGTTGTTTATCTAGCTATCTGCTTTACCTCTCAATGGAAAGCAGAGCCTATTTACGCTGGTCCAGGTGTTACTGAGATTAAAATGCTTAGCGATTGGTTTCCTGCTCTAAAAGGAACAAATGGTGATACTGAAGTTTACATTTTAGATAGTGGTGTTGAAGGGGCCAGTATGCTGGTTCTTGGTGGAACACATGCAAATGAACCGTCAGGGTTTATCACTGCAGTGACTTTAATTGAATATTGCCAGCCAACAGAAGGTATTCTTTACGTTATTCCAAGGGCCAATAACAGTGGTTTTAGTTGTACAGATCCACAGGAAGCTGCTCCCACCAAATTTTACATTGATACCCAAAATGGTACTAGATGGTTTCGCTTTGGAAGTCGTGCTACCAATCCAATTGATCAATGGCCAGATAGCGAAGTCTATATCCATGCATCTTCTGGACAGCAGTTATCTGGAAGTGAAACAAGGAATCTAAACCGTGCATATCCGGGACGTGAGGATGGTTCTTTCACGGAGAAGGTTGCATATGGCATCACAAAACTGATTCAGACTGAAAACATCTCTATTACAGTAGACCTCCACGAGGCTTCTCCTGAATACACAACTGTCAACGCAATTGTTGCCCACGAGAACGCGCTAAGTCTTGTAACTCTTGCAGTCTGGGAGGTGGAAGATGACATGGCTATCTCAATTGAGGCTTCACCTACAAACCTTCATGGTTTAACTCACAGGGAATTGGGTGATTATACCAATACTACTGCCATTCTCATGGAAACAGCAAATGCTTCACAGGGTCGTCTGCATGGAGCTATTGATTCTGATTTGGTTGTTACTGGTAAAGACAAATTCTACGCACGTGCAGCCCAGTATGGTGCAGTTACAGTGCCATACACGGAAGATGGAATTAGTCTAACAGAACGCTGTGCAAGGCATCTAACATGTTTAGTTCAGTTTGCTCAACAGTATGACGGACAAGACGGATGTCTTTCTCTTGGAGATATGCCATCATATAAAGAAATTATGGCTAATGGTATTGGTTATTACCTGACAGATCCACAATGAAAAAAAGGCTTCTGCTTTCTTTATTCTTAGTTCTCTTTTTATGTTTCTTTTTTTCTTGCAAAAAGACCTCTGAAAGGGAAGAGAAGTCAGAAGAAAAGACAGAAAATATCGGCCTTCAAACAGTGACTGTGTGCGGGGTGGAAGTTCAATGGAACGGATACAGCGCAGTAGAACCAGATAGCTATCTTGATATTTACAATATGGATTTCTCCTATTTTGGAGACTTCTTTGAAGAACAATATGATGTCTCTGTTTCTAGCTACAAACTCATGGAAGGCGAGGTCTCAGAAACTCAGGTAGTTCACATTCACAGTGAGAAAGAAGGTCCCACAATTTATGTGGTTGGCGCTGTTCACGGAGATGAAAAAGCGGCATGGTATACGGCTATTTTGCTTGAAAAAGCAACAATCTCAAGTGGGGATTTGTATATTTTAGCTCCAGCTAACGCAAATGGAGCAAAAAATGACTCTCGCTATGTTACTGGGAAACAAGATCTAAATAGATGTTTCCCAGGTGACATTGAAGGTAATGAAGCTCAACGTCTGGCCTATGCAATTTATACCGATATTGCTGATAAAAATCCTACTTTGGTGTTAGACCTTCATGAAGCAATTATTTACAACAGTTCCAGAGATTTCTTGGGAAGTACATACATTTTCACAGATCTTGAAGTTTTTGCAGAAAAAGGTGACTTAGATGTTATGTTCTTAGATTTGCTTTTTGCTACAGAGGATGGAACTATTTGCCATAACGCTTTTGGCTCTTCTGGTCCTGGCCCTGATGGAAGTGTAAATGCAACGGTAACAAAACAATTAAGAATTCCAGTTATTACAGTAGAAACATTTAGGGGTTTTGATATCTTTAGACGAGTTTATGACCAACTGGATACCGTTCAATTTGTTTTGAAGTATCTTGGAATGCGATAATGGAGAGGAGTATGAAAGACATGGATAAGGCCAAAGACAAGGCTCAATATTTTCTTAAAAGAGCAAAAGAGACTTCTTCTTTAGAAACAAAGCTCGTTCTTTTAAATAATGCCTACAACTGCTTTGATGCCCTAAAACCAGCTTATACTGTTGTTTCTATAGAAAAAGAGCAGTTTAAGGCTATTATTAATGCCTGTATAAACGATAGTGACAGTGATGTACAGTGTAGTTTATCTCAGTATAACATTGAAGCTATGTGCAAAACTCTTCAATCAGAAGTTGAAAAGTCCTTGGATCCTGTTTCACAAAACTCTTCAATTTGCTGATAAAACTCTTTGTAGTCATTGCATATTTTTAAGTCAGGTTCTTCTTGAAGAATTTTTGCTGGAGCTCGGAATAAGCATCCAGCATCTGCCGCATGAATCATTGTTAAATCGTTGTAGCTATCCCCCGCAGCAAAGGTTTTGTAGTTGATTGACCTAAAGGCTTCAATGGCTTTTCTTTTACCATCTACCTGCCGTAGCGTAATACCCGTAATCATGTTGTTGCTGTCAATTTTAAGGCTATTACAAAGTATTGTAGGCCAACCAAGTTGTTTCATTAACGGGCTGGCAAATTCCCTAAAAGTATCAGAGAGAATGACTACTTGTGTGATTTGACGAACCTTGTTTATAAATTCTAAAGCTCCGTCCATTGGCCTAATTGTAGAAATGACGTCTTGAATATCCTTAAGAGTGAGATGATGTTCTCTAAGAATATTGATTCTATAGTTCATGAGTTTATTGTAATTAGGCTCTTCGCGAGTAGTGATTTTTAAGTCTGAAATACCTGTTTTTTCTGCAAAGGCAATCCAAATTTCAGGGACAAGAGTTCCTTCTAGATCTAAGCAAACAATTTCCATGAAAACTCCTTATGTTCTTATATGTCTAAAACTTCAAGTACGTAGTCTATAATTTTATCTTTATCAATTACCTGATTATGAAGAACCGGTTTATTTTGAAGCGAACTTAGATTCTTTGGTACTGTAATACCAGTTTTATTCTGTATAGCTTCAATTTGTTTGTATTCGTCACCTTCAAACGGTAGGTTAAGAGCTTTTGAAACTGCAGCAGGGAATTTGTAAGGTGATGCAGTAGAAAGAACAACAACCGGAATCTCTTTGCCAAAATCCTTTTTATAATCTTTAGCAACCTTCATTCCAACAGCAGTGTGAGGATCGCAAAGGTAACCACTTTCATTATAAGTACTTCTAATAGTTTCAATTGTTTCATCTTCAGTGCAACAATACGCTTTAAAAGTCTGTTGAATAGTATCTAAAACATCACTATCTACTTTGAAATAACCCTGTTCTTTTAGTTCTTTCATCCATGATGCAACCTTGTTTGAATTGCAATTACAAGCTAAGAACAAAAGTCTTTCAAGGTTTGAAGAAACCAAAATATCCATAGAAGGCGAACTTGTTTTGTAAAAAGGTCTGCGTTTGTCATACATACCAGAGGTCAAAAAATCTGTTAGAACCTTGTTTTCGTTAGATGCACATACAAGATGTCTAATTGGAAGTCCCATTAGTTTTGCAAAATAACCAGCAAGAATATCTCCAAAATTGCCAGAGGGCACAACAAAATCAATCAAAGCACCCATGTTTATGCGTTTTCTTGTAACTAAATGGGAATAAGCCTTGAAATAATACACCACCTGAGGAGCTAAACGCCCAATATTAATTGAATTTGCAGATGACAAACTCTTATTCGTACTCTTTAACTGAGCAAGCTTATTAATTTTCTCAAAAGCCATCTTAACTGCACTTTGACAGTCATCAAAATTTCCTCTAACGGCGCATACATTCACATTCTTTCCTTCCTGTGTCTCCATTTGAGCCTTCTGAATTGGTGAAACGCCACCATCAGGATAAAAAACAATAATGCGTGTCCCTTCAACATCTCGGAAACCTTCCATGGCAGCTTTTCCCGTATCTCCTGATGTTGCCGTCAAAATGATGGTCTCTTCTTTGCTTTTGGTCTGTTTTTTTGCTGCAGTAATCAGCTGTGGGAGCATTGATAGCGCCACATCTTTAAAGGCCGATGTTGGGCCTCTAAAGAGCTCCAGAATGTAATCTTCTCCAACTTGAACTACTGGAGTAAGGTCTTCAGTCTCAAATTTATTGTCATATGCTTTTTTAACCAAATCTCCCATGTCTTGAAAATCTGGCAGTAGGTGAGACAGAATCTTCTGGGCCATATCAAGGGTTGAAAGGCCAATCATAGACTTCCAATCGAACACTTGCGAGAGGATTTCTGGGGAAACAAATAAACCCCCATCAGGGGACATTCCTTGTAAAACAGCCTGAAGAGAATTGCAACAATAATCGCTTCTTGTACTTCTATAATCCATAAAACAATATTCTCCTAATTTGCTTAATCAACAGCAATTAACTTAATGTTTTCCACTCCCAAGGACTCTTCTAGTTCCTTTAATAATTTGTTAATTGGAGTGAGCATTTCACTAATGTCTAATGTAATAGTTACGCTTGCCTTACCCCTAATTGGAAGACTTTGTGTTATTGTAAGTACGCTTGCACCATTTTCAGAAATTTTTGATAGTACAGCACTTAGAATTCCAGTCTCATGGTATAGCAACATGGAAATCACAGCCTTTCTGCCATCCGATATTTTTGTAGGCTCAAGAATGAAATCTTTATACTTATAATAGGTACTTCTTGAAATTCCTACCATTTTAGTTGCCTGCATAACGTTTGAAGCAGTTCCATCCTCAAGCATATGTTTTGCCTTGAGCACTGCCTCAAAGTAATCCGGCAGAATGCTCTTATGGACAATCAAGTAATTTTCAAGCACTTTTTCTCTCCCGTGGGTTGTCAATTTACTTTTGGTATGATACATTGTCCCCAATAAAAAGACAAGTGTTTTTAGAATACGGACTGAGGTATAGATGAAAATATCGATATTAGGCTACGGAGTTGTAGGAAAGGGCGTTCATGAAATGCTGCAAGCCTGTCCTGAGCACGTGGTTTGTTCTGTTTTAGTCAGACAGGGAAAGGCTGATCCCCAAAAGAAGTGGATGGTGGATTCCATTGAAAACATTTTAAATGACCCATCTGATGTTGTTATTGAATGCATTGGTGGAATTGAGACTGCATTTGAGTATACATTGCGTTGTTTAGAGGCAGGAAAAAGCATTATTACTTCAAACAAGGCATTAGTTGCTTCACACGGTATAGAACTCCTACATAAGGCAACTAGCAAAAATCTTTCTTTTTTGTTTAGTGCCGCTTGTGGTGGAGCAATTCCAATTTTGCAAAATATTTACACCGCAAGGCAAACAGATTTTATTCTCAATGCCGGTGGAATTCTAAATGGCACAACAAATTACATGTTAGATTCAATGGATAGGTTTTCTCTTTCTTTTGAGGATGCTCTTGAGAGCGCAAAGTCTTTAGGTTATGCAGAAGCGGACCCTACAGCAGACCTTTCAGGGCTTGATACTCTTAGAAAAATCATGCTTATTGGCATGGTTGCTTACGATGTCCTTCCAGTGGAGGGATGCAATATTGAAGGTATTCAAAACATCTGTGTCGCTGATTTTAACTTTGCAAAAGCTCATGAATGTACTTTTAGGCTCGTGGGCAAAACGGGATTGGATAAACATGGAAGACTTTATGCATATGTAGAGCCGGTTATGTGCAAGAAATCTGACTCATTTGCTGGAGTTCTTGTTAATAATAATTTGGCCTTTTACACAGGAAAGAATTCAGGATATATGACATTTGGAGGACAGGGTGCTGGAAGATATCCAACCGCATCAGCTGTCCTTAGAGATGTTTCTTCTGTTGAAAGAGGACAAAAGCAAATGCTTCAGTCTAGTTGCAAGACTGGCATGGTCTTTAATGATTCAAAAGAATGTGAACACAATTATATTGTTAGATGTAATAAAGAAATAACAAAACTCTTTGACCCGTTGCTTCAATATAGAATTATCGCAAAAGATAGGGACTTTGATTATCTCTATACAGATAAAATTGGTGTAAAAAGAATGCACGAGAGTGTAGCTAACTTCAGAGAAAAGGGTGAGAAGCTGTTTTTTGCTGAATGTGATGAGGTGAATTTATGATTAAAGTGGCAAAGTTTGGTGGCTCCTCAGTGGCCAGCGCTAAACAGTTTAGTAAAGTTAAAAATATCGTTCTATCTGACCCGGCTAGACGTATTGTGGTTATCTCTGCGGCAGGAAAGCGCAACCCCAATGACCATAAGTTGACAGATTTACTGTATCTATGCCATGCGCATCTGACTTATGGTGTTTCCTGTGACGATATCTTTGACAAAATATGTGAACGCTTTATTGAGATTAGAGATGAATTAAGTCTGACATACAAGATTGAAGATGACTTGGATGCATTGCGTGCAAGACTTAATAAAGATATGTCTGTTGATGAGTTAGTATCTCGTGGAGAATATTTGACATCTCGTCTTATGGCCGAGTACTTGGGTTATACTTTCTTGGATGCGGCGGATTGCATTTTCATGGAGTATGATGGCTCATTTATTGCCTCAAAGATTGCAAATGCGGTTAAAGATGCACTTGAAAAATCAAAAGGACTTGTGATTCCAGGTTTTTATGGCTCATTGCCATCTGGAAAAATAAGGATTATGAGTCGTGGTGGTAGTGATATTACAGGTGCTTTGGTGGCAGCGGGGTGCAATGCAGACCTCTATGAGAACTGGACCGATGTCTCTGGAATCCTCATGGCTGATCCCAGAATTGTTGCAAATCCAAGTCCAATTGCACAAATAACTTATGCAGAGTTAAGAGAATTGGCATATATGGGAGCGTCTGTCTTACATGAGGATTCAATTGCACCAGTTAAGGACCTAGGAATTGCTCTTAACATTAGAAACACCAATGAGCCAGACCATCCAGGAACTATGATTGTGGATAAAGTAGATGAAAACAATCTCGAACATGATAGGTTTATAACTGGAATAGCAGGCAAGAAGAATTTTGTTATTCTCACAGTGACAAAGAGAATGCATGGAACAAACGAAACATTAAGAAAAGTTTTAGAAATTCTTGACCATTACAAGGTCCATGCAGAACACATCACAATGGGAATTGATCAATTTGCACTGGTCTTACAGCAATCTAGTTTGGAAGATAGAATCTACGACATTGTTAGTGAAATTAAGAAACAGTGCAATCCGCAAGAGGTTGAGGTTCAAGATAATATTGCGCTGGTTGCAGCTGTTGGCAGAAAGATGATTTTCCGCCCAGGAATTTCAGGAAAAGTTTTTAATGCTCTTGGAAATGAGGGCATCAATATTAGAACAATTGCGCAAGGTTCAGATGAGCTTGCAATTATTGTTGGTGTTGATAACAGTCAGTTTGAAAATACAGTAAGAGTTTTGTATCAGGGTTTTGCCGGTTGATTTTTATTTAGAGCTTTTGGAGGAGAATATGAAAGAATTTAATATTGCAGTTTTGGGTGCCACTGGTGCCGTTGGAAAAGAGATGATTAAGGTTCTTCAGGAGTACAAGATTCCAGTAAAGAAACTTCTTCCTCTTGCAAGTGCCAGAAGTGCCGGTTCAAAGATTTTATTTAATGGAAAAGAGGTTGAAATTCAAGAAGCCTCAAATAACAGTTTTGAAGGGATGGATTTTGTCCTTGGAGCCGTTGAAAACGATATGTCTAAAAAATTTGCTCCCGCAATTGTAAAATCCGGCGCTGTCTATATTGATAATAGTTCTGCATTTAGAATGGATCCTAATGTTCCTTTAATAGTTCCAGAAATCAATGGAGAAGAGGCTTTCAAAAATAACGGTATTATTGCAAATCCAAACTGCTCAACAATAATTACTTTAATCGCTGTAGCACCGCTTGCTAAGATTTCTCCAATTGAAACAATGATTGCTTGTACATATCAAGCAGTTTCCGGAGCAGGGCAGGGCGGTTTTGATGAATTAGTTGGTCAACTGAATGACATCCATGATAATAAGCCAATTACAAAGAAAGTTTTTCCACATCAAATTGCAATGAACGTAATTCCTTTTATTGGTAGCGAGAAAGAAAATCTTTATACAACAGAAGAAATGAAAATGCAAAATGAAGGCAGAAAAATCCTAGGACTTCCAGATTTGAAAGTCACATGTACTTGCGTGAGAGTTCCTGTTATGAGGTCTCATTCAATAGCCGCTACTATAAGAACCAAGCGAAAAATTACTGTAGAAGAGGCAAATAAGGCTATTAATTCCTTTCCTGGCTGCCGTCTTATAGAAGATTATGAAGGCAGAAATTATCCAACACCTTTAGATACAACGGACCAAGATCTTGTATGGGTAGGAAGGGTCCGAGAAGATCTTACAGATGACAAAGGGCTTACTCTTTGGTGTTGTGGAGACCAAGTCAGAAAAGGTGCAGCAAGCAATGCTGTCCAAATTTTAAAACTTCTAGCAGAAAAAAGGGGCGCAACCTGTAATTAGGTTGCACCCTTTTGCAAAAACCTTTTAGCTTAATTGTAGACTAGCTTAAGTTTCCTAAAGTAATTAACTTTCCGCTAATAGCGTCAAAGAGCATTATTCTGTCTGTATTGATTGCAAAGTTAACCTTAGAACCAATTTGGAATCTAGAATTACCAAAGATGACACCAGTTAAGAGGAAATCATCAATATTAATTTTGATTGTTGATTCCATACCAGTAGGCATAGCGCCAAAAATTTCGCCAGAGATAGAGCCATTTTCAACAATATCAATACACTCTGGTCTCACGCCAATGACAAAACTCTGTTTATCTATGCGAGGAATTTCATCTTGAAGTTCTGTCTCATCCACCTTGGCAATGTGATAATTAAAATACTCATCCTTATTTGACTTTTCTACATAGCCATGATGAGACATTTTCTCTTTTTCTTGTGTCTCAAATGCAAGCTTTTGCTCATCACGGTTCTTATACCATGCATCAAAATCAAAGGCTTTAGCTGGTTTAAACGTAAAATCTCTTCCATTTAACATCTTCAAGCTAACGCTACCATCTTCCTTAATTTGTCCCTGCGCATCAATAAAGTTCACAGATGGATTTCCTACAAAATCTGCAACAAACAAGTTATTTGGCATATTATAGACATCCAAAGGAGGGTCATACTGCTGTAGTACTCCATTATTCATCAAGCAAATTCTCGTAGCCAGCGTCATAGCTTCCATTTGATCGTGCGTGACATAAACAAATGTACTACCAGTATTTACATGCAATCTCTGTAGCTCATATCTCATCTCGAGTCTGAGCTTTGCATCCAAGTTAGATAGCGGTTCATCCATAAACAAGACCGATGGTTCTGGTGCAAGAGTTCTTGCAATAGCAACTCTTTGCTGCTGACCTCCAGAAAGTTCTGCAGGGTATCTGTCCATGAACATTCCAATTTTTACAAGACGTGAAACCCTGCGAACAGAAAGGTCAATTTCCTCAGCAGTGAGCTTTCTCACACTCTTAACAACTTTTCCATCCTTTAGAATATGAAACTCTGAATCAAGAGTTTGGCCTTCATTTGCAAGTGCAGCTTTGCGCTCTTCCAGTTTTTTCTTGGATTCATCTAACAAAGCACCCATTGCTGTGTCATCTTTTAGCGCAAGAAGTTTATCGGCTGTAAACTTTGAGATTATGTAAGTATCAATTAATCTGAGCTGAGCCTTTTTGATATCAAGTTTTCCACTCTTATCTTTAGATTCTTCAATATTTGTTTTTAGAGTTTCTTTGTCTTGAAGAATTTCAATAAGCTTGCTTGCTTCCTTAGCCTCAAAATCAAATTCTGGAAGTTCTTCCTTTATGTTCTTAAGACCAAAAGAAATATTCTGATAAACAGTCATGTTTGGCCATAGGGCATAGTTCTGGAATAAGAAACCAACCTTTCTTTTGTTTGGTGGAACATTAATTCCATTTGTGGAGTCAAAAACAACTCTATCACCAATAGAAATTTTTCCACTTGTAGGAGTTTCAAGACCAGCAATCATTCTAAGAGTTGTGGTTTTCCCACATCCTGATGGCCCCAAAAGGGTAACAAAGTCGTTGTCTTTAATAACAAGGTTCAAATCATCTACGGCGTAGAATTTTCCCCATCTTTTTGTAACGTGTTCAAGTCTAATTTCAGGCATCATCAACCTCCTATGCCGCTATCAAGGCTTGCGCCGGTAAGTTTATTAACTAATGTATTGAAAACAAGAAGGGTAACAATAAGCAGTAAGTTGATACCACTTGAGAACGCATAAAGCCCCATCTCATCAAAATAAGCTAGTGTTGTAGAAAGCAAGAATCCTTGAGAACAGAGTAGCATGAACAAACTCAACTCTCTAAGACAAGTCATAAATGGAAGTAAGAAACCACTGATGATAGAAGTCTTTTGAATAGGAATAATGATTCTTGTCATTCTCTTAATCCAAGGAATATCTTGAATAATTGCTGATTCCTCAATCTCTCCAGAAAGCTGGAGCATTGAGTTTAAGGCACTTCTTGAAGCAAACGGAATATACTTAACCGTACCAACAATAATCAATCCAGTATAAGTGTTAAACAGGTTTATCTTGCCAGAAGAGTATAAGACAAAGAAAGCCGCACCAACAGCAATAGAAGGCATTAAATATGGTAGGAAGGCAATATTATTAACATAGTTGGCAAATTTGTTTCTTCTCTTCTTTGAAATTGCATAGCCTAGCATTGTTCCAATAGTACCAGCAATGAGACAACAAGAAAGAGAAACAAGCAAGGTTCCTTTGTAAGCACTCCAAATTGTTTTGTTATACAAGATACCTTTTTGTCCATACATACCATTTTCCGTAATATTTTCACTGGTAATCCACCACTTCGTAGTGAGGTTTTTCGTATCTCCAGTGTATAGAAAACTATAGTCTCCTGGGTTTGGAAGGAACGTTTCAAAAGCAAAGGAAATAATTGGGAAAATACTAGTGAAGAATGTTGTGATGATAAGAATCACAGCAATAACGTATTTTCCAACTTTACCAAGACTGATTTTTGAAATCTGACCAGATTTACCAGTAACGGTGGTATAATTTTTTCTACTCTTCAAACTTGCTTGGTTCACAACCATGATTGCACCACCAAGAATCATCATGATAATAGCCAAGATACTAGATTCTCCCTTGTATCTAGCACTAAGAGTTATGTATCTAGTTGAAAGAGTTGAAAGCTTAAGGTAGTGAGGAACAGGATAACTACCCATAGCACCACCAAAAACCAAAAGAATTGTTGAAAGAATAGCCGGTTTAACCATAGGAAGAGTAATGCGGAACATTGTCTTCCACTTTGGAGTATCAAGGATTGTAGCCGCTTCTTCCAAGTTCGAATCCATGTTTTTGAAAATTCCACCAATAAGAATATATGCAAAAGGAGCATAGTGCATTCCAAGAACAACAATACTTGGGAAAAGTCCTATGCACCACCATTTTGGCATGATTATTCCTAAGGTTGCTAGAAGTCCATTTGATGTCCCGGTAACAGCATTTGAGTTAAAAAGATTCTGCCATACTACAGCTAGAGTCCATTGTGGCATGATGTAAGGGAAGATAAAAATAGAACTTAGGTACTTGCGGAAAGCAAGATTTGTTCTAGTAACCAAGAAAGCAAACAATCCTCCATAGAGAATTGCAAAAATACAAGATCCTATTGCTAGAATCAGGGTGTTTAAAAGAGGCAACCATAAATTAGTCTTTGCTAGGTTGCTAGTAAAAAGATCCACATAGTTTACAAGCGTATAACCTGAAGCCCTACCTGTAAGGTGTTGGTCTATGGTTCCTACGTGGATTGAAATTGTGTCTTTTAATATTGCTACAATAGGTGCAACAGTTGTTATTGTTAAAACCACACCCATAAGCACAAGAATTACATTCTCTGGTTTACTTATGAATGTTTTAAACTTGTTCCACTTAATTGTGAAGGAAGACACTTCTTTTATTGTGGCAGTAGTGCGCATATAAAAGTTTCCTTAATACATCGAGCCCCAGGGTTTCCCCCGGGGCAGTAATAGTGCTAAGCACCAATCAATAAATTAAAAACAACTAGTTGTTGTATCTCTTGAGAGAATCAATCCAAGAACCAACAGAGAAAGCAACAGATGCGCAATACTCTGGATCTTCAACAACAAGATGACCTTCATCAAGCCACCATGTGAGACCACGGTCATTATTTGAAGGATAAACAAGAACGCCATCAACTTCGCCACCAATTGAGTGGTGATAGACTTCTTCGTTTTCTGCTGCAACAACTGGGTTGCTTGAGTATCCGCCAATATCCTTACCCCAAGCGCTGAAACCATCTTGAGTACAGGTCATGTAAGCAATGAATGCACATGCTGTCCATGGAAGTGGAGAGTTGTCTGTTACGAACAAGTAATGGCAATATCCATAACCACCAATACCTGTATAATCATCCTGATATGCTGCAACCTTGATGTTGTTCTTAGAAACAGAGTCTGATTCCTGAACACTTCTAAGCTTTGAGTAAACAATGAGGCCAAACTGGTCTGTAGCTGAATTTGTTACAAGAGTGTTGCAAATAGGGCCATCGTCTGTCTGCTTGTTGTAGCTCTCCATCCAAAGCTTAATCCAAGCAAGGGAGTAGTTTGCATCTGCACCAAGACCGAGTTCTTTTGCTGTAGCAACCATTGCATCAACTGTTGGCTGAAGAACAGCTTTCTTTTCTGCTGAGAGAGCATTGAAAGCTTCTTTCATAACAGCTGCATACTTGTCTGCTGTGAGTGTGTAAAGGAAGTTTCTTCCAACTGGCTCTGAGTCTATATCCATGAACAAACCATGTTCACCTGGCATTACAAAATCCCAGCAGTTGTTATAGGTTTTTGAACCTGTGCAGTTGTACATGAAAATCTTGTTGAGAGTCTGAAGTGGAAGATATCCATCAACAGCATCAGCGGTTGTGTTGTTTGCCTGTGCCCAATCAAGAGGAATGAATGTGTCAAGGATTCCGGTCTGGACCATCTTGCTTTCAATCTGGTTTCCGTCCTGAATCAATGTCATTGCAAAAGTTCCAACAGCTTTCTGGCTATCTGATGTGAGCATCTCAAAAATTGAGTTTTCTTTTGGCTGCTGCCACTCAGAATTGAGAGTATAGCTAGGATCAATAGACTGAAGATAAGCAATGAAAAGAGGAAGAGCTGTTTTCCCACGAGAAGAGTTACCAACACCGTAGAATGTTGCACCCTTAGACTCTTCAATAGCTTTTTTTGCAAGTTCTTCTAGAGACATTGTCTCAGCCTGCTTAATAATCTGCTGAACTGCAGAGAGCTCTTCTGTCTTAGCTTCCTGTGTACCACCTGCGAATAGAGAGAAGGTTAGACAAAGAACAACGAATAAGAGAACAAATTTTTTCATTTTTTGTTTTCCCCCTTTAAATTTTACATATATTTTACAATGAAAACAGCAAATAGGAAATAAAAAAGGGTCTAAATGGTGAAAAATGTAATTATTAAGCCTGAGGCAGAGACCAGTTGTAGTAAATTTGAATGAAAAAAGGTTTTTGAAAAACCCTGAAAAAGTTGAAGCATTGAACTTAGACTAAAGGATTATGGAATAAATATTCATTTGTTCGTATAATAGCTTCAGTTAAATTTTAAAGGAGCATGGAATGAAAAAAATACTTACCGTTCTCTTTTGCTTGCTCACAATTTTTTCTCTTTATGCAGAGGCAGTTGTTGAGCGCAAGACAGCACAGTCAACATTACCATCCGTTGGCGATGTTGTTAATGGTTTTGTAGTCACAAATGTGGGCCGTTTTGACCTAGTTGGATGTGACACAATTCTTTACGAACACATTAAAACTGGTGCACGAGTCTTGTATCTCTCAAATGAAGATACAAACAGAGTTTTTGAAATTGGATTCAAGACACCAGCCGAGACAGACACAGGAGTTCCACACGTTTTTGAACACACAACTCTTAACGGCTCAGAGAAATACCCATCAAAAACTCTCTTCTTCAACCTGAGTTTCCAGACATACAACACCTATATGAACGCTAACACATATAGCTTCATGACCACCTATCCAATTGCATCTTTGTCAGAAGACCAACTGCTCAAGTATGCAGATTTCTACACAGACAGCTGTTTTAACCCGATGGTTACTACAGATAAGTCTATTTTTGATGAAGAAGCTTGGAGATACAGCCTTGACGAAGAAGGCAACCTCACAATTGAAGGAACAGTCTATAGTGAGATGCTTGGATCCTATACAAGAGAATCGGCTGCATCGTACAATTTCAAAAATACTATCTTCCCAGGTAGCATTGCAGGAAACAGCAGTGGCGGAAACCCAGACCACATCCCGGAAATGACATGGGAGGATTTGGTTGAGTATCACGAGGAATATTACACACCATCAAATTCGGTAACCTGTATCTATGGAAAGATTGAAAATATCAATTCCTTCTTGGAGCTGTTGGATGGCTATTTCTCAGAGTATGAGAAGACAGAATATGGTTTTGTTGACTCCGGTTATACACCTATCACAGAGCCTGTTTCAGCTACCTATGAGTATGCAGTTGAGGCCTCCTCTGATACAACTAAATCTGCAACAGTCTATTATGGCTATGCTTTAGGAAATCTAACAGAAGAAGAAATCACTGTTGTTGATCTTCTTTCAACATTGATTGGCGATTCAAGTTCCGTTTTGATGGAGAATTTAAAGACAACAATTCCATATGGCTCATTTGGTTGTTACATTGATTTCACTGGTCCAGAGGAAATTCTTTATTTCTACGCAAATAACATCAATGAAGAAGATGCAGATCTCTTTAAGCAGACTGTTGATGATTCCTTGGTCTATATCTATGAAAATGGATTTGATCAGGATGCGGTTGACGCAATCATTGCTTCCTTCAAGCTTTCTATCATGCTTACAACAGAAGATAGCGAGATTGGAATTAACACAATTCCTAGCATTCTTTATTACTGGGCAGGTATGGGAAATCTCTTTGGATACATGAATTTCATTGACTCCATTGATAATTTCAATACTTATGCTCAAGATGGCACCTTCCTTGCAGCCCTCAAGAAGTATGTTCTAGAGAACAATAGAACTGCTCTAGCAACAACAAAGGCTGTTGCCGGTCTAAAGGAAGAAAAAGATGCCGCACTTGCAGAAAAGCTTGCTGAAATCAAGGCCTCTATGTCAGAAGAAGAGCTTGCTGCAATTGCTTCTCCTGTAGAAGAAGCAGAGTCTGAAGATAAAACCGCAGAATATTTAAAACAGCTTCAAGCTGTTACAGTAGAAAGCCTTCCTGAAGAATATAGAGTCTACGACATCACAGACGAAACAGGCGAAGACGGAATAAGAAGAATCTTTGCAGAATGTGATACAGACGGCATTGGTTATGCAACTCTTATGTTGAATGCAGATTGGATTGAGAAAGACATGCTTCACTTCTTCAAGCTCTACATTGACCTTCTTGGTGAATTGGACACTTCTGAACACACCAGAACTCAACTTTCAACTTTGATTAACCGTTATCTTTACAACATCACAATAAAGTCATCTCTTGTAGATAATGAAGAAGCCAATGAGTACTATCCGTTCATCAGAATTAGTTTTATTGCTCTAGATGAAGATATGGAAAAGGCTTATGACGTAGTTGGAGAAATTCTCTTTGATAGTCAGTTTGATGTTCAGCGTGTTTCTGACACCGTTTCAAACTTAAAACAGTCTTTGAAATCTACAATCAACAGCGCAAGCTACAATGTAATTATCTATAAGATGTTGGCTACTGCAGACGATAGCTTGGCCTATTATTCATATTTGAATTACCTTGATTACTACAACTTCTTGGATGCAGTATCCCAAGCTCTTGAAGAAAACCCTGAAGCAGTGATTGCTGGTTTGCAGTACATTCAGCAGAACCTTGCCAATTCTTACAAAGCAATTTCTGCCTTTGCAGGAAGTAAGGAAAGCAATGAAAATCATTCAGCTGTTGCAGATGCATTTATTGCAAAACTTGATCATTATGAGGTTCCATCTCAGGAATATGAGTTTGACAGTATGGGTGATTCCCTAGCATTAATTGTTGATAGCAATGTAAACTTCAACTTCATGTTTGCTTCTTATGAAGACATGGGTCTTGAAGAATACACAGCAGACCTTGATGCAATTTCTAGCCTGATTAACGATAATTACTTACTTCCAAAGCTTAGAGATCAGTATGGTGTCTATGGTGCATACACAGCTGCAGCTGATGCAGGTATTTACCTTTATACCTACAGAGATCCAAACATTATGGAGACATTTGAGGTTTATGCTCAGCTTCCAGCTTACATGGAAAGTCTTGATTCTCTTGATCAGGAAACTCTTGATGGTTATATCCTTTCGAGCTATTCAAGTTATGCAACACCAAGTGGCGAGCTTTCTGGCGCTCTAAGTGCAATTCTCAACCACATCTCTAACATTCCACAGGAAAAGAAAGTAGAGTATATGGAACAACTTAAGAGCATTACTGCAGAAAAGGTTTCAGACTATGCTTCAGCATATGCAGCTCTTGTTGAAAACGGCATTTATGCAACCTCAGGTAGTGCTTCTGCAATTTCAAAGTATTCCAATATGTATGAAGAAATTCTTAACCCATTTGGAGTTCAGGATTCTTCAAGTGTTGTCCTCTCTGATATCTCCGAAGGCAATGCTTATTACAATGCAGTTCGTTATGCTTTTGAAAATGGCTTTATGACAACTGTCTCCGGTTCTAACTTTGGAGTAAATGAAAGTGCAACCTTGGGAGATCTTGCCGCCTTCTTCTATATGGAAATTGGCGGAGGCAGAGAGCCAGAAACTGCAATTTCCTTCCTCTCTCAATATGGAATTATCCCAGCAGATCCAGCAGACACAGAACTTTCAAGACTTGACGCCCTGCTTTATACCTACTATTTCTGTCAGGCAGTAGGTATTCCTGTTGACTTTGTTGATCTTCAGGGTGAATATCCAGATGCAGATCAAATTCCAGAAGGCTATGAAGGCCTTATTGGTTTTGGTCTTGAGTACGAACTGATTGATACCGTTGATGGTCTCTTAGATCCAATGGGAACAATGACCAGAGCTCAGCTTGCTGGCCTTATTATGGCTTTTGACGCCGAGTAAGTTTAATGAGGGTGTTGCACAGCTAGATTGTGCAACACCTTTTTTTATACTTCAGAAAAAAATGACAGATAACAGAAAAGATCATAGCCCTAAGCCAAAGTACAACATGTGGCAAAATCTGGCCTTTATGTTCAAGCTCTCTTTTAAGTTTTGTAAGAGTGTTTTTTGTCTTTGCATACTTATGGCTGTTCTTACTGCTACAATTGGAATTGTAGAAGTTTTGACGTCTCCTGTGATTCTTTCTAAACTTGAACAAAAGGTTTCCTTTTCCAATTTGATGGCCTATATTGGCATGTTTGTTGGTTCTTTAGCGTTGTTGAGTGCTTTTAAGGCATACATTAATGAAAATACTTTATTTGGAAGAATAAGTATTCGTACTGAAATTATCTGTATGTTGGGAGCTAAAAACAGTAACACGTCCTACCCAAATACTTTGAATCCAAATTTTGAAACTTTAAGAGTTAAGGCAATGGCATCATGTGATGGTAACACTGAAGCTTCCGAGGCTATTTGGACCACTTTAGAACAAATTTTTGCTAATGTGATAGGTTTTATAGTTTATCTATTTCTTCTATCTAGTTTAAATTTCTGGATTGTGTTTTTGGTTCTTTCAACAACTTTAATTAGCTATTTTGCAAGTAAAAAAATCAACGAGTGGGGTTATATACACAGAGAAGAACTTAATGTCCCAGTTAAGCAAATGATGTATGTGGGTAGTGTTGCAACTGAAAGGCAATTCTCCAAAGATATAAGAGTTTTTGGGCTAAAGGCATGGCTTGATGATTTATACGGCTGCGCCAAAAGAGCTTATGACGCTGTACTATGTAAGCAAGAGTTTGTTTATTTCTGGGCTAATGTTATTGATATGGTGATGACTTTTTTAAGAAATGCTATTGCCTATTATTGTTTAATTAAAATTACTCTAGAGCAGGGGTTACCTGCTTCTCAATTTTTACTTTATTTCAATGTTCTCACTGGTTTTACTCAGTGGATGACACTGATTCTTGATGGACTTTCAACGTTACATAAACAAAGCCTTGATATTTCAATCATTAGAGAATTCCTTGAATGGCCGGAGCCTTTTAAATTTGAAAACGGTAAGGAGTTTACTCCTGATTGCAATAAGAAATATGAGATTGTTCTTGATGATGTTTCTTATAGGTATTCAGGCGCTCAAACGGATATTCTCAAGCATGTAAACCTAGTTATTGCTCCAGGTGAAAAGCTTGCTATTGTTGGTTTAAATGGTGCTGGAAAGACAACGCTTGTAAAGCTCATTTGTGGGTTGCTAGACCCAACAGAGGGTAGAATTCTTCTTAATGGTGAAGATATAAGAGAATATAACAGAAGGGATTATTACAAACTTTTTAGCGCAGTTTTTCAGGAGTTTTCGGTGCTGGATATCGGGATAAAAGAGAATGTGGCGCAAACATATGTGGATATAGATGAAAAGAAAGTGGAGCGCTGTCTTGAAGAGGCATCGCTTACTCAGAAGATATGCGAGTTGCCAAAGGGAATACAGACCCCTGTGGGACGGCAGATTTTCTCGGATGGGGTGGAGCTTTCTGGTGGACAGATGCAACGTCTTATGCTGGCGAGGGCGTTATATAAGGATGGTCCAATCTTGGTATTGGATGAACCTACTGCAGCGCTTGACCCATTGGCAGAGAGCGATATCTATCAAAAATACAGCCACATGGCGGATGGAAAACTATCTATTTTTATTTCGCATAGGCTGGCTTCAACTAGGTTTTGTGACAGAATTCTTTTTATTGCCAATGGTGGTATAGAGGAAGAGGGAACGCACGATGAGCTTCTAGCAAAGCAGGGCTCTTATGCGAAGATTTTTGAAGTTCAAAGTAAGTATTACAAAAAGGAGTTTAGGGATGAGTTCAAAAACGAACTGTGAAAAAACTTCTTTTTGCAAAGCATTAAAAGGCCTGTTCAGAGCGTGGCGACTTATGTTTAAGAGAAGGCCTCAACGCTTTATATTTTCTTTTCTCTTTAATGCTGTAAATTCTGCTATTCCTTATGTTTCTATTTGGTTCTCTGCGCAGTTTATAAACGAACTTGCTGGTACAAGAGACCCTAATAAGTTAAAGACGTGGGTTGTCTGGATTCTTGCTGTGGATGCAATTCTCTTCCTTCTGGGGAGTATGTTAAAGCATATCAATAATAGGTACACCATTCCTACTTCACTTGATGAAAACAGAATAAAGGAAGAAAAATATCTAGATATGGATTTTGTTGATTCCACTAGTCAAGAGATTTTTGACCTTAATGCACAAATTCAGCAAAACAGAAACTTTAGAGGAGTAGGAATTTATCAAGCAACTTGTTGTTTTGATTATCTTCTTACAAGTTTCTTCAGGATTATTGGAGGCATAAGCCTTTCTGTTTCCTTATTTACTTCCAAAGTTTTGGATTCTAACTTTGTTTTTCTAAATAACCCTTTTATTTCTGTGACTTTGTTTGTCTTTATGGCTGTTATGACTTTTGTGTCATCTGCTTGTGAAAATAAAGCAATGAGCTACTGGAATACCGGTAATGATGAGGGAACTTTTGGAAATAGGGTTTTTTCTTCTTATTATAGGATGGTAGAGGACAAAGATAGGGCGTTAGACAACAGAATCTATGCACAAGAAGAACATTTTAGAAATTACTTTATGCGTCTCGATTCTGTTTTTGGTGTTGGTGGATTCTTTGCAAAACTTGCAAAAGGGCCTATGGGTCTTTTTGCTGGTTTATCCTCTATTGTTTCTAGATTTCTTCTTGGTTTAATCTACGTTTTTGTTTGCGCTAAAGCTTGGGGTGGGGCTTTTGGAATAGGCTCAGTGACTCAATATGTTGGAGCTTGCACAGCACTTTTTATTGGTGTATCTGAATTGATTGTTCGTATTGGCTCTGTAATTGAAAATGCTCCTTATTTAGATCTTTTCTTTTCCTTAATTGATACTCCAAACAATATGCGTAAAGGAACATTGGATGTAGCCACAACTCCTAAAGGCATTTCTAATGGCCTTCCCTTGAGTCATGAAGTGGAGTTTAGAGATGTTTCGTTTAAGTATCCGGGTTCTTCAGCCTATGCACTACAGCATGTGAGTTTTAAGTTTAAAGTTGGTAAAAAAGCCGCAATAGTTGGAGAAAATGGAAGTGGAAAGACTACCTTTATAAAGCTTTTGTGCAGACTCTATGATCCGTCTGATGGAGTTATCCTTTTGGATGGGATAGACATCAAAGAATATAATTATATTCAATACATGAATTTATTCTCAGTTGTTTTCCAGGATTTTCAATTACTATCGTTTCCGTTGGCTCAAAATGTTGCTTGTAGAAAGAACTATGATTCCAAAAAAGTTGAAGACTGCTTAAAGAAGGTTGGGTTTGAGGAGAGGTTGAAAACCTTGCCAAATGGGTTGGATACTTATTTATACAAGAATATGGAAGAAGAAGGTGTGGAAGTTTCAGGTGGAGAAGCTCAAAAGATTGCCATTGCACGAGCTTTATACAAAGATTCCCCATTTGTCATTCTTGATGAGCCCACTGCAGCTTTAGACCCATTAGCTGAAGCCGAAATCTACTCTAAGTTTGACAGCATAGTTGGCAACAAAACTGCTGTTTACATAAGTCATAGACTCTCTTCGTGTCGTTTCTGCGATGAAATTATTGTGTTTGACTCAGGACACATTGTCCAACAAGGAAGCCATGAAGACCTTGTTAATGTAACTGGTAAATACAACCAGCTCTGGCACGCTCAAGCGCAGTACTATGAATAATCTCAATCCGTTTCAAGTGTTTCAACTGTTTGCCAATCTGTTTGGGACGTTTGGGACGTCTAGGTCGTTTGGGACGTCTAGGTCGTTTCAGTCGTCTGGGACGTTTGGGTCGTTTGGGTCGTCTACAACAGTTCTCCCCATTCATTCAATGGGCCCAGAGAGATTTGAACTCTCGACCAAAGGATTATGAGTCCTCTGCTCTA
>CAVFGI010000009.1:0-56551 GCA_963621975.1 Selenomonadaceae bacterium
TGTCAATAGATATGTTAATCAGAGAAAATCTCGAACAAGGCAGAGCTGAGGGCAGGGCTGAGGGCAGAGCTGAAGGCAGAGCTGAAGGCAGAGCTGAGGGCAGAGCTGAGGGCAAAGCAGAAGGGATTGCTGAAGCTGAAGCCAAAGCCAAAGAAAAAGAGGCTTGTAATATCAGAAATATGTATGCTGACCATGTTCCTGTGGAGAAAATAGCAAAGTATGTTTCTCTGAGCGAAGCTGAAATTAAGAAAATTATCTCTGCAAATACAATCATTGTTTGACGGGAAAGCCGGCGAGGTAAGCTAGGCAAGTTAGGTTCACTAGGTGCACTAGGAATTGACTAGGTGGGATTTGGAATTCTGGGTCAGGACTCGAGTTCTTCAAATTGGGCTTTGTAGAGGGCGGCGTAGATACCGTTTTTGGCCATGAGCTCCTTGTGGTTGCCTTGCTCTGCAATGCCTTTGTTTTGGATTACGAGAATTTTGTCTGCTTTGATAATGGTTGAGAGGCGGTGGGCCACAACGAAGCTTGTGCGCCCTTTCATCAGTGTTGCCATGCCTTTTTGAACTAGTTCTTCTGTTTGTGTGTCAATGGCACTGGTGGCTTCATCTAAGAGCAAAATTTTTGGATCTGCAATAAGGGTTCTTGCAAGGGCAATTAATTGTTTTTGACCCTGTGAGAGGGAATCCTGTGAGATTTGGGAATCAAAGCCATCGGGCTGAGAGGAGATGAAATCATCGAGTCCTAGCTTGGTGCAGGCGGTGCGCATCTCTTGGTCTGTGGCGCTTGGTTTGCCGTAGAGAAGATTCTCGCGAATGGTGCCGGAGAAGAGGAAGGAGTCTTGGGTCATGACGCCTACGTTGGAGCGTAGTGATGCCAGGGTGACTGTGGCAATGTCTTGAGCGTCGATGTAAACGCGGCCCTGGGTGGGGTCGTAGAAGCGTGAAAGTAGATTGACAATGGTAGTTTTGCCTGCGCCGGTTGGACCTACAAGTGCAATCATTTGACCTGGCTGGACAGATAGACAGAGATCGTGGAGGACTTCTGTCTCGGGTTCGTCGGGGTAGGCGAAGTAGATGTGTTCAAAGTCAACTTCTCCGTCTTTGATATGTAGTTCTTTGGCATTTGGGACTTCTTGAAGGATTGACTGCGTGTCCAAAAGTTCAAAGACTCTTTGTGCGCTTGTGACCTGATTTGTGAACTGGTTAAATGCTGCTGCAAGGGCTCTGATTGGTTGCCAGAAGAGAGAAATATATGAGGCGAATGCTATGATTTGACCTACAGACGATGCCCCAATTTTGAGCCAATACACTGAAAAAAGGTACAATAGGAAGTATCCAAGCCCTTGTGACCAAGAAACAACAATGTTTAAGAGGTCTGATCTACGAACTGCAACAACCCAAGATTTTTCAACATCCTCAAGAATTTTGTCTCCTTCTTCAATGCTTTCTTTTTCCGCATTAAAGGCTTGAATTACTTTAATTCCCGTGTAGGCTTCGTGGGTATAAGCATTCATGTTTGAGTTTTTTTGTCTGAAGTTCATCCAGTTTTTGAAGCCTTTGATCATGACAAAGTAAAGGCTTAAAACCAACAAGGGGAGTACTGCAAAGGCTGAAATGCTCAAGACTGGGTTGAGTATAAGCATGACAATAACTACTGTAATTATTAAGACTAGGTTGGGAATTAAGGTTGCTATGAGTCTTGTAAACATGTCCTTTAAAGAGGAGACATCGTTGATGAGACGGCTTAGAATCTTTCCAGTTGGTCTTGAATCAAAGTAGTACAGAGACAGAGTTTGAAGATGGTCAAAGGCCTGCTTTCTTAAATCGTAGACAATTTTATTGGTTACGTTTGCTAGAATTTTTTTGTACCCAATTGTGAGTGCCCAAATTGCAAGACCTAGAATAATTGCTAGTCCAACAGTTTTTATGAGCCCTTGAGTATCCCCATTGGCAATGTCTACGTCAACGGCTCTTTCGCTGAGGGTAGGAAGAATTGCAACAATTAGGGTTTGCAAAACAATCATGATGATTGCAAACGTGGTTTGAAGTTTATAATCCTTTAAGTAGCTTATTGTTCTGAGTAATATACTTTTGTTACTGATGTCAGAGGTTTTTTCATCTTGCTTATAGGTATTAACAGCCATTAGCGTACCTCCTTTGAAGAGTCTGAAGTTGATAAAGAGTCTGAAGGTGATAAAGAGTCTGAAGGTGCAGGAATTTCATCTGGATATTGAGTGAGGAAGGTGTGATAGTAATTACCTTTAAGTGCCATTAGTTGGTCATGTGTTCCTCGTTCAACTATGCTACCGTGGTCAAGAATGATTATTTCATCGGCATCACGGACTGCAGATATTCTATGAGCAATGATCATCATTGTTATATTGCCATGCTTCTTAATGGCTCTTTGAACCATCTTTTCTGTTTCCATGTCTAGGGCTGAAGTTGCATCATCAAAGATTAACAATGGGCGTCCAGATGCAAGGGCACGTGCAATTGAAACTCTTTGTTTTTGTCCTCCGGAAAGGCCAACACCTTTTTCTCCAATGACAGTTTCGTAACCTTCTGACAGGTGAGAAATGAATTCGTGGGCTGCTGCATCACGGGCCGAATTCTCAAGAATTGTCTGTGGAATTTGTCCCTTCATTCCTTTGTCTAGGTTTGCATTAATTGTGTCAGAGAAGAGGAAAATGTCTTGAGTAACAATTGCCTTGCTACTTCTTGCGCTATAGAGATCTAATTCCTTTAGGTCTATACCCTGTGTTTTAACACTTCCACTTGTAGGGTCAATGAAACGCATTGCAAGATTTGCAATTGTACTCTTTCCACTGCCTGTAGCGCCCATAATACCTAAAGTTTTGCCATCCTCAAGCTTAAATGAGACATTGTTTAAAATTTGATGTCCATCCAAAGAGAGGCTAACATGGTCAAATTCAAGGTCTCCACTTGTCTTTTCAAGATGCTTTGGACCATCTTTGATAGCTGGTTTTGAATCTAAAATTTTATTGATTTTCTTAAGCGATGCTTTTGCAGAAGCAAACTCTGTTAAGAGCCAACCAATTTCCATCATTGGCCAAGAAAGCTCGCCTGTATATTGAGTTACAGCAGTTAGCTCGCCTAGGGTCATCTTTCCTGCAATAACCTGAAGTCCTGAAATTAAAATTGCAACAAGAAGCATAATTCTTGCAAGAGCATCCATTGGAGTTGTCCAGTTTGCCCAAAGAAAGTCTAGCTTCAAAGAATGTTTATAGAACATCCTATTGTGCTTATCAAAGCGTTCTGCTTCTGTTTTCTCGCGTCCAAAAGCTTTAACTGTTCTTATTCCAGAAAGACTTTCTGTTGCACTTTGGTTCATATCTGCAATGTCATCTGATCTTTGGTCTGAAAGTTTTACTCCTGCAGGCTCAGAGATGATTGCCAATACAGCTATGATTGGCATAAAAACAAGAGCTGCAATTGCACTGGCAAAGTTTATGTTAATTAGACAATAAGTCATGTAAATAACATGAATTACTAACTCAGCAAAAAAAAGGCAAATGAAGCCAGTTGAAAAACCAACGGTTTCAATGTCTTGCTTTGTTCTGCTCATAAGCTCGCCCGGGTTATTCTCTTTAAAGAAGTACTGGTCTTCAGCCATAATACTTCTAAAGGTTTCTTTTCGCATTTCCTTTTGCATTGCAGCGCTTATGCAGTCCGATGAAAACTCCTGAATGTACTTGAAAACTCCAGTTATGAGATATGTAAAAATTAAAGGTAATGCAAGAGAGAAGAACAGTTTTGCCTCTCCTCCCACAATGCAGGTATCAATAATTTTCTGAATATATTTAGGGCCTAAAGCCGAAAAATACACACCAGCAATCAATGTAATGACAGCAATTAAATAAAGTTTCCACTGCTTTACAGCATATTTAAGTATTCTACGCATAAAAATTATTTGGCGAGGTCTTTAAAAACCTCTGAAAGTTTATCAAAAAGCGATAACCATATTGACGCACTGGTCATGTGGCTGCCGGGGTACATCTCCCACCAGCTGAGTTTTTCTACAAAGTCCTATTGTGGTTATCTTTATGCCACTCGTTTTTATCAATAATTGATCATAATAGCCTGCACCTCTTCCAAGTCTAGCCCCGTCCTCTGTGAAGGCAAGTCCAGGCACCAAGACCACTACAGTTGCGTTGCTTTCAACTATACTTAATATTTTATTAGTGTCAACAGTACTGGTCTTGTTTTTTAATTTAATTAGGTGTTCTCTCCAATCCGCTTTGACCTCTCTAAATGTGCCTGGATCTTCATCTGGAAGAAGCACTATTTTCTCATCCGAGACAGCTTTGTCTATCAAGAGCGTCACGTCAACTTCACTTTTCAGAGGACAATACGCGACAAGGATATCTGCATTTTTATACTCTTTTAATTCCGATATTTTTTTCTCCACACTCTCTGGGGAGGGTCCATTGGAGGTCTTGAGAGTTTGAATCATTAAGGCTCGCAGTTCTTGTTTTGTCATAATAACTAAAAAAGCCACCTCTTTTACGAAGTGGCTTGGTTTGCCGTCTCCAGGAATCGAACCAGGGACACAAGGATTTTCAGTCCTTTGCTCTACCTACTGAGCTAAAACGGCGGACAAATGAATGTATACCAAGATTGCTTTTACTTGTCAAGTGGAGATTGGAAAAATGTTATTTAAGCATTATAGTGTTAAGCATGGAGAACTATCAGGCAGCACTTAATTATGAAACTCTAGTCCTTGCTTTGGGTAAGTCCGATTCTTTCTGCATGCCCTTATTTGAGGAGATTGCACAGCATTGTGATGTCAATGAGGCATTGCCTTTTAATTGCGAACTTTACAGTGAAATTAGCGAGGTTTCTGATTTGATTTTGGGTGAGTGTTACCTAAGGTGTAGAACTGCTTTTGAAAAGTTGTCTGCCAAAGTTGAAATTATTGATTCTAAAAGTTCGTACTGGCCCAAGGATGTTACAGGTGTGAGGTTCCTTTATTTGCTTGGTAATAAAGAACTTCTTTTGAAGCCAGGAATAAGTGTTGTTGGGACAAGAAGTCCTTCTTCAAGAGGTTCTCAACTTGCTCAAGAGGTAGTTCAATCGTTAGGTGAAAGTGGATTTTCAATTATTAGTGGTTTGGCAAAGGGTGTAGACGGAATAGCCCATATTGCTGCTTTGGCCCAAAATTTTTCAACAATTGGGGTTATTGGGACATCGGTTTGTGATGTGTATCCAAAAGAACATGCCAAGTTGCAAGATCTTGTGGCCCAGCACGGATTGCTTGTATCTCAATTTGCACCTTCTAGGCAGGTGCAGCGCTATTTTTTCATGCAACGCAATCAGCTTATGAGTGAGATAAGTTTGGGAAGTTTTGTTGTGGAAGATAGAGATGGTGGGGGTGCGGTGCAACAGGCTTTGTACAGTCAAAAGCAAGGTAAGAAGGTTTTTGTTCTCAAAGAAGTGCATGAAAATCGCACGTTCTTGTGGCCCAGAAAATTTGAAGATATTGTGGTGGTGAATACGGCAGAAAATGCGGGTAAGGTAGTGAAGAAGGCTCTGAGTTCAGTGGGGCAGACTTCAATACCCAAGATTTCTAAAGCTAAGAAGCTTGATCCTCAGGTGCAACCAGAGCTGTTTTAGTTGACTAGAATAGCCTAGAAAGTTAATATCTAGGGCATTATGAGACCTATAACAGCTAACGAATTAAGAAAAAAATTCATCGATTTTTTTGTAAGCAGAGGGCATGTACAAATTAGTGGCGCTTCTGTTATTCCTGAAAATGACCCAACCGTTTTGTTTACAACCGCTGGAATGCATCCGCTTGTTCCGTATATTCTTGGACAGCCTCATCCGGCTGGAAGACGTTTGACTGACTATCAGAAATGTATCAGAACCGGCGATATTGATAGCGTTGGAGATCCACATCATCTTACATGTTTTGAGATGCTAGGAAACTGGTCTCTTGGTGATTATTTTAAGAAAGAGATGATTCCTTGGAGTTATGAATTTTTGACAAAAAAGCTTGGTATTGACCCTGATAAGCTCTCAGTTACTGTTTTTGCTGGCGAAGATGGAATCCCTAGGGACGAAGAAAGTGCTGAGCTTTGGCATAGCATGGGAATTCCTTATGAGAGAATTTTCTTCCTGCCTCGTGAAGATAACTGGTGGGGCCCTGCTGGTGAGACAGGTCCATGTGGTCCAGACTCTGAGATGTTTATTGATACAGGGCGTCCAGCTTGTGGTCCAGATTGTAAGCCTGGTTGCAGTTGTGGTAAATATTTTGAGGTTTGGAACGATGTCTTTATGCAGTATAAAAAGACATCTGATGGCAAGTTCGTTGAGATGGATCGCAAGTGCATTGATACTGGCATGGGAATTGAAAGAACCATTGCAATTCTTCAAGGCAAGAAGAGTGTTTATGAAACAGAAGTTATGCAACCAATTCTCAAGAAGATTCAAGAACTTTCAGGTCTTACATACGGACAAGAAGAGAAGACCAATATCTCTATGCGCATAGTTGCTGACCATATTCGTACTAGTACCTTCATTTTAGGCGATCAAAGAGGTTGTACTCCATCAAACGTTGGTCAGGGTTATATTCTTAGAAGACTTATTAGAAGAGCTGTTAGAAATGGTAAGCACCTTGGTATTGAAGGACCTTTCCTTGCCAAGGTTGCTCAGGTTGTTATAGATCTTTACGGTGAACCTTATCCAGAATTGATTGAAAATAAGGAGAAGGTTTTCACAGAGCTTACTCTTGAAGAGAATAAATTCAGTGAAACGTTGGAAAAGGGCGAAAAGCAATTTGAAAAGATGACTTACTTCCTTGAGAAGCAGGGTGTTAAGGAAATTGCTGGAGGTTCTGCTTTCAAACTTTACGATACTTACGGATTTCCAATTGAGCTTACAAAAGAACTTGCTGCAGAAAAAGGCTTCACTGTTGATGTGAAAGGTTTTGAAGAAGCTTTTGCTAAGCATCAGGATCTTTCAAGAACAGCTGTTTCTGGTCAGTTCAAGAGTGGTCTAGGAGATCATAGCGAGCAAACAACAGCCCTTCATACTGCTACTCATATGCTTCAAGCTGCCCTAAGAAGGGTTCTTGGTGATCATGTTCAACAAAAAGGCTCAAACATTACTCCTGAACGTCTTAGATTTGACTTTACTCATAATGAAAAAATGACACCTGAGCAGATTAAGCAGGTTGAAGATCTTGTTAATGAAGAGATTGCAAAGGACCTTAAGGTTACAGTCCAAACTATGACTCCAGAAGAAGCACACAAAGAGGGTGCAATGGCTTTCTTCTCTAGTAAGTATGGTGAGCAGGTTACTGTTTATTCTATTGGAGATTTTTCAAAGGAAGTTTGTGCCGGTCCTCATGTTGAGCATACAGGTGACATGGGTCATTTCCATATTCTTAAAGAAGAGAGTTCTTCTGCTGGAGTTAGAAGAATTAAGGCTGTTCTTGAGAAGTAACTTGAGAAGTAGGGAGTAGATATGGACCAGAAGTACGTTGAGTCAACGCTGGAATTGATTGATTTTATAAACGATAGTCCTTCTTGCTATCATGTTGTGGCCAATATTGCTGCAATCTTAGAGAACGCTGGTTGCATTAAGTTAGAAGAAGGAAAAAGATTTTGTCTTGAGCCTGGTTGTTCTTACTACGTGACAAGAAACAGCTCTGCAATTATTGCTTTTAGGATTCCAGCTTCTGCGTGTGTACCTTCTGAGTCTGTATCTTCCAAGCTGTCTGATATTGAACCAGAGGGCTTTAGTATTGTTGCCGCTCATACCGATTCCCCTTCTTTTAAAGTTAAAGCAAATCCTGAGCTTCCATTAGGAGAAGCCTATACTACTATCAATGTTGAAGGCTATGGTGGAATGCTCATGGCTCCGTGGTTTGATAGACCATTGTCCTTGGCAGGAAGGGCATTTATTAAACAAAATGATGGCCTAATTGTAGAGAAACTCATTGATTTTGATAAGGATTTATGCCAAATAGTCAATCTTTGCATCCATCAGAATAGAGAAGCTAACAAAGGCTATGAATATAAAATTCAAAAAGATATGCTTCCTCTTTTATCTTGTGGCAACAAGTCTGGTGCTATTAAGAGTCTTGTGGCAGAGCTTTTGGAAGTTGATGAATCTTCTGTTGTTGATACCGAGCTTTTCCTATACAACCGAATGAGGGGTTCAATTTGGGGTCTTGAGGATGAATTCTTCTCTGCTCCTAAGATTGATGATCTTCAATGTGCTTATACTGCTGTTAAGGCTTTTGTTAATGCGCAGGATTCTAAGAATTCTCGAATTCAAATGGTATCTCTTTTTGATAACGAGGAAGTTGGGAGCTGTACAAAGCAGGGTGCTGATAGTGATTTCTTGTCACAGACAATTTCTCGTATTGGATGTGATTTAGGTTGGGATTATGAGAGTCAATGTATTGCAAAGGCAAAAAGCTACATGGTTTCTGCAGATAATGGACATTCTATACATCCAAACTATCCTGAAAAGTGTGATCCTTCTAATAAGCCTGTAATGAATAAGGGTCTTATGATTAAGTACGCTGGAAATCAGAAGTATACAACGGATGCTTTCTCTGGTGCTTATCTTAAGAACATTCTTGAACAGGCGCAGATTCCTTATCAGCTTTTCTTTAATAATTCAAACGTTCCCGGTGGTGGAACACTAGGAAACATTTCTGGTTCACAGTTTTCAATTCCTTGTGTGGACGTTGGTGCTGCACAACTTGCAATGCACTCTCCATATGAAACTGGCGGAACTGAGGATACTTATAATTTAACTGAAAGTTTTAAAGCATTTTTTGAAAACTAAGAGGGTCTTTTGTGGAAAACAGAGAGAGCTTTAAGAGCAGACTAGGCTTTTTGTTGGTTAGTGCAGGTTGTGCTATTGGAATTGGTAACGTTTGGAAATTTCCTTGGCTTGTTGGTCAATACGGTGGCGGTATATTTGTACTAATTTATCTTATTTTCTTGGTTATTATGGGAATTCCTGTTCTTACCATGGAAATTGGAATAGGTCGTGCCAGTCGCAAAAGCACTGTTAACGGCTTTAAGGCTCTAGAGAAAAAAGGCTCAAAATGGCATATAGAAGGCTATTTCTCAATTGCTGGTTGCTATCTTCTTTTGATGTTCTACCACTCGGTTACTGGATGGATGTTGGACTATACCTATAAGTTTGCTTCTGGACAGTTTGCTTCAAAGCCTAATGTCTCTGAGGTTTTTACTAATATGCTTTCTAATACTGGTGAAAGCGTTCTTTTTATGTTACTTGCTGTTGCCATTGGTATTTTTGTTTGTGCCAAAGGCCTAGAGAAGGGTGTTGAGAAGATTACTAAAGTTATGATGATTGGTCTTTTAGGCTTGATTGTTGTTCTTGTTATCCACTCTTTTACTCTTTCTGGAGCAGCTGAAGGATTGAAGTTTTATTTGGTTCCATCTCTTGAGGCTGTAAAAGAAAATGGCTTGATTGCTACTATTGTGGCGGCTATGAATCAGGCCTTCTTTACTCTTTCCTTGGGCATTTGTGCCATGGAAATATTTGGCACTTATATGAGTAAAGATAACACTCTTGTAAGTGAATCTGTTTACATTTGCACTCTTGATACTTTTGTTGCCTTTTCTTCTGGTTTAATTATTTTCCCAGCTTGCTTTAGTTATGGAATTGAACCGGGCTCTGGGCCTTCTTTGATTTTTATGTCTCTTCCACAGGTCTTTATGAATATGACTGGTGGTAGAATTTGGGGAACTTTGTTCTTTATTTTCATGTCTTTTGCAGCTCTTAGTACTGTAATTGCTGTTATGGAAAACATTATTGCTTCTTTCATGGATACTTTTGGCTGGACTCGTAAAAAGAGTGTTATTATCAATGCTATTGGTTTAACAGTTCTTTCTCTTCCGGTTGCATTTGAGTATAACCTTTTCAGTGGAATTACTGTTATTGGAAGCAAGGGCTTTCTTGATAGCTGGGATTTTCTGGTGAGTAATCTTTTACTTCCTATTGGGAGTTTGGTTATGTGTCTTTTCTGTACTTGGAAGGCTGGTTGGGGCTATGAGGCTTTTACGGCAGAGGCGAACATTGGTCAAGGAATTAAATATGGAAAGAGTAAAGTACTAAGATTTTATCTTAGCTATATCCTTCCATTGATTATCATTGCAATTATTGTTTTGGGCTTAATATAAGGCCTTAGGTTAAAGCGTTTTATAAAGTTCAACTATATCTTTAATATTCTTAAGATTCTCATAGTCTTTTGGATAAACAATATTTGTATCTCTAATTAGGCTCATATTCTCAATGGGAATTCCTATGAGTTTGCCCTTTTTGATTTCGTCTGCGCAAGCACTTCTTGAGAGAACAGATACACCTAGGTTTTGTCTGATTAGGTCTTTAATGGTTGCTATATTTTCCATTTCAAGTACAACATCAAAGTCTGTTATAGAAAGGTTGTTCTGATTTAGTGCTTGGTCAAACAAATTGGCCGTGTTTGAACTAGGTAGTCTTAAAATAAGTTTTTCTTTTTTTAACTCTTCTACAGAAACAGATAAATTCTTTGCCAGTCTGTGAGTGGGGGATACGGCCAAAACCAGAGAATCTGTATCCATTGTTATGTAATCAAGTTTTGAATCTTTGATTGTCCCATTGATGATTAGAAAATCCAGCTCAAAGTTTTTTATCATACGGTGGAGATTTTCAATTGTATCGGTGACAACTTTAATGGAAAGACCTCTACTAATGTTTGTATACTTTGCAAGTGCTTCCATAACTCTGCTACTTTCAACGGAGTGGGTAATTCCTACTGAAAGAGATGAGATGTTTGCTTTTTCGTCTTTTATGGTTTGATAGAGGTTATTTGAGATGGCTACAAGACGGCTAGCATATTTATAAACTATCTCTCCATTTGAAGTAAGATGGAGTTGTTTGTTGTTACGAATAAAGAGCTTAACACCCAGTTCATCTTCTAAGGTTTTAATGTGCTGGCTTACTGCGGGCTGTGTTAACGCCAGTTCATCTGCAGCTTTTGTAAAACTGTTTGTTTCAACAATCTTTATAAATGATAATAACTTCTGATCAATCAAACTCATAATATGTGGATTATACTCCAATAAATTTTAAAATGCAAAAAAAAGGAACCTGCGCTGCAGGTTCCATCTAACGGCCCTTTAACTTGTTAGGCTCTAGGATTAAAGGTGATAAACACATCCAAGAGCTGCGTTCCAAGAAATTCCACCAGTTACGTTCTCAGAAAGAGCAATTGCATAACCTACACCAGCTCTGAGATAAGCTGTAAAGTCACCAACGTTCTTCCATGTCCAGTCATAAGAAACTGAGCCGGTTCCACGAACTGCAATTCTAACACCCTTAGATTCGCCAAGAACAAAGTTTGCACCAGCCTGAAGTCCTGCGTTGACATCAAAAACTGCCTTGTCAACTTTAAACTCTGCTACCTTGTACTGTCCGCCAAGAATTGCGTCAATATAGCTAACACTGCCAAAACCAAAAGCAGCTGTGATATAGCCATCCCACTTGCTGTCAATTTTGTAGTCAAATGTGATACCGGTAGGCTGTCCAAGTTCGAGACCAACTGCAAAGCCACCCTTCTGCTGAGAAGGAAGAATTGAAGCTGCTGCAACTGGAGCAATAATCATAGCAACTAAGGCGATAATTACGATTGCTTTCTTCATTTTTCAAACTCCTAAAAAAAATGTTTGTTGTTTGTATTATATCAAAAACGCCTAATTTATGACAGTGTTGCAGTACCAATTATCTTTTTTTTGCTGTATTATTAGCCGCGCTGGAGGGTAATTTATGACAGATAAACAGTTAACATTAAGAGGTGTTATCACTGGAGTTCTTGGTCTTTTAATTATTACTGCAAGTTCAATGTATGTTGCTCTAAGAATGGGGGCTTTACCATGGCCTACTATTTTTGTAACAGTTCTTTCCATGACTGTTATTGGTAGAATGAAAAATTCTACTTTGCAGGAAATCAATGTTACTCATACTCTTATGAGTGCCGGAGCTATGGTTGCTGGTGGTCTTGCCTTCACAATTCCAGGTATTTGGATTCTTAATCCTTCTGTCAGTGTATCTGTTTTGTCTCTTATGACTATGACCATTTGTGGCGCACTGCTTGGAACTTTGTTTTCTGCTTTGTTTAGAAAGAATCTAATTGAAGAACAAAAGCTAGTTTATCCTATTGGTATGGCTTCTTATCAGACTCTAACTACTGGTATTAATAAAGGTAAGGACTCTCTGAAGCTGTTTATTTCAATGGGTGCTAGTGTTTTGTTTACTGCTATGAGGGACGTCTTTGGATGGATTCCTTCTGTCCTTGCCGTGTTTAAAGGTAGTGCTTTAGTCCAGCCAATCAATATTTGGATTAGTCCTATGGCTTTGGCAATTGGTGCCATGGTTGGACGTCTTCCTGCTATTTTATGGCTTGGTGGTGCTGTTTTAGGCTATCTTTTAATTGTTCCAATTGGTCTTTCATCTGGTTTGTTTGTTGACATGAGTGCTGCAACCTTGTTTAGAGAAAACTTGGGTATTGGCATTATGCTTGGTACCGGAATTGGTGTGTTTATTAAGGCTATAATTGGTGGTCTAAAAAAAGGAAAATCAGAGAAATCGGTATTTAGTGGAGTGTCAAAGAAGAGCGTGCTATTGTGTGTGATTGTCATGCTCGTGTGTGCACTGGCAATGGCTATTCTCACGGAGATGACTTTACCTGTGGCAATTTTGGCGGTGTGTGGCGTTTGCCTTGCAACTCTTATGAGTGGAATGTTAACGGGGCAGACTGGCATAAACCCCATGGAAGTGTTTGGCATTTTGGTGATGCTTTTGGCTAATGTTGTATTCAGTCCATCGACTGCAACGCTGTTTTTGACTGCTGGTTTGGTTGCTGTTGCTTGTGGCCTAACTGGTGATGTTATGAATGACCTAAAGAGTGGTTATATGCTTAAGACGGACCCAAAACAACAGCTTGTTGGTGAGGCTATTGGCGGTGTTGTGGGTGCTGTTGTATCTGTGTTAGTCCTACTACTAATGAAGAATACCTTTGGTGGATTTGGTACGGAATATTTGCCTGCTCCACAAGCAAAAGCTGTGGCTTCAATGGCCAGTGGGCTGGGGGATTCACCTGCATTTTTCTGGGGTATTTTGATTGGTGCAGTTCTATATGTGGTTGGAATTCCAGCTGCAACCCTAGGTCTTGGTATCTATTTATCAAGTCAGATATCAATTATCGTTGGTCTTGGTGCTATAATTGCGTTGGTTTTAACTAAAACTAAGGCTGTGCAAGAAAAAGACTTAAATCTTGTTTCAAGTGGGCTTTTGGGTGGTGAAGGAATTGCCGGTGTTATCATTGCAATTGTGAGTATGTTGGGGTAAAGAGGTTTTCATTAAAACCTTTGAAGGGGAGATAAGGTGAGATTATGGAAAAAAGTGAAAATGTTGGTTTTTCTCTTTTTGCAAAGAAACCTGAGCAGATTGTAAGTCTTCTTAACTTAGATAAGCGCTTTCAAGGAAAGCAAATATATGACTGGCTTATTAAGGGAGTTACTTCGTTTACAGAGATGACTAATCTACCCAAGATTGTGCGAGATAGACTTGAAACTCAACATACTTCTGTTTTTTCCAGCATAATTGCAGCAACTCAAACTGACGGCGAGGGAAACTCTAAACTAGCTTTAGCACTTTACGATAAGAGCATAATTGAGTGTGTTATGCTTAAGGACAAAGAGGGGAATTTAACAGCATGTCTTTCAAGCCAAGTAGGTTGTGCTATGGGTTGTAAGTTTTGTAGAACGGGAACACTTAAACTTACAAGAAATCTGCATGATTTTGAGATTGTTGAGCAGTTTGCACACTTGAAAAAACTTGCTTTGCAATTGTATGGCAAGGAGATAACTCACGTGGTCTTTATGGGCATGGGTGAGCCTCTAGCAAATTTGGATAATGTGCTTTCTGCTATCTCATTTTTGCATGATCCTCAAGGTTATAACCTTAGCCACAGAAGAATTACAATCTCTACCTGTGGTCTTGTTCCAGGTCTTTTGGAGCTTACACGACGTGCCATTGCTGTAAAACTTGCAGTCTCTTTAGTTGTGGCTAATGACGCCAAGCGCTCTTCTCTTATGCCTGTAAACAAGGCCTACAATTTAACTCAACTTCGCAATGCGCTTGTGGCTTTTCAAAAAGCAAGCGGGCGGAGATTCACGTTTGAATACTGCATGATTCATGATGTTAATGTCTCTGATTCCGATGCCGATAATTTACAACATTTTTGCAGAGGTCTAGAAGTTGTTGTTAACCTAATTCCTTTTAATCCGTGTAGCGAATTGGACTTTGAAACTCCAACAGAGCAAGAAATTAAGTCTTTTACTAATGCTCTTACTAAACGAGGTGTCTCTTACACAATACGAATTAGTAGAGGACGTTCAATTAAAGGAGCTTGTGGTCAGCTTGCAGGCAAGCTAGTCTAATGTTTTAAAAGATGTTAGTATTGCATGACTGGAGGGTTATATGGGACTTAATTGTGGTATTGTAGGACTCCCAAATGTTGGCAAATCCACCATCTTTTCTGCTTTAACAAGTGCACCTGCTGAGGCAGCTAACTATCCTTTTTGTACAATTGAACCTAATGTTGGAATTGTTAATGTTCCAGATGCAAGACTTGATAAAATAGTTGAACTGATTCCTACTGCAAAGGTTATTCCAGCAGTGACAGAATTTGTTGATATTGCTGGCCTTGTTGCCGGTGCATCTAAGGGTGAAGGATTGGGAAACAAGTTCCTGGCAAACATTAGAGAAGTTGGTGTTATTGCTCATGTTGTCAGATGCTTTGATGACCCTGATATTATTCATGTTAATAATAAAATAGATCCTGCTGGAGACATTGAGACTATAAATATTGAGCTTGCACTAGCAGATTGGGACACTGTTGATAAGAGATACCAAAAGCAAAGTAAGCTAGCAAGAATTGCCAAAGATGCCAAAGAGGCTGCCGCTTTAGTTCCAATTTATGAGAGACTTCTCAAGGGTCTAAGTGATGGATTAAGTGCCAGAAGTATTGTCACGGATCCTGATGAAAAGGCCATGATTGCAGATCTTCATTTGATAACAATGAAGCCTGTAATATTTGTTTGTAATATTGATGAAAGTGTTATTGGACAGGACAATGATTACGTTAAGACTGTCAAAGAAATTGCATCAAAGGAAAATGCTCCAGTAGTTTGTATTTGTGGAAAAACAGAGGCCGAGATTGCTTCTCTTGACACTTTAGAGGAAAGAGCCGAGTTCCTTGAAGCTGCTGGTCTTGAAGAATGTGGTATGAATGTTCTTATTCGTACTGCATATGAAACACTTGGACTAAGAACATTTTTTACTGCTGGTTCAGATGAAGACAGGGCATGGACCTTTAGAGCTGGTTATAAGGCTCCGCAGGCTGCTGGTGTTATTCACACAGACTTTGAAAAGGGCTTTATTAAGGCTGAAGTTTACAGCTGTGATGATTTGTTTAAGTATGGCAGTGAAGCTAAGGTCAAAGAAGCTGGAAGGCTTAGAATTGAAGGCAAGGAATACGTTGTTCAAGACGGCGATATAATGCATTTCAGATTTAATGTCTAAGGTCTTGTTTTGGAGTTAATGATGGCACTTTTTTCTTGTGAAAGTGAAAATTCTCATGTTTTAGTCACAATTCAAGGCATTGTTGTTCATGGAAAGGGACTAGGTCATTTTCTTGGAATACCTACTGCAAACATTGACTCTAAGCAGGATATTTCTTTTTTGCAGGAAGGAGTTTATTGTTCAAAAATTTCCTTTGATAATATTGTTAAATACGGCACAGTTAACATTGGAAGGCGTCCTACTGTAGATAATCTTGAGAAATTTACTATTGAAGTTAACATCCTTGATTTTAATGAAGATATTTATGATAAAGCTGTTAGCCTTGAAGTCTATAAACTACTCAGACCAACGCAGAGATTTGACTCTCTTTCTCTTTTAATTAGACAAATTAGAACAGACAGCCTTTCTACCTTAAAGTTTTTTGGAGAGGATTTGGCTACAGGTTCAATAGGCTTTGATTTAGATAAAGAAACTGTTTCATTAAACGGCACAGAATTTAAGTTGGGCGAGAAGGCTCTAAGTCTTGTGTTTTTGCTTGCTGTTAACCACAGTTGTTCTTTTACGTGCAACCAACTATATGAGGCTGTTTGGCATGAAGTAACAAGAGTAGATAGTCAGGCACTTGTGTTAGCATTGGTAGAGGATGTTAATACTCAAGTTCAAACTCAATTGGTTCGTGTAGTAGAAGAAAATCAATCAGAGGAAAAGAGAATACAACTGTCTTTGCATTTTTAAGAGTTCCATTGTGACTTGTTATTTCCTTTGGTGCTACAACCTGAATTGTTACCTTTGAACTTAGTATTTCATCAGGACATTCTTCACCTAAAATAAAACTCATCATTTCAAGGTAGTTTTCTTCAGTTAAGTCGTGGTTGTAAAGTGGGCCATAGACTTCAAAGTTTGGATTTGCTAAGAACGGAATAACTTTTGTTAATTCTTCATAATTATCCATGCCAATATGAATTTGTACATGGGTCTTTCCATCTACTTCTGTTGCCGTTACAAGAGTGCTACTTGAACTTTGTGAGAGATCTAAAACAAGATTGTTAAAATCACTGAAAGAAAAGTCTCCCATGTATGTATTGCTACCAGTTTTTATAAATCTTATTGAACTGGCGCTATCAGAGGACTCTAGGTTTTGAACAAACTCATCAATTGCAACTTGCAAAATTGGATCATTGTTACCGTTTTCATTCCAGTTTGAAAGATCTTCAACAACGTTTACAAAATAATTGCTAACACTTAGGTCTATGTGGCTATTTCCCTTGAGGGTCTCATTTTCTGATATACTACTTTTAAGATTTAAAGTTTCTGTAACTTTACAGGAACTAAAGGAGACAATTGTTAAAAGAATTAAGACTAAAACAGTAATAAAAGATAGTTTATTCATGGGAAATACTATAAACTGCTCAACGCTGTTTTTCAATTGAAGAAGGAAAAAAATGAAGGGAATTAAACTAACTATTGTAGCTTTGCTTTTTTTATTGATTTCACTTTGTAGCGCTTTTGCTGACAGTTGGGCGGGAACTTATCTTTGGGAGAATCCAACTAATAAGAATAATAAGGGTAAGTGTACTGAGATTAGATTTGTTGTAAAGGATATTACCTTGGAGGATGGTTCTCAAAGTTTTGAAGTTTGGGATGCTTCAGATGAGCTTAACTTAAGAAGAATCTTTCCTATTGAATATATGCCTGAGGGAGGCTATAGCTGGCATAAATGGAACGAGGACAGCCTAGAGGCCCAGAACTATAGAATAAATGCAGAGAAGTTTAATACAACGTCTTATACTCCTTCCAAATGGAAAGTACTTGAGATTCAGCAAAATGAACTTGTTGGGATTTCTATAGTAGAAACAATAGCTTTTATCTTTGATGTTCAGACAGTTTCATATTTTACATTGAGATATAATTCCCAGACCGGAATAAAAGAACTTGCCTATATGACGGACGGAGATGGCATTGTCAATATAGGTCTTTTCTTCAATCCTGCTCCTGGAGAAGAGGGCAAAAAGGTCTTTGTTTTAACTAAGCAGGATTAAAGTGGGTTTTGCACAAACGGTTGACAGATAAGTTTTCCTTCTATATATATACACTGCACGCAATTTGTTGGTATCTTGCTTGCAGTAGATTAGATTTTAAGGGGATTTTTATGGGAGATAAGAAGGTAATTATAGTTGAGTCACCTACAAAAGCTAAGACAATTAGAAATTTCTTAGGACCAAATTGTGTTGTGGTTGCCAGTAATGGTCATGTGAGGACTCTCCCCAAAAACGACCTTTGTATTGATATTAAAAATGGTTATGCACCAAAGTACATAATTGATGAAAGTAAAGAGAAAATCATTTCTCAAATAAAGAGTGAGATGAAGGGTGCAAGTGAGCTCATTCTTGCAACTGATGAAGACCGCGAGGGAGAAAGCATTAGCTGGCATTTGGTTCAGGTTTTAAAGCCAACCATGCCTCAAAGAAGAATGGTTTTTCACGAAATTACCAAAAAGGCAATTCAAGAAGCCTTTGCTCATGGTAGAGAGATTGATATGAACTTGGTTCATGCTCAAGAGGCTAGAAGAGTTTTGGATAGACTCTATGGCTATACCATTTCCCCTGTGCTTTGGTCAAAACTTTCAAACAAAAGCTTAAGTGCTGGTAGAGTTCAATCTCCAGGATTGAGACTTATTGTTGACCGTGAGCGAACAAGATTGACATTTAAGAAATCGGAATACTGGGATGTTAAGGCAACTTTTGAAGAAGGTTTTTATGCTTCCATAGAGAGCTTTAATGGGCTTAAGGTTGCTGACGGCAAGGATTTTGATAGCGATACAGGTAAGTATACTGGCTCTAGTAAGGTTATTCTTCTTTCAAAGGAAAACGCCCTAAAGATTGTTGAAGGTCTTTCTTCAAGCGAGTTTGTTGTTGCCGATATCAAAGAAAAACAGGTCTCGCAAAGACCGTTTGCCCCATTTATTACAAGTACACTTCAGCAGGAAGGCAATAGAAAGCTTCACCTATCTACAAAGGACACAATGAAGATTGCACAGAGCTTGTACGAGAACGGTTTTATTACCTACATGCGAACAGACAGTCCCACGCTAAGCCAAGAGGGCATCAATGGCGCACGCGAAAGTGTCCTAAAGCTTTACGGGCAGGAGTACTTACCTTCCGAATCCAGACAGTACACCGCAAAAAGCTCCAATGCACAGGAAGCCCACGAGGCAATAAGGCCATCTGGTGAACACTTCCGCCATCCCGATGACACTGGCCTTACAGGCCGAGAGCTAGAGCTTTACACTTTAATTTGGAAGAGAACCTTGGCAAGCCAGATGAGTAACGCACTAAAGCAAAACACATCGGTCTCAATTCAAGCAAAAACCAAAGAAGGTGAGGATGTCGTGTTCTCTGCTAATGGCGTGCGAATTGAGTTTCCGGGCTTTATGAGAGTATATGTGGAGGGTTCAGATGACCCTAATGCAGCTCTTGAGGATAAGGAGACACCTCTTCCAAAGTTGGCTGTAGGGCAGAGCCTGAAGGCTAAAAAGATTGAAGAGCTTGGTCACGAGACAAAAGAGCCAAACCGCTATACAGAGGCATCCTTAGTTCAGGCTCTTGAGAAGCTTGGTATTGGAAGACCTTCTACCTATGCAACAATCATAGATAGGCTTTTTGAGAAAAACTACATAATCAGAGAAAATGGCACTCTTGTTCCTACCTTTGTAGGATTTGGTGTTGTGCAGCTATTAGAGTCTTATTTCTCAGATAGAATTGACTACGGCTTCACCAGAGACATGGAGGATGGCCTTGATAAGATTGCTGAAGGAAAGTTAGATGAAGTTCAATTCCTTAAAGAGTTCTATGAGGGTGAACATGGTCTTGAAAAGCAGGTTAAAGCTAACAAGATGAGTATTAACTCAAAGGATGTCAAAAAACTTTCTCTGCCACAGCTTTCTGCTGAAAATGAGATTAATCTTGGTCCTTATGGCCCATACGTTAAGGGTTCTGATGGTAAGTTTGTATCTGTTCCAAAGAGTTGGACTCCAGCGTCTGTTCAAAATGACATGGTTGAGAATCTTAAGCTTCAAGGTAGCCCTGATTCTAATGGAAAGACTAATACTCCAGAGATAATTGGAACAACAAACAATGGCCTACCAGTGCTATATTGTACAGGAAAATTTGGTGATTACTGGCAATTAGGCGATAAATCACAGACTAGTGAAGTTAAGAGATTTAAGGTTCCTAAGAAATATATTGGCAATAAGGCTGTGTCTTTAGATGTAGTTTTGAAGTTCTTTAGCTTGCCAATTACTGTTGGAAAATCTGAGTCTGGCGAGCCTATCACTGCTGATGTTGGTAAGTACGGACCATACGTCAAATGTGGTAATGATTTTAGAAGTGTTAAGGATCCTGAAGAGCTTTTTGTTCTAACAGAAGAAGGAGCAAGGGCTATTTTCAGTGTTCCAAAAGAAACTTCAAAAAAGACTTCCAGTAATGCTAGTGCCATTGTGGATTTTGGCGATTATGAAGGAAAGAACCTTGGTGTTTACCATGGTAGATTTGGCTATTATATGCGCCATGGTGAAAAGAACGTCAAAATTCCTAAGGAATATCAACAAAATGAAGAAGCTTGTAAGTCTATGACAAGAGAAACAGCAATTTCATTCTTGAAGTAGCTTTTCTAATGTTGTATTCTATGCAGCGTTGATCCTTTAGCTCAGCTGGATAGAGCACTTCCCTCCTAAGGAAGGGGTCGGGCGTTCGAATCGCCCAAGGGTCAATTTTTTTTGCTTTGCATGCTTTTGGGAGTTGTTGTGGCTAAAACTAGTTTTGCCAATATTTACGAGCAATGGACAAAGTCTCATGATGAAAGTAGTGCTATAGATAAGCGCTACAAAAAGACTGCAAGTTCAGATAAAGTCACAAAAGATTCTATTAACGAAATTAGGCGCATGAAAGCCCAAGATACTTTAGATTTACATAGCTACACTCTAGAAGAGGCCATTGTAATGACTAGAAATTTCTTGTCTTCGTCTAAGCAAAAGGGACTAAGAAAAGTTTTAATTATTACAGGAAAAGGAATACATTCTGCTGGTGGAGAAGCTGTTTTACGTCCTACAGTTATTAATATTGTAAATGCTCATCCTGCTGTTAGAGAGGTTAGTACCCCAAAAGCTGCAGAAGGTGGAAGTGGGGCTTTAGTTGTTATATTGAAGGCTTGATTATTCCATGCTATGCTGACTTTGGTAATTCAGTGGGTTTTATGATAACCTCTGAGAATTAAGGAGCCTTCAATGGAAATTCAAAAACAAATACTGTTGTTCTTATCTTCTATTCAAAATCCAGTTTTAAATGTTTTCTTTCAAATCATAACTATGGTTGGAGAATCTCTTTTTGTTGTTTGTGTGATTTGTTTTCTTTTCTGGAATGTTAACAAGAAAAAGGGAATAACCATTTGTATGTGCATGCTCACTAATGTTCAGCTTATGGGTCTTATTAAGGCCATTGTTAGATTTCCAAGACCATGGACAGTAATTGGAGATTTGAGAACTGTAAGGCAAAGTACTGCAACAGGATACTCTTTTCCTAGTGGACATACTACTAATTCAAGTAGCACTCTTACTGCTATTGCTATTGCCTTTAAAAAGAGATGGCTTTCAATTACATGTGCAATTTTGATTTTCTTAGTGGGTTTTTCTAGGCTTTATCTTTGTGTCCATTGGCCTATGGATGTTGCTTGTGGTTTACTCCTTGGTTGTGGCGGAACATTTCTTTTGTTCAATTTCTATTCCAAACTTTTTGAGGATAAAGAAAGAGGAACAAAGTTCTTCTTGATTGCTGGTATTATTACAACAATAGCCTGGATTGTTATTGTTACGTTACTTTTTAATGAAAAGATTGATGCTATGGCATTTTCTGACTTTGGAAAAAACATTGCAACTTTCTCTGGTGCAGCTCTAGGCCTTATTTGGGAGCGCAAAGTTTTTGATTATACGGTTGAAGAAGGTCATTGGAAGAGAAAGATTTTGCGCTTTGTTCTTGGTCTTTTGGGATGTGTAATAATTCTTCCTCTGTCTAAGATTGTTCTTAAGAATCTTGGCTTTTATAATTCTATAACTTCTACTCTTAGATATTTTCTAGCTACTTTCTGGGCAAGTGGAGTTTTTCCAATTCTTGGTGGAAAACTTGGCCTTTTTGTAAAGGATAATTCTTCTGCCTCCAATAGCACTAATATTTCAGATAGTGGAAAAAAGTAAGGGCTTTTTGCTATAATGGCTTCATGCTTACAGATGTTGTTTACGAGAGTCTTAGAGATAAAATCTTAAATCTAAATCTTAATCCTGGTACTCCGCTTAGTTTTTCTACGCTGAGTTCTCAGTATAACGTAAGCATCTCTCCTATTAGAGATGCACTTAAACGGCTTGCAACCGAGGGTCTTGTTGAGATTAAGCCCCAAAGTGGTACCTATGTATCTCTCATTGACCTAGATAAGGTAAGAGATGAACGTTTTATGCGTCTTTATATGGAGTTGGGCGCTATTGAAAAGCTAGAATCTTTTGGGGTATCGGACTGTCTGATAGATAAGTGGGATGAATTGATTTGCTTGCAAAATGAGGCCTTTTCGTGCCGTAATATAGCTAAATTCCTTGAGCTGGATGATCAGATGCACATGCTTTTATTCAAAGAGTGCAAGCATGAGAAGGTTTTTGAGCTAGTTAAGAGTGCAAGTGGTAATTATCACAGAATTCGTATGGTTAGCTATCTTTTTGATGATATTTTGAAGAATATTCTGGTACAGCATAAGGAATTGCTTGAGGCGTTGAAAAGGCGTGATGTGCAAGAGCTTCTTAAGCTGGATAGGCAACATATTTCAAAAATCGAGATTGAGACGGCTGAATATCAGAAGGCATATCCCCAGTATTTCAGATAGAAAGCTTTTGGGTGGGATGTTGCATTCTGGGGAGAAAATGAGTAATCTGAAAAAAGATTTCACGAGGTTTCACGCGGGAGGATTATCATGTGGAAAGTTGAAGATGGGCGTTCTTTTGAAATTTATGAAGATTCAAAACATGGTGAAGTTTTTATGGTGGCTTCTCCTAAGCAGGATTATATTGTTGCAAAACCTAATTTAGGTTATGAAGGGGAAGAGGTGATTTGTGAGGGGCAAAAGTGGACTTTGGCTCCATTAAATCATGCAAATGCTGAGAAACTTAGGGCCATGTTCCCATTTACTGCTCCTAGTAGAGTTCTTGAAAGAGATAAGACTGTTGGTGTTGGTGATAGATTAGGTATTGCAACTGATGGTCATCTTAGAGTTTTCAAGGACTATCCAGATGTGACTCCAATTTTGGCTCAGCAGTCAATTAGAGAGCTTACTTTGACTAATAGAACCTTTGCTGATGTTATTGATAGCGCATCATTTGCTGTATTTAGAAACAATTACACCACAGGCTGGGGAGCAGATGGAGACCATGTTAAGACTGCTGATGAAGTAGAATATGCACTTTCTAGCGGTTGTACAATGATTACTTTGGATTGTAGTGAGCAGATTGATAATACTATTGATGGCCTTTCAGTTGAACAAGTGGCAAAAAAATATGAAGAACTTGATTATTGCTGCAAGACTAAACTTGAGCAAGCATATCTTGGTAAGACGTTTGATGTTGGCGAAGGTGTTTCAATTACATTTGATGAAGATATGTTTAAGCGCTGTATGTTAATTTACAGCAAAGCTATCAAGCATGCTATTGACATCTATAGAAACAAAATTCTTAGTGCAAATGGACAGAGAGCAGACTTTGAAATATCCATTGATGAGACTATGACTCCAACTCATCCTGCACAGCATTTCTTTGTTGCAAATCAGCTTGTACATCATGATGTACATATTGCAACTGTTGCTCCAAGGTTCTGTGGTGAGTTCCAAAAGGGTATTGATTACATTGGTAACCTTGATCAGTTTGCTGAGGAAATGAAAATCCATGCTGCTATTGCTCGCCATTTTGGTTACAAGCTTAGTATTCACAGCGGTTCTGACAAGTTCTCAATCTTCCCAGCTGCTGGAAGAGAAACAAAGGGTAGGTTCCATCTTAAGACTGCTGGTACTAACTGGCTTGAAGCTATGAAGTTGGTTGCAATGAAGGACCCAACTCTTTACAGGGCTGTTCATAAGTTTGCTCTTGGAGCTTTCTCTGAGGCTACAAAGTACTATCATGTTACAACTGACCTTAACAAGATTCCTAACATTGATACACTAAAAGATAGTGAGCTTGCTGACTTGTTCAAACTTAACGATGCAAGACAGCTGATTCATATTACCTATGGCTTAATTCTAAATGCTAAAAATCCCAATGGTTCTCTTATGTTTAAGGACAAGCTTTTTGATCTTTGGAGAACATACAAGGAAGACTACGCAGAGTTGCTACATAGCCATATTGGCAGACATGTTGCAGCAATGCTTGGCAAGTAGTTTTACCTGCCGTGCAACACCGTGCAAACTCATTGTGATAAAACCTCTTTGGATAAGAAAAACATTAGAGCAGTAAATTATAATTGCTAAAAACAAAAAAAATTATTGCGACTAATATATCAGTGTGATATACTCAAGAGTAGAACAAAAAAATATAATTTTGAGGTTTTTAAAACCTCTTGGAGGAGCATTCATGAAACTTAGTCTTGCGGGAATTAGTGGAAACGCAAACAGAGCGCAGTGGGAGAAGGCTGGTTATGTCCTTCCTAAGTATGACATTGAGAAAATGAGAGAGAATACTCTTGCTTCATGTCACTGGGTACATTTTGGCTCAGGTAATATTTTTAGAGCATTCTTAGCAGCTAGAATGCAGAATTTGCTAGATAAAGGCATTGCCAATACTGGAATTTTAGTAGGTGAAGCTTTTGACTGGGAAATGCTGGATGCTGCCTATGACAAGTACGATAATTTAAGTATTGACGTTACGCTTAAGAGTGACGGAACAATTTGCAAAGATGTGGTTGCATCGGTTGCTCAGGCATTGCGTTGCTCCCCAAAAAGAGAGGCCGACTGGGCAAGATTTTGCCAAGTTTTCAGAAGTCCAGAGCTTCAGATGGTCAGCTTTACCATCACGGAGAAGGGCTATTCCACCACACCTGAATATGTTCAGGCCGATATCCTCAGAGGCCCAGCAGAGTGCACTACTGTTTGTTGTATGGTCACTTCACTTCTTCTTGAACGCTATAAGGCTGGTAAACTTCCAATTGCAGTAGTTAGCATGGACAATTGCTCCAAGAACGGCGAAAAACTTGGCAACGGAATCATGACAATTGCAAAAAGATGGCTTGAACTGGGCTTTGTTGACCAAGAATTTGTCTCATACGTTTGTAATCCGGCACTAGTCAGCTTCCCATGGACAATGATTGACAAGATCACTCCAAGACCAGATGCGTCTGTACAGAATATGCTTAAGGCTACTGGTGTTGAGGATATGGAAGTTGTTGTTACGGCAAAAAGAAGTTATGTAGCACCATTTGTAAACGCAGAAGAGTGTGAATATCTTGTTGTTGAAGACCTCTTCCCAAATGGAAGACCTGCACTACAAGAGGCCGGGATTTTGTTTACAGACAGAGAGACAGTTACTAAGGTTGAGAGAATGAAGGTTTGTACCTGCCTAAACCCACTTCACACAGCAATGAGTTTGGCTGGATGTCTTCTTGGATATACAAAAATTTCTGACGAAATGAAAGATGAGGACATTGTTGCTTATGTCAAACGTCTAGGCTATGTTGAGGGGCTCCCTGTTGTTACAGACCCAGGTATTCTTTCTCCAAAGAGCTTTATTGATGATGTTGTCTACAAGAGACTGCCTAATCCGTTTATGCCAGATACTCCACAGAGAATTGCAACAGATACAAGCCAAAAGTTGGCTATTAGATTTGGCGAAACTTTCAAGGCTTATCAAAGCAGAGGCTTGGATATCTCCAACTTGAAATGCTTGCCATTTGCATTGGCTTCATGGCTTAGATATCTTCTTGGTGTTGACGATGAAGGTAAGGTCTTTGAGCTCAGTCCAGATCCTCTTTTGGAAAGTGCTCAGGCAGATATGTCACCTGTTAAGTTTAGCCAGCCACTTAAGGGTGGTGAGTTAGACAAAATAATGTCCCGGAGTGAGATTTGGGGCTATGATTTAAGCACTTCAGTGTTAAAAGAGGCTGTTGTTAAGAATTTTGAGAGCATGAACGCTGGCGTTGGTGCTGTTAGAAAAACACTTCATGAAATTGTTTCTAAGTAAGAATTGAGGAGGAGATTTTAGCTATGAAACTTAGAGAAAACTGCAAATATGATCTTGTTTGCCCTACAAGTATGGGTGTGAGAATTACTCCTGCTAACAGGCTTCCTGTTCACACAAGCAGGTTCTTTGAAATGCAGGCAACCAGTGCTGAGAGTAACGTTCTTAATGTTTCTTCTTCACTGGGTCTTAAGACTAAGGTACTTACTGCTTTTGTAAAGGACAGTCCTATTGCTTCTTTTATCAAAGCTGAACTTAGATTCAGAAATATTGATTATGAAGGTCCAGATGTTCCACAGGGTGGTGCTTGGGGCTATAGACATCAGTTTAATATTGCCGATAGTGGTTTTGGTAGCCGTGGGCCAAGAGTTTGGAATGACAGAAGTGGCGAGGTTGGAAGAACTCTCAATGTTAAAGATTTTGATTTGGATAGAATTTTTAATGTTGAAGGTGTGAGAATTCTTCATCTTTCCGGTCTTGTTGCTGCTTTGAGCCCAGAAACAACAAAGTTCTGCCTTGAAGTTGCTAGAGCAGCAAAAGCTAGTGGTACGGTAATTTCGTTTGATTTAAATTATCGGGCTTCATTCTGGAAGGGTAGAGAAGAAGAGCTGGGTGCGGCGTTCAGCGAGATTGCAGGCGTGGCAGATATCCTTATTGGAAATGAAGAAGATTTCCAGCTAGCATTGGGCATGAAGGGGCCTGAGGCTGGTGGTAAGGATATTGAGAAGAAGATGGACCAATTCAAGGAAATGATTGCGCAGGTGAGAAAGTCATATCCTCAGGCTCAGGTGTTTGCTACCACCCTCAGAGAGGTGGTTAGTGCAAATGAGCATAACTGGGGTGCTTTGATGTTGGTTGGAGATACCTGGTACACAGAATCTCCTAGACCAATTCAGGTTATGGACCGCATTGGTGGTGGAGATGGCTTTGTTGGAGGTCTTTTGTATGCAATTCTTGCAGGAAAGCCACAGGAAGATTGGATTAAGATGGGTTGGGCAACTGGCGTGCTTGCTACAACAGTTTTGACAGACTACAGCACTCCTGCAGATGAAGAGCAGATTTGGTCTGTGTACAGTGGAAATGCAAGAGTTAAGAGATAATTTGGAGGATATTATGGAGAATAAGAAGGCAGATATTGGTCTTATTGGTCTTGCCGTCATGGGCGAGAATATTGTCATGAATATGGAGTCTAAGGGCTTCACAGTGGCTGTTTACAATAGAACACTTAGCAAAGTTGATGATTTTGTCAACGGCAGAGCTAAGGGCAAGAACATCATTGGAACTCATAGTCTTGAGGAGCTTGCTTCTTCTCTTGCAAAGCCACGTAAGGTTATGATGTTAGTTAAGGCTGGCGCTCCAGTTGATGACTATATTGAAAAGCTTCTTGGCGTTCTCGAGCCGGGAGATGTTATCATTGACGGTGGAAATAGCCACTTCCCAGATACAATTCGCAGAACAGCTTATGTTGAAAGCAAGGGTCTTCTTTACATTGGAACTGGTGTTTCCGGTGGTGAAGAGGGTGCTCTTAAGGGGCCATCATTGATGCCGGGTGGATCTGAGGCTGCATGGCCATTGGTCAAGCCAATTTTACAGGCCATTTCTGCAAAGGTTGAAGATGGCACACCATGTTGTGATTGGGTTGGTAGCGATGGAGCAGGCCATTTTGTGAAGATGGTTCACAACGGTATTGAGTACGGAGACATGCAACTTATCTGTGAGGCTTATCAGCTTATGAAGGACATGCTTGGCATGAGCGCCGACGAAATCCACGAGGTCTTTGCTCAGTGGAACAAGACTGAACTTGACAGCTATCTTATTCAGATTACAAGCGATATTCTCGCCAAAAAAGATACCGATGGCCAACCTTTGGTTGATAAGATTCTTGATACCGCAGGCCAGAAAGGAACAGGTAAATGGACAGGCATTGCTGCTTTGGACGAAGGCGTTCCTCTTACTCTTATTGGCGAGGCTGTTTTTGCAAGATGCCTTTCTGCTATGAAGGCAGAGCGAGTTAAGGCTGACGAAGCTTTTAAGATTCAGCGCAAACAGTACACTGGTGACAAGAAAGCAATGGTTGAAGATATTAGAAGAGCTCTTCTTGCTTCTAAAATTATTTCTTATGCCCAGGGCTATGTTCTTATGGAAAGTGCAGCTAAGACCTATGGTTGGAAGCTCAATTATGGTTCAATTGCTCTTCTTTGGAGAGGTGGTTGTATCATTAGATCTACTTTCCTTGGAAAGATTAAAGAGGCATTTGATAAGAATCCTGAACTTTCTAATCTTCTTTTGGACCCATATTTTAAAGAAACTGTTTTGGCTTTGGTTCCATCTTGGAGAAATGTTGTTGCAAATGCTACTTTGTGTGCAATTCCAGTTCCAACTTTCTCATCGGCTTTGAGTTACTTTGATGGTTATACTTCATCAAGGCTTCCCGCTAACTTGCTTCAAGCTCAGAGAGACTATTTTGGTGCTCATACTTATGAAAGAGTTGATGCTCCAAGAGGTGAGTTCTTCCATACAAACTGGACAGGCGAGGGTGGAAATACTCATGCAACAACGTATACCGCTTAGGTTTTAGTGGGAGACTTTGTATGCTTACAAACGAACAAATTAAGGCAAGCGTGGAGGAAGCTCTTTCCTCCCGCAATCCTAAAAAAGTTCTAATGGTAGTGCCTGATTTCACAAGATTCTTCTCAAATGCGGGTCTTATTGCAAATATAGGCTATCATTGGTGTTCTGAACATAATGTTGAAGTTCAGATTCTTGAGGCTCTTGGAACTCACGTTGCTATGACAGATCAAGAGATTAGTACAATGTATGGAGACATTCCTAGAGCTTTGTTTCATGCTCACGATTGGCGTCATGATGTAGTAAAAATTGGTGAAGTTCCAGCTTCTTATGTTTCTGAGGTTACTGAAGGACTTTGGAACAAAGGTGTTGATGTTGAAGTTAACAAGATGGTAATGGATCCTTCCTTTGATCTTGTGCTTTCTATTGGTCAGGTTGTTCCTCATGAGGTCATTGGTATGGCTAACCACTCAAAGAACCTTTTTGTTGGGGTGGGTGGTTCTTCTATGATTAACCAAAGCCACATCATTGGTGCTGTTTACGGTCTTGAGAGAATGATGGGCCGTGACCATACTCCAGTAAGAAAGGTTTTTGATTATGCTGCAGAGCATTTTCTTAAGGATGTTCATATTCTTTATATGCTTACTGCTTGCACAGCTCCAAATTCTGTAATCCAAACACATGGTCTTTTCATTGGTGAGGGCAGAAAGCCCCTTGAAGATGCAATTGTATGTGCGCAAAATAATAATATCGATTTTGTGGAGCATGGAATTAAGAAGTGTGTGGTGTATCTGGATCCCAAGGAGTTTAAGAGTACTTGGCTGGGAAATAAGAGCATTTACAGGACTAGAATGGCCATGGCTGATGGAGGACAGCTGATTGTTCTTGCACCGGGCGTGGACAAGTTTGGTGAAGACCCAACCAATGATAAGCTTATTCGTAAGTATGGTTACAAGGGTAGAATTCATACTCTTGAGCTTCTTAATGCTAATGAGGACCTTCAAGAAAACATGGGCGTTGCGGCTCACTTGATTCATGGTTCTAGCGATGGAAGATTTTCAATTACTTATGCTGTAAAGAATATTTCTCAGAAGGAAGTTGAGGATGTTGGATTTATTCCTGCTTCCTATGATGAAATGTCAAAAAAATACGACCCAGCTAAGCTAAAGTATGGCTATAATGATGTTAATGGAGAGACTATCTTCTTTATTCCAAATCCAGCTTTAGGTCTTTGGATTAACAGAGAGAAGTTTAATAGTTAGTGTGGGAGGGAGTTCTTATGAAAAAATTTATGGATGAAGATTTTCTTCTTAAAAATGAGCCTGCACGCAAGCTCTATCATGAGTGGGCAAAGCAGATGCCAATATTTGATTATCATTGCCATCTTTCTCCAAAAGAAATAGCTGAAAACAAGCGTGAGCCAGATATCACTACAGCTTGGCTTGGCAGTGGTTTTTATGGAGATCATTACAAGTGGCGTCAAATTCGTACCAATGGTATCAATGAAAGAGAAGGGGACGCCTATGAGCGTTTCTATAACTGGGCCTACACTGTTTCCAAACTTATTGGCAATCCTCTTTACCATTGGACTCACCTTGAGCTTCAGCGCTATTTTGGCATAACAAAACCGCTTAGTGCTGCAACTGCTCGTGAGATTTATGATGAGGCTAATGATAAGCTTAAGAATGATCCAACCTTGGATGTTTATGGCATTTTCAAAAAGTTTAATGTTTATGCTGTAGGAACAACAGACGATCCTGTTGATTCTCTTGAATATCACAAACAAATCAGAGAAGCAGGAAAGACTTCTACCAAGGTTATCCCTTCATTCAGACCAGATAAAGCTATCAATATTGATGTTGCAGGTTTTAATGCTTATATTGATTCTCTTGCTAAGGCTAGCGGGGTGAAGATTGAAACTGCTGCTGATGTTATGACTGCCCTCTCAAAACGTCTTGATGTTTTTGTTGAAAACGGCTGTCTTGCAACTGACCATGCTATTGTTTTCCCTCCTTTTAGAGTTGGAAGTGATGCTCAGGTCAATGCAGCTTTCCGCAAAGCTAGAAGTGGAGAGACTGTCAGCGCAGAAGAAGCTGAACTTTACAGAACATACATTCTTCTTGGTTTGGCAAAGGAATATTCAAAGAGAAATCTTGTTATGCAGCTTCATATGCAGTCTAGCCGTAATAACAATACTCGTGGATTCCAAACTCTTGGTGCGGATACTGGTTATGATGCAATTACTGACCATTCTATTGCAGACAAGCTTTCAAGGTTCCTTGATACTTTGGATTATGAGAATTCTCTTCCAAAAACCATTTTCTACTCTCTTAACTCAAAGGATTACTACGTTATTGGTACTCTTATGGGTGACTTCCAACACGATATTCCTGGTAAACTTCAGCTTGGTTCTGCTTGGTGGTTCTGTGACCATATTGATGGTATGACAGAGCAAATGAAGGCCTTGGGTAACATTGGAATGCTTTCAAGATTTGTTGGTATGCTTACTGATTCAAGATCCTTCCTATCTTATCCAAGACATGAATATTTCCGCAGAATTCTTTGTAATATCCTTGGCACATGGATGGAAGATGGAGAAATTCCTGCAGATTATGATCTTGTTGGTAAGATGGTTCAGGATATTTCCTTTAATAATGCCAAGAGTTATTTTGAGCATTAAGACTTTGTATGAGCTTTGTGCGAGATGAGCTTTGTGCAAAATGAGCTTTGTGCAAAATGAGCTTTGTGCGGTTTGCAAAAGCTGTTAAGTAGGTTCTTTTCCTACGCAGTGGTTGGCGTAGGTTTAGCTGTTGTTTTCCTGGGGCTGCTGCTTGTTCTTGCGGTAGCCCCTCTTTCTGATGTTATGCTTTTGTTGTGATGCTTTTGTTGTGATTGAGTTTTTTGGCTTTTTGGGGCAATATAATGGCGAATATGTTTAGACCTTTTGCACATTTTAGAACTATCACTAAGCACAGGCATCTTGTGATGAAACATTGCTTTATGGCTGGTATTCCTCTTCAAGGTCTAAAACATGACCTTTCAAAATATGAACCTACAGAGTTTATTCCTGGTGCTAGATTTTATCAGGGTACTCGTAGCCCAAATGAGGGAGAGCGGGAGTTCTACGGTTATTCCGCTGCATGGCTCCATCACAAGGGAAGAAACAAACATCATTTGGAATATTGGACGGATTATTCTCCTGTTAACAAACAACTTGCTGGAGTAAAAATGCCACTTAAGTATGTTATTGAAATGTTTTGTGATAGAGTTGCAGCAAGTAAGATTTATAAGGGCAGTTCTTATAACCAACAATGTCCTCTTTTATACTTTGAGGGGAGAAAAGAACACGTTCTCATTCATCCTGAGACATTAAAACTGCTAGAAGAGCTTCTGCAAATGTTAGCGGATAAAGGTGAAAAAGAGACGTTTAACTATATTAAAAAAGATCTTAGAAAGAGAAAGGGTTATTAATTATGAATGAAAACAATGATGTTCTTATGTCAAGATTCGATACAAAAGTTCAATTTCTGAAGTACAGTGTTCTCAGAGAAGTTGCAAAGAATGCTTGGGACGGTACTCTTTTAGAAAATGAACTTGATATTCCTAAAAAGATTATTCCAGGAAAAAAGCCTACTATGCGCTGTTGTGTTTATAAAGAGCGTGCAATTCTTGCTGAAAGAGTTAAGATTGCAAAGGGTGGAGACAGAGAAAGTAATAATGTAATTCAAGTAATTGATATTGCCTGTGATGAATGTCCAATGGGAGGTTTTGAGGTTACTAATTCCTGTAGAGGATGTTTGGCTCATAGATGTGCAAGTGCTTGTAAGTTTGGTGCAATTTCATTTGATCAGCACCATACAGCTATCATTGACAAATCCAAGTGCAAAGAATGTGGTGCTTGCTCTAGAGTTTGTCCTTACAATGCAATTCGAAACTTCCAGCGTCCTTGTCAAACAGCCTGCAAAGTTAAGGCTATTTCAATGGGTGTTGATGGTGAAGCTTGTATTGATGATTCTAAATGCATTTCTTGTGGCGCCTGCGTTTATCAATGTCCATTTGGTGCTATCACCGATAAATCCTTCATCCTAGATGCAATTGATATTCTTAAAAATGGTCATGATCAAGGTCTTAAAGTTTATGCTGTTGTTGCTCCTGCAATTTCAAGTCAGTTTAAGTATGCTCGGCTGGATCAAGTAATTACTGGGCTTAAAAAGCTTGGCTTTGATGCGGTGGTTGAAGCTGCTTTGGGTGCCGATATGGTAGCATTGGCTGAATCAAAAGAACTTGCTCAAACTGGCTTTTTGACAAGCTCTTGTTGTCCCGCCTTTGTTTCTTTCATTGAAAAGAATTATCCTAATATGAAGCAATATATTTCTAAGAACTTGTCTCCAATGGCAACTATTTCTAAATACATCAAAGATCACGAGCCAAAGTGCAAAATCATTTTCATTGGTCCTTGTACTGCAAAGAAAGTGGAAGCAAAGAAGCCAGAAGTTAGCCCTTATGTTGATGTTGTAATGACTTTTGAAGAACTACAGGCTCTTTTTGACAGCAGGGACATTGATATTACTACTCTTGAGGGAAGTTCTCTTGATGGTGCTTCTTATTTTGGCCGTATTTTTGCTCGTTGCAGTGGCTTGTCTGACGCCGTTGCTGAAGGCCTTAAGGAACAGGGACTTACTGGCTTTGAGCTTAAGCCTTGTTCCTGTAACGGAATTGAGGAATGTAAATTGGCATTGTTTAAAAAGAGCAAAAATCTTCTTGATGTTAACTTCATTGAAGGTATGGCCTGTGTTGGTGGCTGTGTTGGTGGCGCCGGCTGTTTAACTCATGGCGAACGTAACAAAGTTGATGTTGAAAAATTTGGCCTCTCCTCTAAACTTTCCATTGAAGATGCCGTTGAAGCCGCCAATAAAGAGGTTCTCTAGAGATTTGCTAGAGTGTTTCTAGAGGTTTTCAAAACTGCCTTCAACCAAGTTTACGGGCCGTGTTCTTCTGTAAGTTGTCCGAAATTGTCTGATTTTTAACCGTTTTCGGACAACTTTATCCGAAATCACTTAATTTTTGGGTTTTTTCGGATAAATTTGTTCTCCCTCCATGTTTTTGCGTCCTCATACTGCAAAGATTTGAGCTTTTTCTCTCAAACCTATTGACCAACACTTTTTGCGGAGGAACCTTGAAACCAGATGTGCATATTTGGTTTCAATGCGTTTTTAGAAGCCTTATTTTGATCCGCTTCCTATGTGGGCACCGTAAGGGGTGGATTGGGTGAGTAGGCCGTGGAGGTTGATGCCACTTTCGTCAATGGTGATGTTGATTTCTTTGGTATTAACAGAGCTGAAGATAGAGAAGTCAAGCCGTTCGCCTAGGGAGTTGATGCCAACATTTCCATTACAGAGGTAGTTAGAAGGCGAGGCGAGGGACGGCATTTCTGCTATGTCATCTGAGAGTGCTCCTCCAATGGAAAGGACTCCGTCCACTTGGAACAGACGTTCGTCAGCTCCTTTGCCGTACAAGGTTAGGTTTCTGTTGCCATTGGCGTAGAGTGTACAGTTGTAAACTCTTACTGCTGGGTTTGAGTTGCTGGTAATGCCGTTGGTGTTGTTGGAGAAGGCTATTGAATTTTCAATAACATGGGCTACGGCTATGCCGTCTCCACCAAGTTTAAAGCCGTTGCCATCTCCGTTTCCAACGCCAGTTGAGAGGCTTCCATTTTTGTAGGCTATGCAGTTTTTAATAGTTACAACGCCAATTGGGCCGGATTCAATTTTGGAGTAGAGGTCCCAACCGTCATCAATGTTGCAGTAGGCAATGCAGGAGTCAAAAACGTTTCCTTCTCCACAGGTAAGTTTAGCAGCAAAACCATCTGCATTGTTATTGGCACTGTCGCTGTTATCGTGGGAGATACAGCCCACAATGAGGTTGTCATGAGGCCATTTTTCAAATGGTTCACTGCTAGAGCCACTAATTTGTATACCGGTGTCACCACAGTTGTAGGCTGTAATATTTTTAATGATATTGTAGTTTCCTCCTACCTGGAGTCCTTTGATATTGTCTGGCGTGTTACAGATATCAAAGTCTTGGAAAATCCAGTAGTTTCCCCAGATAACAATGCCTCCTTTTAGCGCTGTCTTGACAAATTTTAATTTTACTTCTTCATTTTGGGCACTTTTTAGAGTTTTTGGAGCTTCTGCTGTTCCGCTGTTTCCTCTTTCAATTACCAATTGTGTTGCTATGTTATAGGTGCCTCCTGCAAGTTCTATGGTCTGCCCTGGTTTGCAGTATTTTAAGGCGGTTTCAATGTCCACTGGGCTTGATTTTGTACCATTGTTAAAGCCAAAACCTTTTGGGCTGACATATATTGTTGAGCCGGCAATTTCTCTTACAGTTACGTTTTGATAGAGATATGTTGGGCTGTAGTTTTCTTCATTTTTCTGTGTTTCTTCATTAAATTGTCCAATTACTTGGTTTTCTCCTATCTTGTAATTTGGATCTGGAGTAAATGTGATATAAAGGTTGTTTGAATCACTTAGTAGATTTATTGTCTGACAGAAGTCTTCATTGGCTTTTACTGGCATGTTGTCTATGTATACATGGTTAGAGCCTGACTGTTTTACTGTTATAAGACCATCTGCATTTGCACTGAAGGCAAATGGATATTCACGGCTGTAGTAGCCAGAAGGGCTGTTGACCTTTGTGTAAAGAACAACAAGATCTGCAGGTTTTTCTTCTGCTGGTGGGTCTGTTTTGGGGTCTGTAATAGAGAGTTTTACGTCACTTATTGTGCACTCACACCATCTGGCTGCTGCAAAGCCTACATACAGATAGTCCGAATCAAGTTGGAGTAGGCTTTCAGGTCCATAGAGGGTGAATTCTTCTGGATAGACTTTGCGCTCATATTCGCCTTCTTCATTTGTGACCCATTCTTTGTCTTCTTCAGGACGTATAAAGATGCAGTGATAGCCTGTGTTGTCTTTTTTTATTGTTAGAGTGTAGACGTCGCCGGTTTTTACAAAGTGATTTTGGTCATAGCTGAAGGCATGTGTTTCACTTATGGCATTTTCTGCTATAGCGCTATCTCCTTGTCCAAGAATCTCTGGTGTAATTCCAGTAACAAAACGAGCTCCAAGTACATCTTTGCCTGAATATTTGACGTTGTTAATGCGTTCCTCAAATTTGGTTGCAATTAATCCTACGCTATTTGTGTAGTTATTTACGCTGTTTACTCCATGTGTTCCAATTCTGTCCAGGATTAAAAGGCCAAAACCTTCTTGACCGTCTGGATTGGGATTAATCCAATCAACGGTAAATGTGGCTGTAAGTTCAAAGTTTTCATTTTTGGCATCTATTTTGGTGTAATAGAAAGAAATACCATCATGGAATGTTGTAAATTTGCCACCTTGCTCTGTACGAGAACCTGCGTAGAGTTTTACTTTAAGGTTGTCTGAGTCTAACAGTTCGTAGTGGTTTAGTGTTTCTTTTGTACTTTGTCCAAACCATGTGAAGTACCAGGATCTATCTACTTCATCTCTTGCTGTTTTTTTAAGCGGGGAGGAGGTAGATTTTTCGCCATTACGAACTGCAGATACTTCTATTGAATATGTTTTGTTTTGTTCTAAGTTTGTAAATGATATTTCACAATTTTCTGTGGTTTTTAGCTCAACAAGAGAGCCTGTGTTGTAGTCTTTAATGAGAACTTCATAATACTGGGCTTCATCTACTTGGCCCCATGAGACAGTAAGGGTTTTTGATCCTACATTTTTTGCGTTTACCTGTGGTGCATCTAGAGGAAGAGTGTAATTAAAAGTAAAAACTTTGCTTTCAACTACAGTACTTTCTTCTTTTCTTGATGCGGTGACTTTTAGGCTGTAGGTGCCACTATGGGTCATGTCAAAAGTAGTCTGTCTCTCAACATTTTTTGATTTTCCAAGGTTTTTCTGCTTAATTAGGCTATTGTTTTCAAATAGTTCAACAAGTAGTTTGTCAGCGCCGTCAGTGCCTGTTAGGCCCTGAAGATACACTGTGATTTCTCTTGAGCCAGATGGTTGTACTTCTGTTACTACAGGAGCATTGTACTCGTTCCAATTTGATCTACCCTCTGCATAAACAGGGAATAAACTTAAAACCAGAATAATGGCTATTGCCCAGAAAAGATAAGAGTTCTTCATTGTTCTTTATTGTCTTTATCAAACTTAGTCTTCAATTACTATTGCGTATACGTAAATTCCACTTTTTGCGGAGCCTATAAGGAATTCTCCATCATAAGGAATTGTGAATGTTCCCATACCGGTTGTCATGTCTGCTGTTGCTGGTTCTGCAGCAATAGAGGCAAGTTTCTCTGTGCTTTTTGGTGTGTAGAGATTCAGTACTCGTTCATCTGTTTTGCTTGAACTATTCAGATAGACTGTTACTTTTTGGCCTTTCTTTGCGGTAAATCCAATGCAATATACCTCTGCTGTTCCTGTGCCGTTGAGTTTGATTCTATTGTTGAAAATCTCTCCATCTTCTGCGGTTCGTTCATCTATTTCCTGAACTTCAATAGGTTTTGAGGCTGTTCCGTAGATTTTAAAGCCGTCAAATTCCTTTACTTCAGTGATACTTTGAACTTCTAGATCGTTTGCACTTAGAGATGATTCTTCTGCAAACAAACATACTGTAACCATGAAAATTAAAAGAGTTAGAGCAAATTTTTTCATAGTTTTTTTCTCCTTTGTTAAAATGGTAACCTATTTTGCAGAACAAATGTTGTTTTATTTTGTGGAATTTTAATAAAATCGGCACAATAAAAAGTAAAGAAGAGAGGTTATCATGGCACAAGTGAAGATTTCAAACCAGTTTCCGCGTGATTATAAGCCGGTTTTGAACCTGCATGACACGGAAAAAGCTATCAAGGCAGCTAAGGATATCTTTGAGAAAGAGCTCTCTGGGTCTCTTAGGCTCAGTCGTGTGACAAGTCCACTGTTTGTGAAACAGGGTAGCGGTATTAATGACGACCTCAATGGTGTAGAGCGTCCAGTGAGCTTCCCTGTGAAGAATATGGCTGAGTCCAAGATGGAGATTGTGCAATCGTTGGCTAAGTGGAAGCGCATGGCATTGGCGGACCTGCATTTTAGACCGGGCTATGGCCTATATACAGACATGAACGCAATCCGTCCAGATGACGATATTGATGCAATTCACTCAATTTATGTTGACCAGTGGGACTGGGAGAAGATTATGAAGCCCGGTGAGCGTAATTTGGATTATTTGAAGAGCACTGTGCGGTCAATCTATGATGTGATTAGACGCACTGCATTCAGGCTTGCAGAGTTTTATCCTCAGCTTGAGGACAACTTGCCCCAAGATATTACATTTTTGTATTCAGAGGACCTTGCAAAGGAGTATCCAGAGCTGACTCCAAGCGAGCGAGAAATTGAGGCTGCTCGTAAGTTTGGTGCTATATTCCTCATTGGTATTGGCTACGGCAATCCACCACACTCTGGACGTGCTCCTGACTACGACGATTGGTCTACGCCAACTGGAGGTGGTCATTATGGTCTTAATGGCGATATCATTGTGTGGGATTCTGTTAGACAGAGTAGCCTAGAGCTTTCCAGCATGGGTATTCGTGTTGACCAAGAAGCTCTTTTGCGTCAGCTAGAGATTAGAGGGACTGAAGAACGTAAGAACCTGTACTGGCATTCAAGACTTTTGAAGGGAGAATTTCCACAGACAATTGGTGGAGGAATAGGGCAGTCTAGACTTTGTATGTTCCTTTTGAAGAAAGCTCATATTGGAGAGGTTCAGGCATCGGTTTGGCCTGAGGCTGTGTATGAGGAAGCAAAGGAGCATGAGGCTCATTTGTTCTAAGTTTTTGCTTTGAGGGCCTTTGGCCATGTCTTGAGGCATGGCCTTTGGCCATGTCTTGAGGCATGGCCTTTGGCTATAGCCTTTGGCAAAAAATTCTAAACTTGTTGGCTTTATTTGCATCTGCATTTATAATCTCTTTACATGAGAGTTGGTTTTGTCCTTGCCGGTATTTTTACAGGTTCCTCAATTGCTCTTTGGCCGTCTGTGGCTTCATTGTTTCCTAATGACGGCAAAGATACTTTAATAATCTTTCCCGGTGGCAAACTTAATAGCGCAAATTCGCTAGAACAGATGAAAAATTCCATCTATGACCTTGTAAATGAGGATAACATAGATGGAACAATTATTTGGAGTTCTTCTCTTTCTGGAAGTGTAGACTCTACCACGGTACTAAGGCGTTTTGAAGGAATTCTTTCTAAACCTCTTGTTACAATTGATGGTAAATCTGAAGAGTTCCCAAAGATTCCTAATATTTGTTTTAACGCTTATGAAGGCTCAAGATTTCTTGTTCAGCACTGTATTACTGTTCATGGTGCAAAAAGAATTTTATATCTTAGAGGGCCACTTAACCATAATTCTTCCATAAGAAGATATCAGGCATATTTGGATACATTGAAAGAAAATAATATTCCAATAGATTATAATTTGATTTCTGAGCCTACTGAATGGACCCAAGGAGGGGAAGGGCTTAGAAGTATGCTTGAAACTAGGAACTTACGTCCTGGGCGTGATTTTGACATGATTATTTGCGCCAGTGACCTCATGATGTATGAATCTGAGCAAGTTCTTAAGTCCTATGGGTACATTGTTGGAGAAAATGTTTTTATTTGTGGATTTAATGATTCAATTGATTCTAGACTTTTGAACGTTCCCGCTACTACGGTAAGACTTCCATATTCAGGTGTTGGCAAGACTGCATTAAGTACTTTGTATTCATTGGCTGAAGGAAAACGCTGCTATGATAAAGAGTTGACTACTACCCCAATTATAAGAAGAAGTTGTGGATGTGAGGCATTTGAGTTTTCATCTGCTATTTCCAACTCTTCAGAACTTGTGGCGCATTTGGTAAAAGATTTTAGCTTTTCTTCGCTAGATGCTAGAGGAATAATCAATATGATTATGAAAGAGCCTTCTGAAGCTAATGTACGTATTTTATTGGAAAAGTTGTTTGAGGTGGGAGCCGATAATCATGAGGTTATCAAGGTTATAAACGGCTTTAAGGACATTCTTTCTAAGGAGAAATACTCTTTGCTTTCTAAGAATGCTTATTCTATTGTTCCTTCTTTTCTGGATAATCGTATGTCAAGGTTAAGCTTTGACGAGCGAAATAGCAGGAGACTTTTCAATTCTTTTAGTACTCAGCTATTAGAAACAAGTAATTTTCAAGAAATTGTCACAGTTTTGAATAACAATGCTAAGGCTCTTGGGTTTTCAAAAATTCATTTGGTATACAATGATGGTGGAAGGTCTTTATTGATACAACAGGGTTCTAAAATAATAGAGTTCCCTGAAAATATGTTGCTTCCATCCAGTATGGGGGCATTGTTAGACCCTGGGGTCTGGATTGCCACGCCTCTTTGCTCAGAGACCGAGTTCATGGGATATCTTCTTCTAAAGGCTAGTAAATTTGACGGCTTTATGTGTGAAGAAGTCAGAAGCGCTGTTTCTAGTGCAATAAAAAATGCTAGACTTTTTGAGACAGCAAGAAGGGCTCAACAATCTGCTGAACAGGCAGACTTCTCACGAACACATTTCTTTGCAAATGTTACTGAAAACCTCAGAAGTCCACTTACAGAAATCTCTGAGCTTGTAATGAATTCTCAGTTAGATGAGAGATCAAGAAATGAGATAAACAATAGAATTGTTGATGTTAAAAGAACTATAGATTTATCTTTAATCTCTACAGGTGAACTAGAGCTTAATTGTAACTGCACAAGTGTATCTGAATTTTTAAAGGTTTTTGATTGTTATAAGAGTGAGGGGCCTTTGGCCTGTGTATTGCTAGATGAAAAGCGTTTTAAAAAAATCATTGAAATTGTTATTTCCGAAATTGGTCTAGGCTCTCAAATAATGGCCTATATGGGCAGAAATGGTGTAAAAATTAAGATTTTTGATAAAAATGAGACATGGAAATATAGCGAAAACTCCTCTTTAGATTATGTTAAGCAAATTGTTTTACTTCACAATGGTAACTATTTAATTGAGCGTCACGGCATTTTAATTACATTGCCGTATCCAACTTTGGACGGCTCTGTACCTTCTGCAATTGGAGAAAATGCAATCATCTCTTGTATCAATGGAATGCCTAATACCAATAATATTAATTTTGACGGAAATTTTGACGGCGTGAAGTTCCTTGAATTAGATGGTTCTACGCTTGCTGTAAAAAAACGTTTGCCTCCTGGTATAAGTGCAATTTATTGGGATAATAGTTTTAAAGGCTATAATGCATTAACCGGTCTTTTAAGTCTAATTTCTAACGATGTTTATAGAAAATTACCCTTCATTTGTTTTGAATGTTCAAAGCAGAGAACATTTGAGGATTCTATGCGCTCTTATGTGGAAGAAAAGGGTAAGGTTCTTCTTCAAGTGGGTCCTCTTTCTGAAAACTTGCATCGTTGGTTACAAAGTCTCAACATTATAAACTGTGATTTTTCCAATGTGCTTTCTATGTTTCGTAAATACAATCCAAGACTTGCTGTCTTTACTATTGAGCAGTACGAATCTAACGAACAGGCACAGGAGAAGCTTGTGACTTGTTTGCATGGCATAAGAAATAAATATCTTTCACCTATAATTATTTGCTCAGACTATATTAACGCTCAATTTATACAAGAGATAAGCACTATTCCTAACATTTTATTTGTAAACTCCTGTATTCTTGAAAGCGATGAATTTGCCATGCGTGTTCGTGCTATTCTTGGGGGCTCTGAATTACTTGCACCTTTGACTGGTCAAATTGTAAAGAAGGCTCAACTTTTCCTCTGCCAGCATTCAACGTTACCTATAAGTAGGTGGCAGGTTGCGGAGGAAGTGCATACCTCTGAAGATTATTTAACCCGAGTTTTTAAGAAGGAATTAGGTATTTCGCCTTGGGAATATCTGAATAGATATAGAATATGGCTTGCAGAAAATCTTCTTAGAAACACAGGAATGTCTGTTAATGAAGTTGCAAATGAGACTGGTTTTCAGGATCAGGCCTATTTTTGCAGAGTTTTCAAGAAGATAAAAGGCTACAGTCCAGTCAAGGTTAAGAAAAGATAAAAAAGTCGGAAAAGTACAAAAACAGGTAATATAAGTTAAATTTGGTTCAGTATAGACTGTTTTCAAGACGAAAAAAGGAGAAACTGTCTATAGCTTGTAGACGGCAAGCATCAAATGAGAAGTGGAAAGAATTATGCATTAAGTCTTGAGATTGATTCTTTGAAGGCAAAAAAGAAGTCTCTCATTGAAAGTCTTAAGACTGCTGAAAAACAAAACAATGACAGTGACATTAATGCAGCAACTTTAGCTCTTAATTCTGTCAATGCTGATCTAAAGGAAAAGCAAAAGGCTTTTAAGAAATCTGAAAATCAAGTTTTGATTGCTGAGATTAACAGACATAAGTTCATTTATCTTATGTTGATTATTCCGTTGGTTTATTACTTTATTTTCAAGTACATCCCAATTTGGAATGCTCAGATTGCTTTTAGAGATTTTATTTCACTAAAAAGAACTGGCATTACCGGTGGTACATGGGTAGGGCTGGAGAATTTTAAGACCTTCATTGGTTCATACTATTTCTGGGACCTAATTAGAAACACTCTCATGTACAGTTTTGGTAAGCTACTTGTTAGCCTTCCTTTGTCAATTCTTTTGGCTATTGCAATTTACGAGTGTACTTGTGCTCCTCTAAGAAAGGTAGTTCAGACTCTGTCTTATCTTCCTCACTTCCTTTCTTGGGTTATCATGTACGGAATTTTGCTTTCCTTGCTTTCTCCAAGCCAAGGTATAATAAACGATATTATTAAGCTATTTGGTGGAACACCTAAGAACTTCCTTACAGATCCAACTGCTTTCCCATTTATTGTTATTCTTTCTGATGCTTGGAAGGAAATGGGCTGGAGTGCAATTATCTTTATTGCTGCTCTTATGGGTATTGACGGAACTCTTTTTGAGGCTGCAACGGTTGAGGGTGCAAACAGCTGGCAAAGAGTAAGATACATCACTCTTCCTTCAATTAAACCTGTTATTGTTGTAGTTCTTCTCATGAAGATTGGTACTATTTTGGATGCTGGATTTAACCAGTTATACATGTTATATAGCCCAGCTGTTTATAGTGTTGGTGATATTATTGACACTTGGGTATATAGAGGAACTATTAACGGTCAATTCAGCCTTGCAACAGCAGCTGGTATCTTCAAGGGTATCATTGGTATGACTCTGTTGTTCATTTCTAACTGGGCTTCTAAGAAGTTCACTGAAAATTCTTTGTTCTAAGGAGGTACGCAAATGGCTAAGAAAAACAATGGCGCAGTTGCTGTTAAACTTACTGCTGGTGACAAGGTGTTCCAGATTTGCGTTCGCCTCTTCCTCGCAATTTTATTGATTGTGATTTTCATTCCTATTTGGAGTACAATTACTCTTTCTTTTAGACCTGCTAGTTATATTGGTTCTTATCTTGAGGGTATGTTCCTTGCTCCTTGGAAGTGGTCAACTCTTGCATATAAGGCTCTTTTGAGCAACTCCGGTTTCTTAAGTGCCTTTGTTAATAGTGTAAAGATTACTGTAATGGGTGTTTGTGTGGCTCTCTTCCTTACTGTTCCAATGGCTTATGCTCTTTCTGTTAAGGGTGTTCCAGGAAAGAAGTGGATTGTTATCTTTGTAATGATCCCTTACGTATTCAATATTGGTGTTGTTCCTACTTACTTGTTGATTTCTAAGTTGGGGCTGGTAAATAATTTAGCATCGGTCTTTTTGCCTGTTGCAATTAACACGTACAATATGATTATCATGCGCCAATTCTTTGAAGGCATCCCAAATGACCTCAGAGAAAGTGCCTTTATTGATGGCTGTAATGATGTCCAAATCATGTTCAAGATTATTCTGCCTCTATCTAAGGCAATAATTATGACCATTGCTTTGTACTATGCTGTAGCTTTCTGGAATGACTACATGAGAAGCTTGCTCTACTTGCAGAAGAGTTCTCTGAAACCTCTTCCACTTCTTCTCAGAGATATTTTGCTTGGTGCAAGTATGAACGACAACCTAGAAGCCAGTGCTTTTGGTTCTGCTCCTATTGAAGCAATTAAGGCTGCATCTGTCTTCATTAGTGCAATTCCTATGGTTGTTGCATATCCGTTTATTCAGAAATATTTCACAAAGGGAACTTTGGCAGGAAGTGTCAAAGGTTGATTTGGTTTTTGCAGGATGCTGGAGTTTTTAGAAAGGTGTCCTGTAAATTATAAAATTGTAATCATTTAAAGGGGGAAATTTTAAATGAAAAAAACTCTTATTGTTCTTTTTGTTGCCCTTATTGCTTCTAGCTTTGTTTTTGCACAGGGTGGTACTGAAGCTACGACAACAACTACTGGACCAATGACCATTACAATGCTTTATTCTGCAACACAGACTGAGGCTGGTGCTCTTCCAAATGACTGGGCAGGTTATGCTGTTCTTGAAGATAAGCTTGGAATTAAGCTTGAACTTCAAATGCTTCCATCAAACCCAAATGACCAGGACCTTATGGTTAGAGCTATGGCAGCTGCAGACGAACTTCCTGACTTCTTCACATGTTCAAGAGAAGTTTGGGCAGACCTTGCAAAGAATGGTATGGTTCTTGATGTAACAGATTACTATGCTCTTATGCCAAACAGAAGTGCTGTCATGTTTGACGATGCTGCAAAGAATTATGTTACATATGATGGCAGAATTTATGGTTTTGCAACTCCATCTGCAATTTCTGGTAACGAAGGTCTTTTGGTAAGACAGGACTGGCTTGATAATCTTGGCCTTTCTGTTCCTACAACTTTGGATGAGCTTTATGATGTTCTTTATGCTTTCACATACAATGACCCAGATGGCAACGGCAAGAACGATACTTACGGTTTTGGTGCTTTCGTAGAAGAAACTGTTTCTTATGAAATTTATCCTGGCCGTCGTTTTGAGCCTTTGATGGGTGCTTTTGGTGTTGAGGGTACTTGGAACATGAGTGCAAGTAACTTTGGACTTAAGATTCACGATGAGAATTACTATGATTGGATGGTATTCTTCAAGAAGTGTATTGACACTGGCGTTATTGATCCAAACTGGATGTCCTACAAGAAGGATGACTTCCGTGCTGCATGGAAACAGGGTAAGTTTGGTGTCTTCAGAGAGCAGAACTCAGCTTATGCTAGCCAGAACAACTACAAGCCTTTTGATGACAACTTCCCAAATGGTAGCTTCACAGTTATTGATGCTCCTATTGGACCAGATGGCGATCAGTCAATTGGACCTCGCTGCCAGGGTATGAGAGTCTATGCAATCAATGCCGATGTTTCTGAAGAAAAAGCAAAGAAGATTGTTGAGATGTTCGATTGGATGAGCTATGGTGAAGGTTACCTCCTTTGCGGTTATGGTGAAGAAGGAAAGAACTATATTCTTGACGCAGATGGTCTTCCACAGTCAGATGAAAGCCTTGGTTCTCTTGGCTACAACAGTGCTGATGGTCAGAAGTACATCCAGCTTAGAAACTGTGCATTCAACTACAGCAATGCTCAGGAAATTGCTCTTCGCTATCCAGCATACATTACTGCAACTTCCCAGAAGCGCATGAGCGCTGGTGACGTTCTTCTTGAGATGCAGAGCAAGACATGGACAAATACTCCAGGACAGAACAGTATGCCAAAACCAACTAGCACAGACGTAACAACTTTCTATCAGCAGGGCATTGCTGAATTCCTTAACGGAACTAGAGAGCTTACAAAGAGCAACTGGGATGCATTTGTAAAACAGTTTGACGAGATTGGCGGACTTGCTTGGGAGAAGGAAGGCTACGATTATGCCTTGGCTAACGGACTTCTTCAGTAAGTTAGAATAATTCTTGATGCTATAAGGGGTTGCACGTTGCACACTTGCAACCCCTTTCTTTTAATAAACTTTTTAATGGGTATGATTGATACAAGAAAATCCATGACAGAACGTATGAGTCTGTCTGCTTTGAAAAAATATAACAAGGAAAATACTCCTTACAGTTACAAATCTTCTATTCTACTTGAAGCTCTTTATAGAGCCTCTAGAATTCTCGGTAGTGACGAGATTTTCAATTATGTTGATGAGATGATTAATTACTACATTCCAGAAGATGGAGTAGTAACTACTTATAAACTTGAAGATTACAGCATGGACCAAGTGAGGATGGGAAATCTTATTCTTGATTTCTATAAACTTACTGGACAGAAGAAATATAAAACAGCTTTGGATATGTTCTACAAGCAACTACAGGGACAGCCTAGAACACCATCCAAGGGATTTTGGCACAAAAAAAGATATCCAAACCAGATGTGGCTTGATGGTCTTTATATGCAGGGGCCTTTTTATGCTTCATATACCAAAGAATTTGGTGGACTGAAAGAGTGTCTTGAGGACATTGTCTACCAATTTGAACTGGTCTACGAGAAGACTTTGGACAAGAATACTGGGCTACTTAGACATGCCTGGGACGAGTCTTGCAAGCAACCTTGGTGCAATCCTAAAACGGGACAGAGCCAAGAGGTCTGGGCACGTGCTTTGGGCTGGTATGTTATGGCTTTAGCCGATCTTCTTGAGATTATTCCTGAGAAAGAGGCTTATGAAGGGTATAGGGCTAGATTACTTAGGTTGGCAATGCAGCTAGCTCCTGTGGTGTTGCGCTATCAGGACAAGGCAAGTGGCATGTGGTATCAAGTGATGGACAAGGCGGGCGTAGGAGCAAACTACTTGGAGAGTTCAGCTACGTGCATGTTTGTGTACTTCTTTGCCAAGATGAACAGGCTTGGATTCTTGGATGATTCCTACAGAAGGGCTGCTCAAACGGCGTTTACTGGATTGTATGGACATTCTGTGACCGTAGATGAAAGTGGAGAGCTCTTTTTGCATGATACATGTAAGAGTGCTGGTTTGGGGCGTGCGTCTGAGGATGGGCCGTATAGACCGGCGGATTTTATGTATTATACAGAAGGCGAGCCACGAGTTTCAGACAACTTGCACGGGGTGGGGCCGTTTATATCGGCGGCCTTGGAGTTGGAGTTTCCAGCTCAGTTAAATAAAAAAAGTTATGTATTGAAGTCCGGTGAGGATTTGAATGCTGTTTTGAAAGAGAATGCGGGAAAAAAGGCTGTTGTGATTCCTTCCGGGCATTACGAGGTTGGGCCAATTGATGTGCCGTCTCATACTCATTTGATTTTTGAGAAGGATGCTGTCTTGGATTTTGTGGACGATTTTGAAGCATATCCACCTATCTATACTCGGTGGGAAGGCGTGTGCTGTTGGGCTATGCATCCTTGTTTTCTTGTCAATAATGCAAATGATGTTGTAGTTGAGGGCTCTGGTACTTTAAATGGGCATGGCCAAAAATGGTGGGATTATATTGGCAAATGGAAAAATGGTGGCCGTCCTGCTACTCCTAATCTTCCTATAGAAAAGAAGCTTGCAGGTTTGAATCCTAACTATCATAATGAGCCGGGTGGTGGGGGTGGTAGACCTTGCCAATTCTTGCGTCCTGCTTTGCTTCAGATTTTAAATTCTAAGAATGTTAAGATTGATGGAATGACGCTTATTAATAGCCCATTTTGGACTGTTCATCCAATAAATAGCACAAATGTGTTGTTTAAGGACATGGTTATCAATAATCCTGCTGACTCCCCAAATACTGATGGCATTGATATTGAGTCTTGTGTGAACGTTGAAGTTAAGGGCTGTGATGTTAATGTTGGAGATGATGGAATTGCTGTAAAATGCGGTAGTGGCAAAGATATGATGCAGTTCCAAAGATCAGAAAATATTAGTGCTTGTGATTGTACTGTCAGAAATGCCCATGGTGGTTTTGTTGTAGGTAGTGAGACGGCAAGTGGGGTTAAGGGCGCTTATGTTAAGAATTGTAGGTTCCTTGGTACGGATAGAGGTATAAGAATTAAGACAAGACGTGGCCGTGGAGGGCATATGACGGATATTGTTGCTTCTAACATCTACATGAAGGATGTTATTTGTCCAATCTCCATTAATATGTACTATCGTTGTGGCTGTGATGATTCTTCTCTTTTCTCTTTGAAGGCTCTCCCTGTTACAGAAGATACTCCGGTTATCAAAAATGTTTTGATTGAAAATATTCAGGCCCAAGAATGTAGAAATAGTGCTGGTTTTCTTGCTGGTCTTCCTGAGTCTGAGCTTCAGAATGTGGTATTTAGAAATTGCTCTTTTACTCTTACTGATGAGATTGAAGAAAATACTGAATCTGAGATGTGTTTGGGAATTCCTGAATCTTCTTACAGAGGAATTAGAGTTATAAATGCAGATGCAACTTTTGAAAATGTTAGCGTTAATGTTCAACCTGCTGTCATGTTTGAGAAGTTGTAGTTTTTGAGATTTTAGAGATTTTAGAGGTGTGTATGAGACCCGATACTTCTTTTATAAAAGGGATTATTCCTCCAATTGCTATTCCATTGGATGAGAATGAAAAATTTGATGAAAAAAGACTTAGAAAACATGTAGATTTTGTTATTGATAATGGGGTAAGTGCCATTCTTGCCTTTGGTTCCAATGGTGAATTCTACATGCAGGAAGAATCTGAAATGAAAGAGATTCTTGATGTAATGATAGACCAAACTGCAGGTAGAGTGCCAATTTTTATGGGTATTGGGGCTATTAGAACATCAAAATGTGTTAGGTTGGCTCAAATGGGTCTTGAGCATGGAGCTAAGGCAGTGTCTGTTTTACAGCCCATGTTCTTAAAGCCTAGTGAGGATGAGCTTTATACTCATTTTGCTACTATTGCTGACAATATTGGTGGAGCTCCAATGCTCTTATACAACAATCCTGGTAGAGTTTCGTACGGAATTTCGCAGGCTGTTGTTGAAAAGCTTGCTCATGAACATGAGAATCTTGTTGGTATGAAGGATAGCTCTGGTGATATCACACAAACAGAAGAGTTTATTCGCCGTAACAGAGATGTTAATTTCAAGGTTATGTGTGGCAAGGACACTTTAATTTATGCTGGCCTGTGTGTTGGTGCTGTTGGTGCTGTTTGTTGTATGGCAAATTTTGTGCCTAAGATGGTGTGTTCTATTTATGATTCTTTTGTTGCTGGAGATTTGAAGCAGGCTTTGGAAAATCAGTTTAAGCTTAATCCTCTTAGACTTCAGATGGATAAGTCTAGTTTCCCTGTGGCTACAAAGGATTATGCAAATCTTCTTGGTTTAAATCTTGGTGCGCCGTATCTTCCTTCTAAGAATTCTACTGACGCACAGCTTGAAGGACTTAAGGCTCAGCTTGTTAATGCTGGGTTGATTAAATAAATATTATAAGCGAGGTAATGAAATGAAAGTTGGATTTATCGGATTAGGAATTATGGGAAAGCCCATGTGCAAGAATATTATCAAGGCCGGGTATGAAGTTAGCTTCTATTCAAGACATGATGACGTGGTGAAGGAGCTTGAGGCTTTGGGTGCAAAAGGCAAGAAGAATGCTGCTGAGGTTGCACAAGATAGTGAAGTTGTAATTACTATGGTGCCAAACAGCCCACAGGTTAGGGAAGTAGCTCTTGGTAAGGGTGGCATTATTGAGGGTGGTAAGGCCGGCTTGGTGGTTATTGATATGAGCTCTATTGACCCGGTTGAAAGTAGAAGTATTGGTGCCCAGTTGGCAGAGAAAGGCATTGAAATGGTTGATGCTCCTGTCTCCGGTGGAGAGCCTAAGGCTATTGATGGCACTCTTTCTGTTATGTGTGGTGGAAAAGAAGAGACCATTGAGAAGTATAGAGAGCTTCTTATGACTATGGCCGGCTCTGTTGTGCGTTGTGGCGACCTTGGTGCTGGAAATGTTGCAAAGCTTGCAAACCAGATTGTGGTTGCATGCAATATTGCTGCAATGAGTGAAGCTTTGGCCTTTGCTACCAAGATGGGTGCTGATCCTGAGTTGATTTATAAGGCTATCAGAGGCGGTTTGGCTGGCTCCACAGTTTTGGATGCTAAGGTTCCAATGGTTCTTTCAAGAAACTTCAAGCCTGGTTTCAGAATTGAACTTCATATCAAGGACCTTACGAATGCGCTTAATGCTGCTCATGCAATTAATGGCTACGTACCTCTTACTGGTCAGGTTATGGAGATGATGCAGGCTGTTAAGAACGATGGTTGCGGTGCAGACGACCACAGTGCACTGGCAAAGTACTACGAGAAGATTAGTAACGTAACTATTAAAAAGTAAGATTTTGCGATTTAGAGATTTTGCGATTTTGCGGGAAGGCGTATGAAGGCAGTTAAGATATTAGAGCAGGATAATGTTGCTGTGGTAGTTGGCCCTACCAAAGCAGGGGACAACATTGAAGGCTATAGCGTTAACTCAGTGCCATTGGTTGCTCTTTGTGATATTCCACAGGGACATAAGATTGCATTAAAAGATCTTAAGAAGGGAGATGCCATAATTCGTTATGGTGTTCTTTTGGGATATCTTACTGAGGATGTTAAGGCTGGAGGTTGGATTAACGAGCATAATTTACAGCTTCCAAGCTCCCCAGCTGTTTCATCTTTGAAAGCAGGGAAACAAGGTACTGTTTGTAAAGACTTGCCTTCTCGCAAGACTTGGATGGGCTACGACAATGGCCCAAATCTGCCAGCTAGTAGCAGAAATATACTTGGTATCACCATGTCAGTACATTGTGTTGCCGGTGTGGTGCGCAATGCTGTTGATATAATCAAAAGAGCTTTACTTCCAAATTATCCTAATGTTGATGATGTAGTTGCTGTTGTTCATCCTTATGGTTGTGGTGTTGCTATTGCTGCAGATGAGGCTTTTATTCCAATTCGTGGCGTGCGTAACATGATTCATCATCCAAACTTTGGTGGTCAAGTTCTCTGCGTTGGTCTTGGATGTGAAAAGCTTCAAATGGATATGATTCTCGAGCCTGAAGAAAATAACAGTGAAAATGTGTTAATTCTTCAAGATTGTAAGGGCTATAACGAGATGATTGAGCGTATTTGCGCTATGGCAAAGAAGAAACTTGAAATTCTAAATGCTCGAAAGAGAGTTGAACTTCCTCTGGAAAAGTTAAGAATTGGTGCCCAGTGTGGTGGCTCAGATGCTTTCAGTGGTATTTCTGCTAACCCAACAATAGGTTATGCTTTTGATATGCTTGCAGCCGGTGGTGCACAGGTTCTTTTCTCTGAGGTGACAGAGGTTCGAGACGGTGTTCATTATCTTGCAGATAGGTGTCAGGATGAGGCTACTGTTGAGCGTCTTAAATCCGAGATTTCTTGGTATGATAACTACTTAGCTCGTAGCCATGTTGACCGCAGTGCTAATCCAACTCCAGGCAATAAGAAGGGTGGACTTAGCAATATTGTTGAAAAGGCTATGGGTTCTATTGCAAAGAGCGGAAGTTCTCCAATTGCTGAGGTTGTTGGCCCTGGCGAGTTCCCAAAATGCCATGGTCTCATTTTTGCTGCAACTCCGGCATCTGATTTGGGTTGTGGTTCAAGCCAGCTTGCTTCAGGCATTGTTCTTCAACTTTTCAGCACTGGGCGTGGAACGCCATATGGGCTTCAAGAAATCCCAATCTACAAGATTTGCACACAGCATTCCATGAAAGCGCAATGGGGAGACCTCTTTGATATGGATGCGGGCTACGTGGTCACCGGTGAGAAGACAATCCCAGAAATGGCTCATATCCTTTATTCCGATATCCTTGACGTTGTCAGCGGAATCAAGAAAACGGCTACTGAGAAATATCATCTTTACAACGATTTTCTTGTCTTTAATCCGGCTCCAATTACGTGATTAACTCAAATTAGATTGCTGTCGCGAAATAGAATTTCAAAGCGCTGTTGTGCGAAACTGTTTACCTCGTCTTCGTAGCATTGAAAGGCATACATAAGTTGTTTGCCTTTCTCTGTGAGACAGGTTTCTCCTCCGTTTTTGCCACCTCGCTGTCTAGTTACAACAGTGTATCCAGTTTCTTCTTCAAGCTTGTTAATCATATTCCATGCATTTTGATAGGAAAGACCCATATGGATACAAGCTTGTCTAGCAGAATGAAGGTCTTCAATCATAAAAAGCAGGAGTTTTAATCTAGAATTAAAAAAAACAGTTTCTTTATTAATGCTTAATTTCACAGTGGGGGCGAGCAAAGTAGCATTATGTTCTTTTAAGTGCTCTTGAAGCTCAGTATCATTATGTGTACTCATTAGAATCCCAGGGTCCTGAACTGCAATATTTTCTACTTCACAATTACATTCTTTAATTGCGCCTCGCAGTCCATCTGAGCCTTTGTAACTAAGAATTTGCTCAATAATTTCAGCTTTAAGTAGAAGAGGGTGACCTCCACGGCCGTTATAGGTTGGTTTTGCTATTTTTGCATTGCTTTTAAGAAGGGTTCTGACTGTATAAGCAGAGAACATTGGTGCATTTACTGGAGTAAAAATTACCTTATTGCATTTTGCTTGTAAAAAACTAAGTCCTTGTTTTACAGATGAGAACATTTCTGTGTTTTCTTGTTCTTTATCTTGAAGTAGAATGACACCAAGTTGTGCCACTTGATGAATGACCTGTTCTTCTTCTGCTCCTATTACAACTACAATAGGAAATACCCCGGCTTGCTGAAGTGTCAAAATGATGCGTTGAACAACTGAAATGTTTCCAATTTTGAGAAGTGGAATTGCGTTTTTATTACTATTTGCAGCAATGACTGCACCAACAGAACTGAATTTCATTTTGCAAAAGCCTCTTTAAACCTCTATTTATTTATAAAATGTTTTTTTTGTTTTTTCAACGCGGAAAAATATGCAACAAAAATGACAAAAATATAAAAATTGTCATTTACAAATTTAATAAGTCGATTTAATCTATAGGTAATGGTGAAAAAAGTCCTTCTAATTATATTAGTTTTACTCATTGGACTCGCTAGTGTTTATTGTGACGATGGCGATTATATTACCATTGTTTGCGATGTAAAAGTTATTAAACCAACCTTTTCAATTAACATGGATTCTTTTGAGAACGGGACTGTTGTGTGTGTAACTCAAGATAACATGGCACGTTACTATGGCTCGTATGCTGTAGATGTTAAACTAGAAACTATAACAGGTGAGTATATTATTCAAGATTTAAGCATTGTTAATGCCTGTACTTGTACCAAATATGACTTTGGACTTTATTTTCGTGTAGACTACACAGGTCGTACTGTTTATCCTCATACTGTTGCATCTTGGACAATGAAAGCTGTAACTCCAGATCTTTATGGAACTGTAACTTTGTCGTTTAGGGCAATTTAAGACATACATAATGAAAAAAGAAGCAATATTACACATCCCATTATCGCATTACGCTTATAGTGTATCTGATGAAGAAGTTGTGATTCGTATCAGAACTGCAAGAGATGATATGAGTTCAGTAACGCTATATTATGGAGATAGATTTTGCCAAAAAACTCCTGCCCAGTTTTTTCCGTTAGTTATGGAAAAGGTTGCTTTTTCATCTTTGTTTGATTACTTCTCTGTAACGGTAAAGAGTCCTTTTAAGAGGATTCAATATTACTTTGAACTATGTGATAAGACGGGGGAGAAGGTTTTATACTATGGAGACCAGTTTGAAAGCAAGTTGACTAAGGTTACAACTGAGTACTATCAGTTTGATTATAATCAATCTTGCGATAGAGCCATTGTTCCTAATTGGGCACAGGATAGTATTGTCTACAATATATTTCCAGACAGTTTTGCCACAGGAAGACGGTTTATTTCGGGCAAGGAAAAGACCGTTTTGGTTGATGGTCGCCAGCATATGGGTAAACGTGGCGGAACAATTGCTGGTATAAGAGAAAACTTGGATTATATTGCAGCTCTTGGTTGTAACACAATCTACATGAATCCAATCTTTAGTGCTGGAGAGTATCACAAGTATGATTTAGTTGACTATTTTCACATAGATCCTGTTTTTGGGACAGATGAAGATTTTAAACTACTTGTTCAAGATGCACACGCAAGGGGAATGAGGGTTATTATTGATGGTGTTTTTAACCATATTGGATATAAGAGCAATATTTTCCAAGACGTCATAAAATATGGCAAGAAAAGTAAATATTGGGATTGGTTTAACTATTTAGAAGAGCCTGTTGTAGTTCCAGATTCTGGCAATGAGATTCCAAAGTATGAAAGTTTTGCATACGAGAGAAAGATGCCTAAATTAAATCAAAACAATCCAGAATGCGCTAAGTACTTTTTATCGGTAGGTGCTTACTGGATTGAAAATTTTGATATTGATGGTTGGCGTCTTGATGTTGCGTGCGAGGTTTGTGATGACTTTTGGAGAAGCTTTCGCAAAACGGTTAAGAGCATAAAGCCTGATTGTATTCTTATTGGGGAGGTCTGGGAAACGGCCTCACACTGGCTTAATGGTGATATGTTCGACAGTACTATGAACTATGATATGCGCCGATACTGTGAGCGTTTCTTTGCTTCACGAAATATTGATGCACATCAATTTAACGACAGGGTCACTGAGATGTTAATGCGCTACAGAACTCCTGTTACTTATGCCCAACTCAATCTTCTTGACTCGCATGACGCTTCAAGGTTCTTGACTTTGTGCGGTGGGCGCAGATCTTGGTATGAACTAGCTATTGCCTTCCTCTTTACCTTCCCCGGCGCTACCTGCATCTTCTATGGCGACGAGAAAGGCTGTGAGGGTCTACTTGAGGACGAATTCCGCCTTGCAATGCCCTGGGAACGAAAGGAAGATGAACTTTTTCAGCTGTTCTGCGAGTTAGGGGCACTCAAAACAAGCGAGCCTGCCCTTAGACGCGGTTCTTTTAATGCCGATATTATTGAAAATAAAGATGTTTACTCCTTTATTCGAGAGCTAAATGGAGAGAAAATTAAGGTTGTGCTAAATCGTGGTGAAGACAGGGTATCAATGCCACAGGGAGAGGTTTTGTTGTCACGCCGTACTTGTGGTGATGAAATTATGCCTAATGGTTTTGCAATTGTGAAAGTTTGAACGCTAATAGCTAAATTGGTGTTCTTTTGCCAATGCGCCGGTTTTTGCTAGATAGGTTCTAACAATTATTTTTTTTGAGCTTTCATTTAAGGATAGTGTATACCAGTTGCCCTTTCCTTCTATGTTTAATGCTGTTTCCTTTGCATGATATGCAGCAAGGTTCATTTCAAAGCATTTATTTCCATATTTATATATGAAGTCTCCATTGTGAGTATGGCCTGTTAGTACCAAAGATACGCCATTGTTTTCAAGTATTTTTGCAAAACGAGCCATTTCAGTGGCAGATGGGTTGCCAAACAAGATTAGGCTTTGATCTAGTTTATTTCCTGTCATCACGTTTTCGTGTGTCATGATTATTTTTACTTCATTGGTATCTTTTGAAAGGGCTTCTTCTAGGTAGTTAAGTTGTGAGTATCCAAATAATCGTTTTGCATTGTTCATTACGTATATTGAGACGTTGTCAAACTTATATACTGCCATGCGCTTGAAATAGCTTTTTAGGTCTTCTGTTTCAGGAAAGGAGTTTTCCCAAGATGACATTGAGTTTGTATGTGTTTCGTGGTTTCCAATTATCGATATAAATCTATTTGAGCAATATGGGGCGAACCTTTTGATGAAGTTAGATGATTCAGAGATATCGGTATTAGATTCGTCTACTAGGTCGCCAATGGAGATGAGTGCAGAGTATGTGGATGTCTTGAAGGTGTTTGCGAGGAAGGTTTCAAAGGTGTTATCGTAGCGCGTGATGCCACTTTCGTGCGTCTCACGGCCAATGTGGACATCTGTGATAATGACGAGATTTTGCAAGCTGTCAAGTTCGTATGTGTTTTGCAGGAAAGGATTTCCTGTGATGTTTGCAAAGATTGCGGAGTTAAAATCGCAGGAAGTGAGTAGAAGAAAAGCGAGTGCAAGTAAGGCAATGGCCAAAAGTTTAAGTGTTCTCATTTGTGGCCCTCTTTGTGGTTTCAAATATCTTGTACTCATATAACATGCGTACCCCAAAGGCGCTTACTAGGGTAGAGGTGTCGGTGAGAAATTCTGCAAACTTGATAAAGACTTCGCCCCCAAGACGGTGAGACTCTTTGATTGTGATTAATGCTTTTGCGCCAATTGTGGGAACTGCTTTCCATTCTTTTGCTTGTGCTGTTACAAAGCTCATGTATGTTAGTGCTTCAAAGTCTTTAAATTGTATGCCTGCTATGGTTTCACATATTGGTGTTATGGAAAATAGTACTGTTGCAAAATAGGGACTATAGGCTACTGCTAGTTGTGCGCCAAGTGACAGCTCTAGGTATAATGCTACATAGGTTGTGCTTTTTGTAAGTAAGGCGTTAAACATGTATCCAAGTCCGCTCCAACCAGATAAGGCATAGCTGTGACTGTGTGAGGTGTCGCATGAGGATTGCATGGGGGTGTTGTAGGAGTTTCCGTAAGAACTTCCGTAGGAGCTTCTATAGGAACTTCCATAGGAGCTTCCGTAGGTGATGGAAGTGTCTATCATAAGTCTGTGGCTGAGTATTCTATTTATTGCTAAGTTGTATGAAGCTCCAAGAAGAAGCTTCTGTCCTCCATGTTCAAGAGCATATATTGAGAAGTTGTTGTTGGTAAAATTTAATTCCTCTACCAATTTTTGCGGAAATTCCATGTTTTGTGAGTAGACAAGAGAGAAGCCAATGGTTCTGTCTGCAAAAAGACTTGGTGTCAATATGGAGAACAAAATTAGATATAATAATGCCTTTTTCATTTTAATCTTTTGGCTTCTCAGCTTGTTTTAATGGTATTTGTTTCTATGTTTATTGTGTAGAGATAATCTTTTGTACTTCTTCATTGGATATATTGAAGCTTTTACTTATAACATCAACATTTACTCCTGAAGAATAAAGACTTTTGATATTACAAGCCTCTTTTTCTTTGGCTTTGGCTTCAGCTTCAGCAATCCCTTCCGCTCTGCCTTCCGCTCTGCCCTCAGCTTTGCCTTCAGCCCTGCCCTCAGCTCTGCCCTCAGCTCTGCCTTGTTCGAGATTTTCTCTGATTAACATATCTATTGACA
>CAVFGI010000010.1:0-56124 GCA_963621975.1 Selenomonadaceae bacterium
ATGTATAGATTTAAATTAAAAAAAGACTGTTGCTCAGTCAAATGACTTTTGCAACAGTCCCTTTCTTGCTTTACGGCGACTTGGGCTCGCCTTTTGGGCTCCCGGTTGTCCGCTCCGTCAGGCCGGCTTTGCTTCGGATGCTCCACGTTTTCGCATCCTCCTACCGCAAAGCTTCGAGCCCTATCTTGCGCCTTATAATCAAAGAAACCGACCCCAAAGGATCGGTTTCTTGCTTTACGGCGACTTGGGCTCGAACCAAGGACCTACTGCTTAGAAGGCAGTTGCTCTATCCAACTGAGCTATTGCCGCATTAGCAACTGGATTATATTAAATTGCAATTTTCTTTTCAAGTGTCATCCATAAAATGCCAAAATTTGCCATAAAATGTCTTTTTGCCTGATATTCTTCGCCCTCCCCAGGCAACATGTAACATATTTCAGCAGTTGTGCGGCTGTATGTACATTTTGTGTCTTAAATGAAGCAATTTTTGCAAATTGTGACATCAAGAGACAAGAAAACTGCAAAAAGGAGGTCTGCCGTCCTATTCTGAGAGGATCTCAGAGAGGGGATGTCCGGACGACAGACCAAAAGGAAGGGAAAAACTATTATTACCTGCCAAAGAATTTGGCTAAGTCACAAAATAGCGAGGTTTTTGCAAAATCCATGCAAAAGCCTATGCAGAACTATTAGTAGTTAGAACTTGTGTCCTGCTTATTGGCACAGTTCTCGCAAGAACTTACATTTTCTGAAGTTCCAGCAGTTCCTGGGCCAGCAGTTTCAGAGCCTGCTGTTCCAGCGTCTGAAACTTCAGCATCATCAGCAACTTTAAACTCATGACACTTTCTAAACTTAGGACCATATTTAGGACCACAACCTGGTTTTGGAAACCTTGGACCTCTTATAACGGCTGCTAGGATAAAAGAGAGAAAACCGCCCAAAAAGGCAATTCCACCAAAGAGAATCATCATAAAACCATTAACAAGACCAGCTAAAGAAATAGAATATGAAACTCTAGTGTAGGTAAAGCCATTAACTGAATGAGAATATGCATAAGGAGTGTTGATATTCAGAATTCCTAAAATAAACAAAACAATTGAAGCCACAATTAAAAGAACTCCAATTATAAAACTTGCCGTAGAAACTTTCTTCATAGAAGTGAACCTCCATGTCTTTCAACTGCCCCCAATATACAGAAGCCATCAAAACATGAAAATAGAAATCACTTCAATCAACACTTTTCTTCACAAAAGCTCAATCCAACACCTTGAAAATAACTTTTTTCACCACAGCAGGCTCGCCATAGGCAACACCAGTCTTGAAAGGCTCACCGGGGAAGAACACAGCAAAGCGACCCTGAGTTGCTTGAAGAACAGAAATTGGCTCGGCATCAACAAAGCCCACATCTGCAGTTTCACTGAAAGTCTCACATTGGCGCTTAAGCTCTCTCCACGTAGTACTCATCAATTCCTGCCCTTGGAGCACAATTTGCACACTAGTATGATTTTTGTGAAACTCAAATTGTCTTCCCTCCACGCAAGTTTTGCATTCCATAACAGTGTACGATACCTTCTCATCATATGTGGTATAGGTACCACAATCTTTCGCATAGACATTGTCATGGTCCATCACATCCGCAACCACACGCAACGCAGGCAAAAGCGGAATATACATCTCCAACTGGTCCAAGGTATCAAAAATCATGTCATCCTCCAAAGTAGCCCGATGTCCGAGCATAATGAAAAATATATTGCTGAGCAACACCAGCATAAGGCCCAAAAATAGACTTGTCCATTCCTGGGAAGAACTCTGCCATAGCCCGTTTCATCCACACATCCATGGGAAAGCAGTCCAGCCTATGACAGCCAAAAAGCAAAGCACAGTCGGCAACTTTAGGACCAATGCCCTTCACAGCCATAAGCATAGCACGAGCCTTGTCAATATCCATAATCTTAAGCTTTTCTAGATCAACTTGGCCATCTTCAACAGCTTTAGCAGTATTTATGATATATGGAGCCCTAAAGCCAAGCCCCAGTGCTCTAAGTTCGTCTTCCTTAGCATTTGCAAGACACGCAGAAGATGGAAAGCCCCTTTCTCCATAAAAATTGCACATACGCTCCACAATGGACATTATTCTCTTGATATTATTATTTTGCGATACCACAAAACTGCAAAGCGCCTCCCAAGGGTCCTGCCTTAGAATTCTAATTCCAGGAGCATACGAACAAGCTTTTTCCATAAAAGGAGAAATCTTTGCAAAGGAAGCCCTTAAAGCACTATAGTCAAAATCCAAATCAAAATAATTAGACCAAAATGGATCTGTTGCAATAGAAGTAATGTCTTCTTGGCGAATAACTAAAGTCTTAAAAGACGCTCCAACCCCGGCCTTAACAGTCCAAAAACCATTTTCTTCCTTAACTCTGAAGCATTGACCACTTAAGAGGGTTTCTTTAAGACTTAATTTCTTTTCCGTAAAATTATATCCCATAGATAACCTCATTTTAAAATCTTAAACTGGCTTTTGTAACTGTCAATGATTCCCTCTTTTTTTAGATTTCCAATGACAGCAGACAAAGCAGCTCTCTCCACGCCTAAGTGATCGGCTAAAGATTGTCTATCATAAGGGATTGTAAAAGATAAAGAGCCTTGCGCTTTTGATTCATAGTTTAAATAACACATCAACTTTTCCCTTGTGGTCCTATGAGTAAGAATGTCCACATTTTGCCTAAATACCAAATTATGCTCCGCCAAAATTTTCATGAAGTTTAACTGAAGTTCATTTTTATACGGAAAAGTTTCTGGCTTAAGGATTGCAGATGCATCTAAAAACAAAACTTTAGCATAAGAGGCAGCAGTAATGGTTAAAGGGAAATACTTCTTACCCAAAACAAATAAGGACTCGGCAAACATGGTAGGTCTTTTAAGATGAAGGAAAATGCTCCTGTTTCCATCATAGTCATTTCTAGAAATAATGGCTTCACCTTCAAGAATAATACCGATTTTTCTGATTTCATCGCCACAATAGACTATTGTTTGCCCTTCTTCGTAGGTTTTAACTTCACTACTCAGTAACTTCAAAATGTCACTCAGTTCTTCATTTGGAATGTTTTTAAAAAGGGGTAAGTTAAAATTCTCCTGTTGCATAAAACCTCATCAATGTTGGAATTCAAACATAAATTATATATTAAAAGAAATTAGAATCAAGAGGAGGAGTGTTTAATAAATATGAAGAAGCTCTTATTTGTTTTATTACTTATCATTTCAATCCTGCCCTGCTTTGCACAGGCTGTCAAAGAAGATAGTACATCCACCGTTAGACTTGGAGTAATGCAAGGACCAACAGGATTTTCAAGTTCGGCTTTGGGCGATATAGCACAAATTGAAGTATATCCATCTCCTAATGAGGCAGTTGCTAAGCTAATCAAAGGGGAACTCGATATGATAGCCCTTCCTGCAAATGCTGCTGCAAACCTTTACAACAAAGGTGTTGGAATAAAAGTTTTGGCCATAATTGGAGAGGGAATGCTCAGTGTTGTTGGTACAAACGAAAACGCAAGGACACTCAGTGTACCAGGAACAGGCGGCACTCCAGACCACATGGCAACACTTCTTTATCCGGAATATGATAAAGAATATTCAGTTACAGCTCCGGCTCAGCTTGCACAACTTTTAATTGCTGGAAAAGTAGAACTTGCAATTTTACCAGAACCCTTTGTAACAATGGTAATGAGTAAAAACACTAACATTAAAGTTATTAGCAATGTTCAAGAACGTTGGAGCAATCTCACAGAACAAAAGCAATATCCAATGAGTGTTTTGGTAGTAAAAGACAGCGTTGCACAAGAGCATCCAATTTTGATTCAAAAGGTTAAGGAAGCCTATAAAAATTCAATTCAAACAATCTTAAAAGACCCAACAAGTGCAGGCCAAAAGATTGAAGAACTTGGAATTATGAATGCATCATTGGCAACACCTGCTCTTGAAAATTGTGCATTAACATTCAAAGAAGAAAGTGAGGCAAAGGAAGAGTTAGTTTCTTATTACACAACACTTTTGTCTCTCGCTCCAGATGCCATTGGAGGAAAGTTGCCAGAGGACGGTCTTTACAACGGTCTTTACAACAGTCTTTGAAGGTAAAAAACAACACCAAAGAGGTTAACAAAGAAACACATTAGGAGTACAATCGCTCTCATGCAGTTGGATTTTGTGTTTCTTTTGACTACCTGCCTTCTAGGTGTAGGTCTAGCTATGGACGCCTTCTCCGTTTCACTTGCAAACGGACTTAACGAGCCAAAAATGAGCTTTGGAAGAATGAGCCTCATAGCTGGTACTTTTGCAATCTTTCAGTTTGTAATGCCAATGACAGGCTGGATTTGCATCCATACAATTGTTGAATATTTCAAAATGTTTGAAAAATTCATTCCTTGGATTGGCTTTGCAATCTTACTTTGGATTGGTGGAGAAATGATTGTAGAAGGTATCAAAGGTAGCAAGGAAGCAGAAGAAATAAGAGAAACCAAAAGCCTTTCCTTTGGAAAGTTAATGATACAAGGCATTGGAACCTCAATTGATGCGCTTTCAGTAGGCTTCACAATTGAGCAATATGATCTAGAGACAGCAATCATAGCATCCTTTTTGATTGGAGCTATCACATTTGGAATTTGCATCTCCGGCGTGGAGATAGGCAAGAAATTTGGAATGAAACTAGCAAAAAAGGCCACAATCCTTGGCGGTTGTATTCTTGTTGCAATTGGAATTGAAATACTGGTAGGTAGCTTTATATGAAAAAAAAGAGGACAGATTCATACATTTCAATCCTGTCCTCTTTTGCGCTCATTCTTCTGTGGCATCTTGGAGCCTTGGCCTTGAATGCGCCAATAATTCTTCCCACCCCGCACGAGGTTTTTTCCCAACTGCTCGCCATCTTTTCGCCCCAATTAGCCACAGATCTAGCTTTCACTGTTTTACGCGCACTTGAGAGCTTTATTCTTATAGTTTGCACTGGTGCACTTACAGGCATTCTTGCAGCCCGATATCCCATATTCAACAAAATCATAAGTCCTCTTATAACAGTCTTTAAAGCCACTCCAGTGATGAGCGTCATTCTCTTGGCCTTCATTTGGTTACGCACCGGAGCCGTTCCTGTTTTCTCTGCTTTTCTCATGGCGTTTCCCGTGATGTTTGTTCAAACAATGGCCGGATATAACAATATAGATAAAAAATTATTACAGATGTGCGATATTTACGCCATCACTGGAAAGGAACGCATAAAGCATTTAATTATACCTTCTCTGTTGCCTTCCATAATTACTGGAGCAAAACAAACCTTGTCCATGGTCTGGAAAGTTGTCATTGCGGCAGAGGTTCTTACATTACCAAACCACGGCATTGGCAAGGCTTTACAATTGGCTCAAATTCAGCTTGAAACTTCAAAAGTTTTTGCTTGGACTATTGTAGCAATTATTCTAACAGCACTTAGCGATATCCTATTCAATTTAATCCTCAAGAGCCTAGGAAGGGAGGCCAAATATGACAATTAAAAACCTCTGCAAGTCCTATGGAGATAATGTGGTTTTAAAGGATTTCTCTCTTGATATTAAACCTTGCACAATAACGTGCATTATAGGGGAATCGGGATGTGGCAAGACTACTTTGCTGAATTTGATTGCTGGAATCATTGAGCCTAATTCTGGAAGTATAGATATTGGGCAAAGCACTGTTAGCTATCTTTTTCAAGAGCCTAGACTTCTTCCGTGGCGAACGGCGCTAGAGAACGTTGCAATTGCTCTGAAGGGAGATAAAGATAAGGCAAAAGAGGCCCTTGAGATGGTGAATCTAGAAGATAGCCTAGATAAGTATCCAAGCGAACTTTCTGGAGGGATGAAGCAGAGGGTGGCTATGGCAAGAGCTTTCTCGTATCCAAGTAGTCTAATTTTGATGGATGAGCCGTTTCAGAATCTAGATATCAAGCTAAAAAACAACCTTCTAAACCAGTTTCTAAAACTGTGGGAGAAAGACAAAAATGAAGATAGAAAAACTGTATTGTGGGTGACCCATGATATAACGGAGGCCTGCCTTGTAGCAGACCTCGTTCTGTGTGTATCTTCAAAACCAATGAAGATTAATAGTGCGTTTCCAATAGAGCTTAATAGAAACCAGCGTACTGCCGAGAACATGGCTCAATTGCAAGCACAAATTTATGAAGCATTGGTGCTAATCTAGCTTGCAAGCAATTACTTAACAATAACTCTCATTATGCGCTTTTTACCAGCACGGAGAATCATCTCGCCGTCTTTGGCCTCGTCTTTGGTGATGATAGCCTTAACATCTGTGATTTTGTTGTCATTTATGAAGCAACCACCACCTTCAACAAGACGGCGGATATCGCTCTTTGTGTTTCCAAGACCGGCTTCAAAGAATAAATCAATTACGCCTTTTCCATCTCCAAATTCAATGTTAGCTGTTGGCATTGCACTACGGTCTCCACCATTGCCAAATGCGGCCTTGGCAGCTGAAACAGCCTTATCTGCCTCTTGTTGCCCATGAATTATCTTTGTTACTTCATAAGCCAACTTTGCCTTAGCATCATTGATATTTCTAGATGGGTCTTCATATTGAGCAATCTCATCTAATTCCATGAAGGTAAATAGTTTCATGAACTTAATGACATCTGCATCAACAATGTTTCTCCAATACTGATAGAAGTTGTATGGAGAATAAAGAGTTGGGTCAAGGAAAACAGCACCTTGCTCGCTCTTGCCCATCTTCTTGCCGTCAGCTCTCATTATGAGATTAAAGGTAAGACCATAACATTCTGGTCCACCCATTCTTTGAATGAGATCAATACCAGCAACAATATTACCCCACTGGTCAGCCCCACCAATTTGAAGCATATTGCCATAGTTTTTGTAGAGCATATAGTAGTCGTAAGACTGAAGAAGTTGATAATTAAATTCAATGAAAGAAAGACCTCTTTCAAGGCGCTGCTTTACACCTTCAAATGTGAGCATTCTGTTTACGGAGAAGTACTTACCTACATCTCTAAGAAACTCAATGTAATTAAGATTCACCAACCAATCAGCGTTGTTTGCAAATGTTCCTTTGCCATAGCCAGCAGGTGGAATTTCATCAAAATTAACAACTTTAGAAAGTTGCTTAGCAATATTCTTTGCATTAGCTTCAATAGTTTCTGCCGGCAAAATCTTTCTCATTTCTGTCTTGCCAGATGGATCTCCAATAAGCCCAGTTCCACCACCCACAAGGGCAATTGGCTTATGACCGTGCTGTTGAAGATGATGCATAGCAAAGAAAGGAACAATGTGGCCAACATGGAGAGAAGGTCCTGTAGGGTCTGTTCCGCAATAGAATGTTACAGGGCCTTCATCCATAAGATCTGAAAGCCCCTGCATATTCGTGCAGTCTTTTACAAAACCTCTATCAATGAGAACCTGTAGCGCTTTATTCATTTTTATACCCTCTTGTACTCTTTTGTTGCCTTCTTAATCTCAGAAACGAGCTCTGCAATTGGAACACGGACCTGCTCCATAGAATCACGGAATCTCAATGTAACAGTGTTGTCCTTAAGTGTGTCATAATCGACAGTTACGCAATATGGAGTACCAATTTCGTCCATTCTTCTGTAGCGGCGTCCAATTGCACCACTTTGGTCAAAAAATGTAACAAAGTCTTCTCTAAGCTCATGCTCCAACTTATCTGCAAACTCTCCAATGCCATCTTTCTTGACAAGTGGCAACACGGCAACGGTAATTGGGGCAACATTTGGATGGAAGTGCAATACTGTTCTGACATCTGTGTCTTCAAGTTGCTGCTCCTCATACGCATCTGAAAGGGCCATGAGAACGTTTCTAGTTAATCCAGCCGATGTCTCTACAACATATGGTACATACTTTTCATTTGTCTCTGGATCAAGATATGTGAGGTCCTTGCCCGAGAACTTCTGATGCTGTGTAAGGTCGTAGTCTGTTCTGCTGTGAATACCTTCAAGCTCTTGCCATCCCATTGGGAATAGGAACTGAATGTCGTAGGCATCCTTTGCATAGAAAGCAAGCTCATCTGGACCATGCTGATGCCATCTGAGGTGGTCAGCTACAATACCTAGCTTGTTGATATAGAAATTCATTCTCTGCTCGCGCCAATACGGGAACCACTTCTCATCTGTACCTGGCTTGCAGAAGAACTGCATCTCCATTTGCTCGAATTCACAAGAACGGAAGATAAAATTCTTGGTTGTAATCTCATTTCTGAAACTTTTTCCTACTTGTGCAATACCAAAAGGAATCTTCACTCTAGAAGACTGCACTACATTCTTGAATTCTGTATAGATGCCCTGTGCGGTCTCTGGTCTGAGATAGATTGTGGATGCTGCATCTACATCTGGCCCGATATGTGTTGCAAACATTAAATTGAAGTTTCTAGGAGCTGTGAATGTTCCTTTGCTGCCACATACAGGACAAGGTCCGTTTAAGTCAATTTGGTCGGCTCTAAAACGGCTTTTACACTGTTTGCAGTCAACCATTGGGTCTGTGAAGTTGCTTACATGACCACTTGCTTCCCAAACTCTTGGGTGCATGAGAATAGATGCATCAAGACCTACAATGCTGTCATGAAGCTGTGTCATTTCCTTCCACCAAAGGTCTCTAATGTTATTCTTTAACTGAACGCCCATTGGACCGTAGTCGTATGCGCCATTAAGGCCTCCATAAATTTCACTACTCTGGAAGATAAAGCCTCTTCTTCTGCAAAGCGATACTATTTTATCCATTGTTACTTCAGACATTTTTATTTACCTCTTTTTCTAATACGTTTATTGCTCTTTCAATACGTCTGTATGATTCTTCGTTTCCCAAAAGATGGATACAACTAAATGGCGGTGGGCTTACTTGAAGTCCTGTAACTGCTGCTCTTAAAGGATTAAACACTCCTGCATTCTTGATTCCAAGCTTCTGCGCAAGCTCGCAAAGATCTTGCTGAATTTCATCATCGGTCTTGGAGGTGCCTAGTTCTGCCTTAATTAGCTCGTATACAGCTTTAAGAGAGGCGAGCGTAGTGCTTGCATCCATCTTTTTAGGGATGAGCATTGCAACATCTGGCTCGCCGTGGTCCTCAAGAAAGGCTGTCATCTCTACTACGTCAGAAAGCAAGGTGAGGCGGTCACGTACACCTGGAACAAAAGCAAGAAGTTTGTCGTAGTCTGCATCTGTGAGTCTGCCGGCTTCTTTCAAGTATGGCATAAGTAGAGTTGCAAGCTCCTCGTTGGACTTTCTTCTAATGTATTGTGCGTTGAACCAATCTAGTTTCTGGTAGTCAAAAATACCAGATGCTTTGTTGATTTTCTCAAGTGCAAAGCATTTTTCCAACTCTTCACGAGAGAAGAACTCTTTTTCGCCATCATAAGACCAACCAACAAGACTTACATAGTTAAGTAGAGCTTCAGGAAGATAGCCTTTCTTTCTAAAATCTCTAACACTTGTTGAGCCATGTCTTTTTGAAAGCTTGTGTCCGTCGTTACCCATAACCATTGGAAGATGACAGTAAATTGGAACTTGCCAGCCAAAAGCTTCATAAAGTAAAACGTGAAGTGGTCCAGAAGGAATCCATTCTTGAGCACGCATAATATGGGTAATGCCCATTAGGTGGTCGTCAATTACATTTGCAAGGTGATAGGTTGGATAGCCATCAGATTTTAGAAGAACAGGATCCGGACTTACGTCTTTGTTTTCTCTTGTAACATCTCCCATGAGAATATCGTGGAATGTAGTACTACCCTCTTTTGGCACCTTAAGCCTAATAACAGGTTTAATACCCTGAGCTTCTAGTGTAGCACGTTCTTCTGCTGTTAGGTTTCTGCAGTGACCATCATAGCCTTGAACTGGACTTTTCTCTTCAATCTGCTTTTGTCTTAAGGCTTCCAAACGCTCTGGTGTGCAATAACAATAGTACGCTTTACCCATGTCTACGAGTTTTTTTGCATATTCTTGATAAATAGGCAATCGTTCACTCTGAACATATGGACCATAGGGTCCACCAACAACAGGGCCTTCGTCCCACTTTATGCCAAGCCAATCCAAAGTATCGTAAAGATCCTGAAGAGACTCGTCACTATAACGCTCGCGGTCTGTATCCTCTACTCTAAGGATGAACTTACCGCCATTTGTCTTTGCAAAAAAATAATTGAAGAGAGCTGTTCTAACTCCTCCAATATGCTGCAGTCCGGTTGGGGACGGTGCATACCTTACTCTTACTTCCATAATAGTATTCCTTACTGCCATATGTTTTACTAGAAAATACGGTTTATATCAACGCTTAAGTCTTAAGCCCATGGTCCTTCTTTGAGTAATTTTAAGAGGTCAATTCTTGACCTAACATTGGTCTTATCAAAGATGTTTGCAACATGGTTATTAACCGTGTTAACAGAGATTGATAATTCATTTGCAATCTCTTTATTTGTAAGTCCTTCACAAATAAGCTGTATTACAGAGAACTCGCGTTCTGTAATCTTGTACTGTGCGAGGCTCTCCAAGCTTAGCGTTGTTGGATTTTGAGATTTTTCTGAATCTAGAGCAAAGTTCGTATAGTAATAAACTAAGATGATTATGGAAAAAGCAAGAACATAAATTGGATTGCTAATTTCTTTTATAAACTTAAAAAACAAAGCAAGAATGCAAAGAGGGATGAGTGCTAAACTTGTAATGTTAACAGCAAGACATACATCTCGTACCTGTTTGTTTTCAATACTTTTTAGATTATTCCAAAGAGTAATGATGCAATAAATGTACATTACAAGGAATGTAAATGTTTGACCAAATGAGGCCCAAAAGAAGAAAGTATCATTTGATACTATTTGAGATGCAAGTCCAACCCCAAAATACGCAACCGCAAGAGGATAAAAAGCCATACGTTGAAATTTTCTCCATGGTTTGGCAATTATCCAACTTAAAAAATAGGGTAAAAATACAATTACAAATGCCATTCCTAGATGTAACAGTGTGGTGAAAATAAAACTAAATACACTATAAACAGCATTTGGCATAAAGAACAAAGATAGCCCCTTGGCTAATGCAAGTCCCATAATACCAATAAGGCAACTTTGGAACACAATGTAATAACCTGTCCAAGGGGCTTTGTGAAAGATGCGTGCAGCTATGGATAAAGCCAAAGACATGCACGCAACTGCTATTGAGACTGTATAGGTGAACAGTACAAATCCGTCCATCTTAACTCCTGAAAAAAATTACTTTGAAAGCAATCTCTGGTTGTGTGAGAGGTCTGCCTCACCGCAGATTGCCTTAATGTCTTCGTAAAGCAATGGGAAACTAGTTGCAGCAAGTCCTGTTGTCTTTTCACAGAGCTTGTTGTATTCGCTAGCGTTAATAACTGCTTTGCTGAAAAGAGAGAATAATCTGAGATGAATATCCTTTCCTTCGTTAGACATGTACTCTTCTGTTTCTGCATAGCCAGGGAAGACTTTTGCAAGAGCCTGATCAAAAGAGGCTGGATTAGAGACATAGCCATTGATTGGTGTTGTGTGCAAGAAGAGCCACATACTAAGGCTTGGGTTTACCCAACCAAGTTTAACTTTCTTGGCTTCAGCAACAGGCATAATGGCCTTAACGTCATTGGCCTTAAGATCAAAGTCCTTGAAAGAGAAAACAGCCCATGCACTGGAATACTTTCCTGCAATTCTTCTCTTTGCTGTGGCCTTAACAAGATCTTCAAGAGTTGCAGAGCTTTGGCATTCAACAGAAAGGCTAACATATCTGCAGTCTTTTCTAACTCTTGAGAAGTAAACTGCAAGAGCTGGATCAGAAGTTACAATAAGAATAGTTTTCTTTGGGAGAACGGGATTTCTTTTGCGAATCATAATTATGCCTCCTCATTTACAAAGCGGAATTCGCTTGTGATTGGAAGAGCTCCAAATGCTCCACTCTCATACATTGCACGAACCTTTGAACTTGCTGGGACTCTGAAATCACTAAGTGGATAGTAAATTGTGGATCCTACGCTGTCTTTTTCAGCAAAGTAAATTCCATCTCTTCTAAGAAGTCCATCCTGCAATAGTGTTGGGTTGCAATCAAAGACAAACAACTGGCTAGAACGATTGCATCCGTTTGTAAAGACACCGGTGAGGTAAACCAATACTTCTGGATGGAGGAACATGCCATAGTCATCAACAATAAGAACTTTGTCTTTTGTAAATGCTTCAAAGAAAGCAAGAGCCAACAATGAAAGTCTCTTCATGGAAAGGCTTTCTCTTCCGTATGGGCTAAACATAGCAGCCTTTGAATTGGAGTGAATAAAGAACACCATGTCACCATCATTAGACTGGACAAATTTTCCATCCTTATTACATCCAACTCTAATGTCTCTGATATCCGTGATATCCATACTCCAGAAAAAATTAATAAGCTGATCTTTCCAAGATGGATGAGCATTGAGCAATGAAGCAATATAGCGCTCTGAAGAAGTTCCAACGCCCATTGGAAGAATATCCAACGTATTAGCAAACCAATTGAAAACTTCAGAACAAGACTCGCCACCTTTGAGAGCTGCATTTGCAAGATAAACATGCTTCTCGTCAACAGCCTTTTCATTACGCTTTTTGTCACCTCTGTACAGCTTACCCCAACGAACCTTGTAAGAAACTTCTTCATTGAGATCTGCTACAGCAACTCTCTCAAACATGAGCTTTCTTGATGCGCCATAGGTGTAATAAAGGCTCTCTTCCCAAATATGATCTGTGTCTGCCTTGAGAACATAGGTTGCAATAACCTCTTTCTCCTCTGCAGTTGCTTCTTTGAGAAGAATTCTAACCGTGAACTCAGCTGGCTGGTTCTTAACTTCATTGTAAGCAAAAATTGATCCTGTCAGAATTCTCTTAAGTGGGTTCTCTTCAGAGGCTTCTGCCATAACAATTCCCTTGACTGCCTCAAGGGCCCTTACAATTGTACTTTTTCCAACTCCGTTTGGACCAACAACGGCAACAGTCCTCAAAACTTTGAGTTTTTCAGAAACAGTTTCCACTTTGCTCTGATCAAGTCTCTTATCCTTCAGAGCTGCAAACGAAACTGTCTGTGGTTCCTTGATTGACCTAAAATTGGCCACAGTAATATCAATAAGCACAAAGGCCTCCTTCGCCGGTATCCGGCATATTAACTAGTTTAAAGACCCATAGACTCCATTCTTGCACGAATTGTAGGATACGCGTCAAGTGCAGTCTTAAGTCTTGATGGAAGTGTCATATCTCCATGATTATCTGATGCTATAATATCTACTAAGTCCTCATTTATATAGGGCATAGCTTTTTTGTTTTCTATTCCTTCAACGTTTACTTGTATCCACGAGCCTAATTCCCTTAACATTTTAAAAGAATCATCGTTTGGCTTCATCCAATGATACCTTTCAACGTGAGCCACTACTATTTCTAATCCTCTATCAAGTAATTGTTGTAGTTTCTTCTCTAATGCTATGGGCTTGTTATTTACAGGAAACTCACACAAGGCAAATTTTCCCGCAACAGGAATGCTTTTTACTTCTAGCTGACTTGACAAGTACAACTCACTGCCAAGATACGTTTTCATTCCCAACTTTTCAGCATCCTTTGTAGCAAGCTCAAAGTTTGGACGAATATTCATAACATTGGTCTTAACTGTTGGATGATAGAGATGTGGTGTAAGGACAAGTGTATCTATGCCGTACTTATGGTATTCAAGCAACAGTTTTCTATAGAGTTCCTGAGTCTGCACCCCATGGTCTACTCCAAAAAGTAGATGTGTATGAAAATCAAAAATGCTCATATCTATGGTAATCTTACATTAAATCTTGAAAAAATAATAGATATTTCCTTATTTTTTTCAAAAAAATGGCTATCATTGCTTAAAAATGATAGCCTAAAACGCATATTTTGTTAAAAAAATGAAGTTTTTTTCAATTTTAGGCCATTATAGGCCATTATTTGTTGTTTTTTGGTAGATTTTTTAGAATCCAATGAGCTCATCAGTACTTGATGTGCCACCTTTTGTGCCATTTATTTGAGCAATAGCAGCATCCTGCTTTTCTTTGATGTTTTTTAGAGTGTAGTACAATTCTAGGGCATTGCTATTGCCAGACTTGTTGTAAACCTCCCAAGAAAGATCAAAGGCATTATCGTAATCGCCAAGGGCATAATACAAAACTGCTGCATTGTAACCGCTTGGAATATGTCCAGATGCTTGATACTCCTTAACAAATAACTCAAGGGCTACTGTGTAATTTCCATTATCAACATAAGTGTAAGCATCTTTAACGGAATCGGCCTTGGGCTTGTTAGCTAAGAGGTCAATATAGGTGGTCACGTAGTGTGGAGTGAGCTGATTGGTGACAGTTGAGAAGAAATCATCTACAAGAGATTTAAAGATTTCTGTTGCAGAATACCAATCATAGATAGGTGTATCATAAACAAAAACCTTAATATCGTTAGGGTCCGTATGTCCAATTTTTGTCATGATGTCTCCACTTGAGATAGACTGTGTCTTATTTGCAATATAAACGTTATCTTCAACATCAGTTACAGTGTATGTGAGGCTGATAGATGCATTTTGAACAATGTAGAAGTTATAGCCAGTTACCTTTGAAGAGTCTGACTTATCGTTATAGACTGGTTTTGCCGTAATGTACTCATCATAGAACATGTAACCAATGTTAGAGGTCATAAGAGCATCTACATTATTACTAAGTAAGGTTTGTCTGACAGTGCCACTGCTTTTTCCAACCAAAATGAGAGCATCTGTAAGTTCTGGTCCTTTAACGGTGAAAAACCCTTTGTCTATGGCCTTTGCCAGATTTTTTGAGGTGTAGCTTGTAAGCTGATTTGCTGTTTGGCTATCAAACAACGTGAATATGTTGCTCAAGTATGGTCTATAAATATCATCAATGTTGCCTCTGATTGGGATTGGGAAGAATGGTCTAATGTAATCTGTTACTGTGGCACTGTAACTTGTTGACTGAACGGCCATTGTCTTATATCCCGCAACGTTGACCTCTGCTGGAACTAAAGTTCTAAGTCCAATTGTTGAATAACAGCTGGTTGCAAAAAGCAATATGGTTGCAATTAAAGTAATCAAAATGAAAGATTTAGTTTTTTTTGTTTTCATATCTGCTCTCCTGAGTACGAGCAGTATATCATCATATACCGTTAAAACTCAATTGACATCAACTGCAACTGTAATTATCCTTAAGAACTGTGGCACAATTCCTTAACCTAACCAAACCGCAAACAGGGGGCTTTTACGATGAAAAATTCGGATTGGGATGACAATTTATTTGATGATGCAGACGTCCTTGATGATGACGATTTTGATGATGATCTTGAAGATGATGACGAGGATGATGATGACTTTGAAGACGAAGAATTCATTGATCCCTATGATGCTCCAGATGTAAGCGATTTTGATGATGACGAATATCAGGATGAAGACGAGGAAGATGAAGATGATGAAGACTTCATCAATGACGGCTTCTACTATGAGGACGAATATTCAGACGATACTTCCAACGAGGATTATTAATTTTCTTAGGTTTTTCAAAACCTCTAAGATTCTTCTATTAGACTTGAAAGTAGCCTTAAAGCTCCGCTTATAAAGGCTACTTCTTTTATGTCCATCTTCTCAACTTCAATGGCTCTTTTTTCAACAACAGGTGCATCATACTTAAGACCTATTATATATTGAGGTAACATCTCAACGCCTTGCGTTGATAGTGCATCACTAGCAATTGAAACCTGCGTGATAACTCCTTTTTCTACTGTCATGTAAAAAGAAACCACCCCGCCAGAAAATCTTCCGCTGAGCTTATTTGTGAATTTTGGAGACTTTCCAAGGTTCCACTCTCTACTAGAAAAAGTTTCAAATGATTGCTTAAGTTGTGGGTATAACCCTAATTTTTCTTCACTTATTACTTCAATTGGACATTGTTCGTCAAAAGCCTTGGCCATGCATGATGCAAATAAATCTGTGGTGGCATTAGGTACAAACTCTGTTAGATTTGCAACCCTTGAAGCCACAGATTTCACTCCATGACTTTGTAATTTATGCTCATTAGGAGTCAAATAATCTGGAAGCTTTGAGAGGTTTGTTGATATCAACATGGTACCATGATGACAAAAACGTCCTTGGGTTGTTTGAAATGCACTGCCTGAAACTTTTCTGCCATCTACTAAAACATCATTTCTTCCGCTGAGAGTTGCCTTGACGCCCATCATTTCAAGGGCCTTAAGAACCTTCTCAAAATTCTTCTCTTTATCTGCCTCTTGTGCAGGACAAATTATTGTAAAGCAAATATTCCCCAAATCTTGGTAAACAGCCCCTCCTCCGCTACAGCGCCTAGCAAGAGCAACTGAATCTTTTTCCATTAAACTGAGCCTGCATTCCTCCCATGGATTCTGGTAACGTCCAATGACTACCGTTGGACTGTTCTTCCACAAGAACAAGATAGTTGAATCTGGGTCATAGTTCTCAATGAGATACTTCTCCGTAGCCAAATTAAAGTGGATATCTGTCTCTTTGGTCACAAAAATGTGTCTGTTTTGTCTTTCGCCCATGCTGTGGTCTCCTATTGCTCAAAGATATCATAAAAACTAAAAGCTTAGAACCGTTGACCTAAAACATTAAGAACGCTATTTTACCTTCTAGGAGGATTCCTATGGATTTTAAACGCATTCTAACTATTCAAGATATTTCATGTGTTGGACAGTGTTCTCTTACTGTGGCACTTCCTATTCTTTCTGCATGCGGACTCGAAACAGCAATCCTTCCTTCTGCTGTTCTTTCAACTCATACAGGTGGTTTTACTGGCTACACATTCAGAGATTTAACTGAAGATATGCCTGCTATTGCTAAGCATTGGAAATTTGAAGACATTGATTTTGATGCTGTTTACACTGGATATCTTGGTAGTGCTAAGCAAATTTCCTATGTCATGGACATTATGAATACACTCTTGAAAGATGGAGCTGCTAAAATTGTTGACCCTGCTATGGCAGACAATGGAAAGCTTTACTACGGTTTTGATGAAGCTTTTGTTCAGGAGATGAAAAAGCTTTGTTCTGTTGCTGATTACATTCTTCCAAATATTACTGAAGCTTGCTTTCTCACCCACTATGAATATAAAGAAGTGTATGACGAGTCTTATGTTAAAAGTCTCTTAGAAGAACTTGCTAAGATTTGTAAGGGGACAATTATTCTTACAGGCGTAAGTTATGATGACAGCACAACTGGTGTTGTGGTTTATGATGGTAAGGAAATTAAATACTACAGGCATAAAAAAATATCCAAGGGCTGTCACGGAACTGGAGACATCTATTCTTCAGCTTTTGTTGGTGCTTTACTTCATGGACACAGTGCTTATGATGCTGCAAAGATTGCTGCAGATTACACTGTAAAATGTATTGAAATTACACAACAGGACACAAATCACTGGTATGGCGCAAGATTTGAGCCTGTCCTTGGAGAATTAATTAAAGCAATATAAACACGGAGCGTTTGATGAAAAAAGCTGTTTGCAAAGTTAAGGGAATGAGTTGTGCTGCATGTAGTGCTTCCGTAGAAAGAATTCTTAACAAGAAAGACGGTGTCGAGAGTGCCCAAGTTAGCCTTGCTGCAGAAGAAGCTTCAATTATCTACGATGAAAATAAAATCTCAATAGAAGAAATGCAAGAGGCTGTCAAGAAAGGTGGATTCAAGCTTCTTGCTCCTGAAGAAAGTTCTGAAGATAAAGAGAGCGATCAAGAAAAAAAAGCTGAAAAGCTTCATCTAATCAGACTTTATACCTGCATTATCTTTGCTTTGCCGCTTTTTGTACTATGTATGGCTCCCATGGTGATAACTAGCTTGCCAATGGTATCGGGATGGGTACAGATGGCACTCTGTATACCTGTTATGATTGCTGGGTACTCTTTCTTCACAAAAGGCTTTTTTAATCTGGTGAGACTTCAGCCAAATATGGATAGCCTTGTTGCAACCGGCGCAACCGCAAGTTTTGTGTACAGCTTGGTGAACCTAATCCAAAATACACAACACATGGCCATGGGTCACGCCACAAGTCATCAATACTATTTTGAGGGCGTGGCCATGATAATTACGCTTGTGATGGTGGGAAAACATATTGAGCTTAGATCTCGCAGAAAGGCTGGTGATAGCATTAAAAGCTTGATGAACCTAGCACCATCAAAGGCAACTTTGGTAAAAGATGGAAAGACGCAGGAGATTGATGCAAAAGACATTGCCGTTGGAGATCTCATTTTGGTACACCCTGGCGAGAAAATTGCAGCGGATGGTGAAGTAGTTGAAGGTTCAAGTGACGTGGATGAAAGCATGCTCACAGGAGAGAGCTTACCTGTTGCAAAAACCGTTGGCTCCAAGGTTTGGGGTGCAACCATAAATACCAATGGCTCTTTCGTGTTCAAAACGGAGAAAATAGGTAAGGATACCGTACTATCTTCAATAATTAAGATGGTGAAAGAGGCTCAGGCCTCCAAGGCACCTATTGCGCGTTTAGCAGATAAAGTATCGGGCATTTTCGTGCCAATTGTTATGTCTATTTCTGTGATAACCCTTGTAGCTTGGCTACTTGCTGGAAGGGAACTTTCTTTTGCTTTGCGCTGTGCTGTTAGCGTGTTGGTTATTGCCTGTCCTTGCTCTCTTGGACTTGCTACTCCAATTGCAATAATGGTCTCTACTGGCAAAGCGGCCTCACTTGGTATACTGTTTCGTAGCGCACAGGCCATTGAACAGCTTTCCACAATGAAAAATGTAATGTTTGATAAGACGGGAACTCTAACAGAAGGAAAGCCAAAAGTTAGCTTCTATTCAAATAATGAAACACTTCATTTGGCTGCTTTAGCTGAACGAAAATCGGAGCATCCATATGCAAAGGCAATTATTGAGAAAACTCAAGAACTTGATGAGAATCTTGCAGAGAAGCTACGCAATATTGATAACAGCAACTTTGAGGCCGTTGTAGGAAAAGGTATCAAAGCAACAACTGAGGAAGGAATAATCCTTGCGGGCAATAAACTTCTTATGAGTGAAAATGGTGTAAAGCTTCCACAAGAGGACGTTCAAGCTCAAATTTATGTTGCTTTAAATGGTCAATATAAGGGCTTTATTATAATTTCCGATACCCTCAGAGCAGAGGCTCCTGAAGCCATTTCAGAACTAAAGGCTATGGGTCTTTCTTCTACAATGCTAACTGGTGACAATGAAACAACCGCAAAAGAGATTGCATCTAAAGCAGGTCTTAATGGCTATCACGCGTCTCTTTTACCTCAAGACAAATTAACTTTCATTGAGCAAACTCAAGACTGCATAATGGTTGGAGATGGCATTAACGATGCTCCTGCTTTGGAAAAGGCAAGTATTGGAATTGCCATGGGAGGCGGAACAGATGCTGCTATGCAGGTTGCAGATGTTGTTATCATGAACAGCAACCTTAAATCTGTTCCAAAAGCAATTCAGTTAAGCCGTGCAACTATAAAGAATATCAAGTACAGCCTATTTTGGGCCTTCTTCTACAATTCTTTGGGAATTCCTGTTGCTGCTGGCGTGCTGACTTTATTTGGAGGTCCATCATTAGATCCAATCATTGCAGCACTGTGCATGAGCCTTTCAAGTTTGTCTGTAGTTTTAAATGCCCTTAGATTGAGACGATTTCATTAAAAACTTATAACCCTCTTATAGCCTTATAGCCACGTAATTGTAGCTTGCACATACTCTCCATATGTCTCACTGGATTTATTCTTGAGCTCAATAGTCCCATTATGTAACTGTGCAATGATGCAAGCAATTGGAAGTCCAAGTCCAGAGCCCCCACAGGTTCTTGACCAGTCGCCTCTAGTCCATGGCTCAAAGAAACTATTATCTTCCATCTGAGCTGGAACTTTGCCTTTGTTAAGGACTTTTATACAGTTAGCAGAAACCTCAAAGTAAACAGGAATTTCTGAGTTTGTGCCATACTCTAAAGCATTTGAAACTAGCTCAATTGCAGCCTTACTCATTAACGAAATATCGCAAACAATTTCCTCACATTTGGTAGAGATCTGAATGTTCGCCTCACTACCAAAATGCGATAGAATGCAATCTGTGAGCACGGAGACGGGAGTCTTCTCCATAACTGGTTTGGTATCTGCTTGCAACGTAGAGAAGTCAATCACCTTACAAATGCGGGCGTTAAGGGTGTCGCTTTCCTTACTTAGGGCCTTGAGCGTCTGGTCATCGCACGGGAAAACGCCATCTGCAAGCCCATCAATTATCATTCTCAAGGCCGATGCTGGTGTATTTAAATCGTGAGAAATACTTCTAAGCCAAGCCTTTCTACTCATAGCATTTTTCTGTAGTTCTTTATCCAATTCTTCAACTGCATCTGAGATTTCAACTAGTCCGTTGGCATTATCCCTTGAGACTTTAACATTTGACTCACCCTTTGCAAGCCCTTGGAGCGCCTTTCGCACGCTATCAATGTATTTTGCATTTCTGTAGCTAATCACCCAAGCAGCAACTAATGCAATTACAAGACAGACTGGAATTGAAAGAAGTAAAGTTTCCAAACAGGCATTGATAACATCTCTAGAATAGATATAAGTGCGAGGAGAGTACGTAAGAATATCTATTATAAAAACGTCCGATCCATTGAAAGAAAGAACAATTGACCCTACTACGTCATCGGCATTAATGGCCTTGGGCAAGACCAGTGAGGTGCTGTAAGAGGAAGTGGTGGTGGAATTGTCTTTTTCTACGCTGACAATCCCGCTGGAGTCCATAGAAAGGTCAAGCCTTGTGATGTTCTTGGTGCGTGTAGAAATAGTTTTGGTGTTAGAACCTGAGATTTTTTGGTTTGCAGGTAGCATGGTGGCTAAGATATTTCCGGCCGATGTCCTTCCAAAAGTAAAGACGGTGCTTCCTTCAACATCCCGCACAACGTAGCCAGAAACCCTGTCGTCGTCTAAGGAATTCATGACCTTTTGAAGCACTCCTATACCAAATTCACTAAAAGAACCAGATTCTATGGAATCCTCCAACGATGTCACAAAATCGGTATATGCGTTAGTTTTCCACTCGGTTTGGCTGTCTGAGTACCTCAAAAACAACATAATGCCTTGAATTAGAATAGTTATTAAAGTGATGGAAAAAATGCTAATAAGATATTTGAAGAATAGTTTCTTCATAGTTCCTCACTTGGTTCCTCGGCTGGAACTGGATACCCTATGAATCTATATCCATACCCTCTTACTGTCTCAATCCATGGGGCGTCCCCAAGTTTGGCTCTAAGGTTTTTAATGTGCGTGTCAACAATTCTTTCATAGGCTGCAGAAGAGTATTCAAAACACTTTTCAAGAATCTCTGTTCTAGGAATCACCCTTGTAGAGTTTTCAATTAACAAGCTTAGAATTCTCCATTCTGCAGCTGTTAAATTTAGTGTTTGCCCATTAATAACAATTCTGTGTTCCACTTCATTAAACTCAATTTTAGATGTAGAACTTCCCTCACCTGCTTTAAAAAATAAGGACTTACGTGCTGTGTTTTGTTCATTTCCTTTTCCATCAAGCCGTCTAAATATTGCTTGAACCCTCAAAACAAGCTCTTTAGGAGAAAAGGGCTTTGTAATATAGTCATCTGCACCAAGTTCAAAGCCATGAATCCTATCTTCTTCCGATATCCTTGCTGTCATAAAAATCACAGGGATATCCATAGTTTTTCTTAGTTCCTGAACAAACTCAAAACCATCGCCGTCTGGAAGCATGACATCTTGAATCAGAAGATCTGCCTTTGTGATTCTAAAGGCTTCTTTCGCGGAGGCAAGATTTGAAAAGCCAAGTGCTTTATAGCCTGCAAGCTCAAGATACCTTCTAACACCCTCTCTTATAACATTATGGTCTTCAACAATGTAAATCAGCTTCATTTTTGTTAATCCTTCGAGTTACTGTATTACTTTTTTTCCTCTAAGTGTTTAGTATGAGAATATAAACACACAAAAATTCATATTTTTTTAAGTAAGAAGGTAAGAAGAACAGGATTGTGATCAGAATAAGCAAAGCGAGTATCCAAGACTTCAGCTTCTAGTACTTCAACATTTGGACTTACCATAAAACCATCAACTGTAATTTGGAACTGTCCTTCCCAAAAAGCTGTATCTGGCAAACGACAGCTTGCTATTGGGTTATCATGGTCAAAAGGAGCCACAAGTTCTATATCTGAGCCATCAAATACATAATCTGGAATAGGTTGCGCCCAGTTATATTCTTGCTTTTCAACCCCAAAAACTTCGCAACCAAAGCCAACAACATCCTTGTTAAAATCGCCACCAGCTATACAGTAATTTCCTTTCTCATACTCAGATTGCATATCCGCCACTAGCATCTTTAGTTGCTCAATTGCAATAGTTCCATCTGTGGTGTAAGCAGAAAGATGCAAGTTAAACAACACCAGTTCTTTCCCATTTTCAACTGGAATACGAGACACACTATAGCAACGGTCCAAGTCCACCAATTTTGCAACCGATTCCTCAATTGGCAGACTTCTTCTTACGGCACTTGTAATTCCATAATTGGAAAATGTCATAATTCCTGCTTTTGATTTTCCATGCGGTTGGGTGAAAGGGTAAAATAAAAATGGCGAGTCATAATTTTGCGCAAACACATAAGACTGGTCGCTTAATGCCTTCACAATATAAGGGCGTTCATCCACGTGATATGTTCTTGTGGAATTGTAATCTACCTCTTGGATGAAATTAAAATCCGCCCCTAGAGCCTCAATATAGTCCGATATCTCCTCCATATTCGCCTTGAGGGCCTCTTCACTTTTTGCCCACGACTGCGTACCACCATCCATGAAGAAGTCGTAATCATCCTCATATGCCCCAAAACCGATATTCCAGGACAGCAATTTTAATTGCTTGTCTGTTTCAACTGTGCCAGCTTTGGCATTTGAGATTTCTAAATCCAAATTGTCTTCCAACCTATAATAGCTTATAAAAACATAGGCAACATAAATAAGCACAACTATCAAAATGGCTACAATAATAGAAAGCAAAATTTTAAATATTTTTTTCATGATTAGAAATAATTATAGCACAATCTTATCAACCCGTTGACATTAGTTTATTAAAAGTTTTTGATTGAGATTATCATGGAAAAAGTTAAATTGATTTGTTGTGATATTGACGATACCCTACTAGCAAAAGATAAAAGCCTACCAGAAGCAAATTGTCTTGCCATAAAAAAAGTTGTCAAAGAAAAAAACATTCCTTTTGTCATTCTTTCAGGAAGAAGTTCTCTTTCTGTTAGAGATTATATGAAACAAATTGGCATCACTGGCGTAGTCCCTTCCCTTGGAGGATGCCTTATTGAAGACTGGAATGGAAACGTCATTGAAGAGCATAATGTCAATAAAACCATTGCCCTAGATCTTTATAATTCAGCAAAAGAAATAGGATGTATTCTTTTTGCTTACTATAGAAATAGCTGGTTCATAGAGCCCCACAATGACTACTGGGAAGAGTTTGAAGCCAATGCAGTTAAGATTCCAGCAACACATGCAGATTTACCTACTTTTCTTAAGACCACAAATCCTAATAAACTGCTAGGTGTCAGTAATGACCCGGCAAAGTTAAAAGCTTTGTTAGATGTTATTAAGCACAAGTATAATGATGTTGTTGATGCCTTTCTTTCAGCTCCTTTTTACCTTGAAATAGTTCCTCATGGAATAAACAAAGGAACCGCAATTGATGCCCTATGTATGTACTATAACATAGAAAAATGCAATGTCATGGCCATTGGAGATTATTATAATGATGTCGATATGTTTAAAACTGCCGGCATCTCTGTAGCAGTAAGCAATGCTCCAGATGACATTAAAGCAATAGCAAAATATGTAACATGCGCAGATTGTACCCACGGAGCCGTAGCTGAAGCAATAGAAAAATATGCTATGGCATAAAAACTTATTGAAACTTATTGAAGCTTCTTGAATTCCATCCGAATTCGGAATATCCTATGCAAAGAGGCATGAGAAATGGATTATATTAGCACCAAAGAAGCCGCCCAAAAATGGGGCATTAGTGAAAGACGTGTAAGATCTCTTTGTGCAGAAGGTAAAATTGAAGGCGCAGCTCGTTGTGGAGACTGGGTCTGGAGTATCCCTATTGGAACACAAAAACCAGCAGACGGGAGAACCCTGAGATACATCAAAAATAGAAGCCTCAGAACTGGTGTACAAGATTACAAAAGAGCCGATGAAATGCGCTCTAGCTTTGTTCAAGCACCACTTACAACAGAACAAAAAGCCTTGATTATACTTGAAGCTCTATCTTTTGACGGTATTGAAATTACTTTTGAACAAATACAAGGAGTTCTTAGATTACAAAATCAACCAGAAATTGACCTAGCAACACAGATCCTTGTTCTTAACGCACAATCCCTTCTCTCCTCTCTTCCATTCGATTTAAACGAAAAGAAACTTCTTGAGCTTCATGCTCGACTTTTAACCTCAATTGCAGAAAAAGAAGGTGGCTACTATAAACTTGGTGGTATACAGGGGCAAGAGACAGAAGCTATGCTTGAGCAATACAGTGGCCCTTGGTCCGTTCTTCACCCCGTTGCAAAAGCAGCTTTCTTGTTTGCTGAAATACTGAGAATTGCTCCTTTTGAAAAAGGAAATTCAATGATTGCTTTTATCCTGCTTGGAAATGAGATGTACAAAGCAAAACTTCCACCAGCAATCTTTGGGAAAGCAAAAATACCAGAGCTCAAGGCAGCCCTTGCATCAACAAAAATTAGAGGCAACTCACAAATGCTTGTGTCTATGATTTTAGATGCTACAACAAGGGAGTAGAAGTAAAAATGCTACTATTTAAAAATGGACTCGTGATTGATGGAACTGGAGCAAAGCCAATTCAGGCCAATGTTCTTGTAGATGGCAACACTATTGCGAGTCTATTGGGATCTCAAAACCTTCCCCACGATGCAAATCTTGTAGAAATTAATATCCAAGACAAAATTCTCTGCCCAGGTTTCATGGATATTCACGCACACAGTGAGCTTGAAGCCCTCAGAAATCCGCACATGACCCATAAACTTCAGCAGGGCATCACGTTTGACCTTTCTGGAAATTGTGGCATAGGAGTCTATCCAAGACAGCTATCAAATCCTCCTGTTTTTGCCGATATCCTTGGCCACTACAACGGCAGTTGGAACTGGACAGATTTTGAAAGCTTTCAAAATCAACTACAGCCAGGTATCAATATGGCTTTTCTTCAAAGCCATAGCATGCTAAGAATGGCAGCAATTAAGGGCAATCCCAATAGAGAGGCCACCAAAGAAGAAATTCAAATAATGTGTAATCTTCTTGACAAATCCCTTAGTCAAGGATGTATGGGATTGTCCACTGGCCTTTACTATGCTCCTTGTCTTTTCGCCAATGAAGAAGAAATGTTAAGTCTTCTTAAAGTAGTAAAAAACCATGATGCCCTATTTGCTGTCCACCACAGATGCGAAGGAAATGAAATTCTTTCTTCCCTTGATGAAGTTCTTAACTACGTAAGAAAAACGGGTGTTAAACTTGAAATATCTCATTTAAAGGCAATTGGTAAGGCAAATCAAGATAAAGTTAATTTGATTCTTGAAAAAATACACAACTTTAAAGACGAGGGCTTTGATGTGTGTTTTGACCAATACCCTTACGAATACGGCAGTACCAGTTTATTTAGCCTACTACCCCCTTTCTTATTACGTCTTGAAAAAGAAGAGCTTTCAAATACTTTAGCTAGCCTAGAAAATAATATTACGCTCAGAGCAAAAACCATTGAGCAAATGCTCAACCCTCAAGGATGGGACAGCATTGTTCAGCTTTGTGGTTGGGATAGTATTACAATTACTTCTTTAGAATCTTCTCCACAATATAACGGTCTAACTTTGGCAGAAGCCTCAAGAGAACTAGGAAAAAATCCCTTTGATACCCTCTTCTCTTTACTTGCCCAAGAAAATGAGCTTGCTCTTATGACAGATGTCACACAGAGCACTGAGAATCTCATAAAGATATTCAAAGACCCCCTAATGCTCTTTGGAACAGATGCACTTTATACAGGAAATGCTGCTCATCCAAGAAGTGCAAATGCAGCCATTCATCTACTTGATACAATGTGCAAGACTAGTAGCATAGCAAGCTATGAAGAGGCCATTTGTAAAATGACATACAAGGTTGCGCAAAGACTAGGAATCCAAGATAGGGGCAAAATAGCAGAAGGCATGAAGGCAGACCTTGTAGTCTTTGACCCTAGAACTCTTCATGATAATTCAACTCCTTCTAACCCCTTTGCTATGTGTAGTGGACTAGAGTATGTAATGGTAAACGGAGAGTTTGCAATCTATGAAAACTCTCCCACGCAAAGCACAAGCGGTGTGGTGATTAAAAACTAAATTGTTCTACAAAATCAGGTGCAAATCATTCTGCTTGAAACCCCCTTCTACTATTTTTGGGCCTTTTTGAAAAAATTAGTAGAAATTTTCTACTAATTTTTTAAAAACAAGGCTTTTTTAGTAGATCTTCGCACCGTAGCAGAAGCCTTTACAAAATTTCAAAGAAGTTTTGCTAGAAGTTTTAAGAATTATCTTCCAACTTTTTGCCAAAGTTTCTCAAGAGAATAGAAATCTCTGAGTTCTTGACTCATAAGGTGGATGACAATGTCTCCGCAGTCAATAAGTTCCCAGCCGTCATCACCAACAGCCTTGTGTCTGTTGTTGACTTGAAGGTCGAGCTCATCCAACAAACCCCAAAGCTCTCTTGCCAAGCCTCTAAGGTGACCAAGACTTGTTACAGTGCATATAACAAAACATTCTGTCCAAGAACACTCTTGTTCAACATCAATGATTGTAACTTCAAGTCCTTTGTGATCTTTCAAAAAATCGCTTATGGCTGTTGCCTTAGCTTTAGTTTCTTCTTTCATCAATATCCTCCAAGAACCTGTCCCAACCATTGAGTGAAATATCTTTGGGAGAAGTTCAAATCTTCTGTAGAAAAAAGCCCACGAGCATCGTAATAAAGGGTTTTTGGAGTCACATTTTCTATAACTTTAAAAGCCTTTGAAACATCTTGTCCGCAAAGCTTGTTCATATTATCTGACAACGGTTTTTTGCTCAAGAGCGAAATATTCTCTGCAAGGGTCTGAAGTCTTTTAGAATTATTTGCTTCACCTTCTCTATCTAGACCCATAACGTCTAACAAATCTCTAAGTGTTTGAAGAGATTGTGAGGAACCTACAAAAAAACCGGATTCACTTAAACCTACATAGTTTCTCATTGCAATTGGAATAGAACTGAGTCCAGCACTTTTACCCCATAGCAAAATTGTCTCTAAGGGAAGCTCAATTTCATAAAGTGTATTCTGTTCTTGTTTGTAAACAAAGATAAAAGCTGTATCTTCGTAATAGGCATAATAGCATTGAGGATTGCTATTATTACAACTGCACAAAAGAGAAACACTGAGCAATACTACACAAAGAAACAAAGACATCTTAGATTTTGACACTACTTTCTCCAATTCTCATCCCAAGGGAAACGTCCAGAATCACAACCTTTGGCTTCTAATTCAATCTTCATAGCCTTTGCAGACTCCGAAGGTTCAAAATTGCCACACTTTTTCCAATGATCTATCATATCACAGAGAATTCTATAAGCACATGAGCCAAGAGATGAAGCTGAAAGATAATAAGATCTTCTTTGAGAAGTCATAAAGCGTCGTGAAGGCTCAATAAAATCTGCACTAAACAACGCAAGTGCTAAATCATCCATATTTGCAGAGCCTGTTGTATGGGTAATTATTGCTCTTTCCCACGAAGATGGATATTCTCCACAAAGCTCTTTTGCCATATGAGAAGAAACTAAACCGTGAGCCAAAACAGGAGAAACAAGTTCCTCTTGAGTGAGCTTGAGATCATTTTTTTCACAATACTGAACAATTGAGGCATCAGAAAGCTCTCTAGCAAGATCGTGTGCTATGCCACAAAAAATAGGTGCAGAAAAACCATTCCAACTAGGCTCTAAAATTGAACAATTATATTTTTCGAGCAGTTTCTTAGTGGTCTCTGCAACCCCAAGGCTATGGATATATCTACGTTCTGAGACAGTATTTTTAAGGTAATTCTGAAGCTGTTCAATGGTACAAATTCTTTTGTTTAACATACTGTCTCACCCTGTTTGAAAGATAATCCTCTTTAGTTTCAGAGTTTTCTCTATACTGACTAGATGACTGAGGAGCAAGTGTCTTGGGCTCAATCCTTATATAGCTAATATCCTTTGGAAGTAATGACCATAAAGTTCCATTGGGTTCACGTCTACAAATTAAGAATTCAACTTCTTTTTTTAGATCTTCGTATCTATACCAGTCAGTAAGTTTAGGAATTTGGTCATCTCCTATAAGTAAGCCAAGTCTGCCAGTTATGTCGTAGGCCTTCTTTATTGCCATTACGGTGTCGTAAGTGTAAGACACCCCACCACGTTCAAGTTCAATAGTGGAGATAACAAGTTTGGAAATATCGTCTTTTGGGTAAAGTTCCTTATAATCTTCAATGGAAAGTTTTAGCATTTCAAGTCTGTCTTCAGCAGATGCTTTTGGAATGCTTGTCTGCTTAAAATTGCTTAATTTGGCAGGAACAATGAGAAAAAGATTGTAATTGCTGTAATTTATGGCATTGTGGAGTACTGCAAGATGCCCAACATGAACAGGATCAAAACTTCCTCCAAACAAAGCTACTTTTAACATCAACTACTCCTCAATTACTCCTCTTCAGGAAGAAACCTACTGTCTGTTTCTGGATAATAAGCATCTATATTTGGTTTTGAGGTAAAACCTTGCTCTGTTGAAGGCTCAATTAGCATATCAACAAAAGCCTTCATAATTGGTTTTACTGAATCTTCATCAAAAATACTCATACCAAAAACTTGTTTATCAGTATATTTTGCCTTGAATTTCTCAAAGTTTTCTATGGCTCCTTCTTCATCTAATTTGGTTCCAATAAGGACCTCCCTCTTTTGAAGAAGCTCTTCAGAATACGAGCCAAGCTCATTTCTTAGTAATTCATACTGTTCTAGGAACTGAGGGTCTGACATATCAATGAGAAAAGCGAGCCCTCCTGTTCTTGAAATATGCTTCAAAAACTTGAAGCCCATTCCAGCACCTTGGCTGGCACCTTCAATAATACCTGGTATGTCAGCAATGACAACATCTTGGTCTCCCAAGCGCATCATGCCAAGTTGTGGAATTTTAGTTGTGAATGGATATGATGCCACTTTGCTACGGGCATTTGTGAGCATATTCATAAGAGAGCTTTTACCTGCATTAGGGAATCCCACAAAACCAATATCTGCAATGACGAGCAGTTCAACTCCAACACGCATCTCAACGCCAGGTTCGCCAGGCTGTGCGAATTTTGGAGCCTGCCTAGTGGAGGTTCTGAAATGATAATTCCCTAAACCTCCACGACCACCTTTTAAAAAGACAAACCTATCAAGTCCAGTTAGGTCTTTGATTATTTCACCGGTGGTTGCATCTTTAATAACCGTTCCAGGTGGAACAGGAATCTCCATGTCGTTTCCATTTCTTCCATAGCAACGCGCACCACTTCCTCCGTGACCATTTTCAGCACGGAAAGATCTAATAATTTTGAGGTGTGCCAAAGTCCTTAGGTTGTTCTTGACAACGAAAACAACATCTCCGCCCTTTCCGCCATCCCCACCGTCTGGGCCTCCTTTGGCTACAAATTTTTCGCGTCTAAAGGAAACACAACCATTGCCTCCGTTTCCGGAGGCAATGTCAATATAGGTTTCATCTGAAAAACCAAACATAGAGAATATTACTCAGTCTTACTCTTCAACAACTATGCTTACATAGTTACGGTTGTTTCTTGCATGGAAAAGAACTTTTCCGCCAACCTTTGCAAAGAGTGTGTAATCCGAACCAAGGCCAACATTCTCGCCCGGATGGATTTTTGTGCCGTGCTGACGAACAAGAATTTCGCCACCCTTAACAATCTGACCGCCGTAACGCTTTACGCCAAGGCGCTGTGCATTAGAATCTCTTCCGTTTCTGGATGAACCACCACCTTTATGATGAGCCATTGATTGCCTCCCTTAAGCGTTGATCTTTTCGATCTTGAGAATGGAATAATTCTGGCGATGACCTTGGGTCCTGCGATATCCCTTTCTCCTGCGGAACTTGTAGACACGAACCTTGTCGCCCTTTGTGTTGGACTCAAGTGTGGCTACAATGCTGGCACCTTCAACATATGGAGCGCCAAACTTTACATCATTGTCGTTAACAACTGCAAGAACAGAATCATATGTAACAGTTCCACCAACCTCAGCCTTAACGAGGTCAACCTGGATTGTTTTGCCTTCTTCTGCCTTGTACTGTTTTCCAAGAATTTCTACGAGTGCGTACATTGAAAACACATCCTTAAAACTTATTTGTACCTTTTTATACTCCAAACAAAGTTTTTGCTCCATAAGCTAAAGCTATAATTGTTAAAAAAAATCTATTTACTAACTATCGTTCGGTAGTAAAACACACCACCACACCGTTATTTTCGAAATTCGTTTCTGGCTCTAATTTTCTTAGCACCGGCTGCGAATTTAATCATTCTTGCCTTAAGTTCTTCTGAAACGGGTTCTCCTGCTTCTTCTGTTTCTACGAACTCCTCAAAAGTATTACAAGCAGAAGTAAAAAGCTTATAGATGTTACGAAGTCTTGTTGCCAAACTTTCCATTATGGAAACAACCTTGGCGGGTCTTTTATCAAAATATTCTGAAAGGTTATCATGATTAATAATTCTGACAGTGCAATCTTCCAATGCAACAGAAGTGCCATAACGAGGCATGGACTCAATGAAGCCAACCTCTCCAAAAAAGGAAGGGGCATCATTAATACTTAGTTCAACTTGGTCTGGGGTCCCGTAGTTTGAGTAAATGCCAACCCTTCCTAGAATTAGGTCATACATCCAAAGTTCAAAATCACCTTCTTTTGAAATAATCTGTCCTTTTTTGTATTTCTTTACTTCGTCCATTTCTTTTCTCCTAAAACTCCTAAGTAGTGTATACGCAAACTAAGCATTTATTCTATATTTCAAGTTGACTAACTACCATTCGGTAGTCTAAACTTCAGCTAATCTTAATTGTAGCTGAAGAGATTAAACCAATGGATAAAAAAGAACTCATAATTTTAAAAACTCTAGAACTAGGTTTTTCAAAAGGACTCGCAAATGTTAGTCTTATGGATATTGCCAACGCGGTTGGAATTAAAAAAGCTAGCCTATACAGCCACTTTGATAGTAAAAATTCAATAGTTAATGCGGTTTTGAGCTATTGTAAGGCCAAACTTGTACAAAAAAACTTTGATGTTAATTTCAAAGCACAGGACGCTCCAAGTCTTCTTTTTTCTCTTGTAGATAGCTTTATGGAAACCTTTGGAGAGAGTCCTCTTTCCCAATACTACGCCATTGTTCAACAACAAAAACTGCACGAAAAAATCTTCAATGACGCTGCGCACGAGATAGATGCTATGGTCACAGCACGCGTCAAGGTTGCTCTTGAATATTGCGTTCAACGCAGTTGGCTAGACATCTCTGATACCGATATTGCTAGTGGATTCTTCTCAGATGCAATTCAGCAATGCTTAGCAAATTTAGTTGCCAGTGAAAATTTAGACTTGGATTTTGATGCGGACTGGGAACTAAACCGCCTAGTTGACGGCTTAGTTTCACTATTCAGCTAAAGAATGCTAAAATCACATTTTCTCAAGAAAAGGAATTCCAACTAAATCAAATGCATTTTTCATTACTTGAAGCACCATCTGGCAGAGTGCAACTCTAGCTTTGATTAACTCAGGGGTATTGGCTTTGAGAATCTGATTGTCGTGATACCAGTGAGAAAAGCGCTTGGAGAGGTCATAGAGATAGGCGCAAATAATGCTTGGGTCGTACTGACTGCAGGCTTTTGAGACAACTTCTTGGAAGTTAGAAAGGCTCTTGAGCATCTCACGCTCGTCTTCAAGAGAGAGGATTGCAGGGTCAAATGCCACGTCTTTGTACTGGTCTTTGACGTCGTCGTATTTTCTGAGCATAGAGGAAATGCGTGCGCCCATGTACTGCAAATAAGGTCCCGTATTTCCATTGAAGGAAAGCGATTCTTTTGGATTGAATACGAAATCCTTGCTTGGATTGAACTGGAGAATGTAATAGTTTAAGGCTCCAAGGGCAATCTTGTAAGCGGTCTCGTCCACATTGTCTAAATCTGACTCGCGTCCTTTTTCAAGGATCTCGGACTTAGCCATGTCTGTGAGGGTTTGAATGAGCTCGTCGGCGTCAACAACTGTGCCCTCGCGACTTTTCATCTTGCCTTCTGGGAGAAAAACCATACCATAAGAGAGGTGATGGAGGTCCTTGGCCCAAGAGTAGCCCAGTTTATCCAAAACATGGAAAAGAACCTTAAAGTGGTAGTTTTGCTCGCTTGCAACCACGTAAATAAGGCTATCAAATGGCCAGTCTTCATGCCTGTTTATTGCGGTTCCTATATCTTGTGTGATGTAAATTGACGTGCCATCTTTACGGAGCAAGATTTTTTTGTCTAGACCGATATCGGAGTTATCTATAAATATTGAGCCGTCTTCAGCCTTTTGGAAAATTCCACGTTCAAGCCCTTCAAGTACCTTGTCCTTACCAAGTTTGTAAGTATCGCTTTCATAGTAGTATTTGTCAAAGCTAATTCCTGTCCGCTCATAGGTTTGTGCAACACCGTCCAAGGTCCATCCATTCATTAGTTTCCAAAGCTTGAGAACTTCCGGGTCTCCCTGCTCCCACTTTCTTAGCATGGCTTGGGCTTCTAGATCTGGTTTATTGGTTTTCTTTGCTTGTGCCTTTGCTTCTTCTTCATTCATGCCTTTGGCAATGTTGGCTTCTATGTCTTTTTTAAGCTCTTCTGCTTCCCATTGAGCAAAACGCACATAGTAATTTCCTACAAGGTGGTCTCCTTTGATCCCGGAGCTTTCTGGGGTTTCTCCGTTGCCAAAGAGCTGATAGGCAAGCATTGATTTGCAAATATGAACACCACGGTTATTAATAAGGTTAACTTTCATCACATTTGCGCCACATGCCTTGAGAATCTGGCTCATACTTTGTCCAATGCAATCGTTTCTTACATGTCCTAAATGAAGTGGTTTATTGGTGTTTGGACAGCTAAACTCAATCATGACCTTTTTGCTATTGAGGAGATTAGACTTTCCAAAGTCTTCTTTTTTGTGGGAGATATCCTCATAAAGTTGAGTTACAACATTGTCCATGTTAACTCTTACGTTCATGTAAGGACCTAGGGCAAATGCTTCGCCATCTGGTTTATTCTTTAATGAATTTATATCGGCGGTAAGCTCTTGTGCTATGAGATTTGGAGCCTTTGAAAAGGCTTTTGCGTATGCAAAAAGAGGAAATGCTAAATCTCCCATTTCTGGTTTTGGTGGAACCTGCATTACTACTGCATAAATAGTTCCTTCATGCCCACTTTTTTCATATAAATTCTGAAGCCTATTTTGTACTAAGTCCTTCCATTCTTCTTTGTTAATCATTTTCTACCTCATATCTGCTTCAAAGCTTTCTCGTTTCATTGCTTTCTTGTTTCATTGCTTTCTCACACTGACTTCGCCTGTGGATAATACCATCTCATTTCCGTCACTTGTTATAACATGAAGATGGCATTGGTCGTCAATGGAAATTGCAGTTCCTTCTGCCACTACAGAGCCGGCCTGAAGTACTTTTACTTTGTTTCCTAAAATTGTGCTAGAGTTTTTGTATTCGTCAAGCCAGTTTTCCACTCCTTTTGCATTTGCACCTACTAGAGCATAGACATTGTCTATCAAAGCAAGAACAAAACTCTCCATTGAAGGAATCATTTCTTTTGCTTGAGAATCTTTTTCTTTATAATCTTCAAAAATTGAGGTGGCAACATCCCTTAATTCTGAAGAAAAAGCCTCAGGTGGTGTTGTGTAGTTAATACCAATGCCCACTACGGTTTTATCCGGCACACCGCTACACATTTGAGCAAGAATTCCGCAAACCTTACGATGCCCTAAAACGATATCATTGACCCATTTTATTCCACATTTCTTGCCACATACGCTATCAATTGTCCTCTTTACAGCCACACCAATTTTTGCAGTAAGAGAAAAGCCAACCTCTTCTAAGTTCGTAGGACAAGGAACCAAAAGGCTTATATAAATCCCTCCTTTTGGGGATGTAAAACTGCGTCCAAGTCTTCCTCTTCCATTTTCCTGTCTATGAGCCCAAAGAACCGTTCCCACAGGAGCACCATCACGAGCCATATTGAGTAAAAGAGCATTTGTAGAACTTATGCAATCATATTCGTGAAGATGGATTTCTGTTCCATCAGTTGTTTTGAACAGCCTTTGCTTCTCCACTTTTAGATTCCTCAACGACAACTTTCTCAGCTTTCTTTTCAGCGAGTTCTTCTTCAAGCGTCTTCTCTAAAAGCGATGGATTTGTCAAATAATTCTTAATATATTGGAACGCAGACGCAAAATAATGGCCACTGCAAATTCGTTCGTCCATAACAACACCAAGAGGAAGACATGTATTAAAAACAATCTCGCCCTTTACCCTAGAAGGAACTTCTCTCGTGTTTCCCATGGTAATAAAAACACTGGTTGTTCCAAACTCATAGCAATGGTGATAAATGTGATTTGTCTTGATACTTGCAAGGTTAGATATAGTCAAACTAGTATGAAATGGACTTGCTTTAATTACACTTTCAGGAAGAAGTCCTCTGCGGTCCAACCATTTAAAGAGACCAACACCAAAATTAGCAAGACCAGGAACTTTTAACAGCTTTTTAATGAGCTTATCGGTATCATTTTTTGACTTTTCTTTCTTGTTTTCATTGATATATTCATTAATTTTTTCCTGAACTTGGAAAATGTTATCGTTGAAATCAAATCTGATTTTACTCATGGTGCCTTCCATGTCACCATCGCCTTCTTTAAGGACAACCATTGCAACGTCAAAATCTTTTCTGTCATAGATTTTCTTATTAACAATAAATCTATTCAAAAGAGGAAATTGAGCTGCAGTTCTAAGATATGAAGCAATAATCAACCCAAGGTGACTTACATATTTTCCTTCCTGCCTCTTCTTTTTTAAGAAATCCTTTAAAGGCATTACAGGAATATCTAGTGTAATCATGTTCATTGCGTCATAACGTTTGTCCATAACATAAGGAACAATTGCATACATTGGATCAGCGTCTTTTACTCTTACACCATCTTTTCTACCCATAGTTTTCCTCCATCTGGTGCGGTAATTAAAACAGGAACTAAATCTCCGCACTTTGCATCTTTTTGCACGCCATCTACCTTGACCTTCATATAGTTTCCAGTCAAGCCATACCAAGAACCTTTCTTTTTTTCTTCAAGTATGACTTCAGCTTGTTTTCCAACTTGCCTAGCCAAGTACTTGCTATTTAATTCTAACGCTAAATCTCTGAGAATCTTGGCTCTTTCATCTCTCACACTCTCTGGGGCTCTATCTTTTGCCTTCTCCAAAGGAGTATTAGGCCTAGGACTGAACGGGAAAACATGAAGCATTGCAAATCTATGCTCTTCAAGAAATTGCTTGGTAAAAGCAAACTCTTCTTCTCCCTCTGCTGGAAGTCCGGTAATGATATCGCAAGCCAAGAAAGGGTCATCCTTAATCTCACGTAATTTATTTATCACATAGTCTAAATGTTTACTGTCATAATGTCTATTTATGCGCTTAATTACTTTATCCGCAGCACTTTGAATTGGGATGTGGAAATGCGGCTGCACCCTTGGATCTGCAAGCTGTGCCAGTAGTCTATCATCAATGTGATCGGGCTCCATAGAGGAGAAGCGCAAACGGATATCTGGCCCGAGATTTGCAAGAAGCTTCTCCAAAAGCCCTCCAAGGCCATCTCCTTTGTAATCATACATAGATAAGTTCACGCCGGTGAGCACTATCTCGTGATAGCCTCGCTTTTCAATCTCAAGTGCGCGTTGCACCGCCACGTCAGCATCCAAGCTAGACGCACGCCCACGAGCAATATGCACTCTACAAAATCCGCAATTGTTGTCGCATCCATCTTGCACTTTTAAATAGGACCTGCAATGGTATGTGAACCCAGTTGGCGCAAAATCAAAGTTAGTACAGCCCAGTTGAGGCCTTTCTTGCACGAAATCCCTTAGCACTTCCAGCACATCTATCCCGATTCTATCATCAAAGAATTCTGGGAGTCGCAATAGCTCAGCTTTTCTGGAAAGGGGTAATATCACTGCATTTGTGGACAGAGAAGCAAGTTCTTCTTCATTCATTTGAGCATAACAACCAGTGACGAGCGTTGGGCACTGAGCACAGAAAAGCCTAATCATTCGTCTTGCCTTTTGCTCTGCTTTGCTTGTGACAGTACAGGTGTTTACAATAATTAAATTGGCCTCTTTGGACTCTTTGAGAACCTCGTGTCCTTTATTTTTAAAAGCCTCGGCAACAGCTTCGCTCTCGCATTGGTTAAGCCTACAGCCTAACGTATAAACAAACACCTTCATATTGATAAAGAATATAATACTAAAGAGAAAAACTCAACGTAGGGCATAAAGTAAGTTAATCAGTTGCTCAGTTTCTAATTTCTCAGCTCTTTCTGTTAATGGAATTTGGGCTTTTGCAAGCACTTTATCTAGTTCTTCAGATGATAATCCTAGGCTCTTTAAATTGTTTTTAACGGTCTTTCTTCTTTGAGAAAAAATGGCCCTTACTAGGGAGATTAAAGCATTTACATCTTTTTCAGGAACTATTGGGCTCTCTCTTTTGTTCATTACAACAACTGAGCTGTCAACGTTTGGAGGAGGGAAAAAACAGCCGGATTTTATCTTAAATGCTTCTTTGTTCTCATAGTCTATGTTTGTTAGAATAGAAAAACCAGAATATTCACTACTTCCCTTATTTGCACACATTCGTTGAACTACTTCCGTTTGTAGAGTATAGACCATGCGTTTTGGAATACATCTTTGTTCAATCAAAGATGCAATAAAAACGGAGCCCACATTGTATGGAAGGTTTGCACAAATCATATCTGGAAGACCTTCTTTCTCAAAGATATTTTTCCAATTTTTTAATGCGTCGCCTTCAATGAGTCTGAAGTTTTCATTATTGGGATATGCCATTTCTCTTAGAATTCTGCAAAAGCCATGGTCTATTTCAAAGGCTGTAACCTGTGCCCCCTTTTGAAGCATTTTAGTGGTAAGAGCCCCAATTCCTGGGCCAACTTCCCAAACCTTACTTCCTTCTTGGATATCACATAATCCTACAATCTTGTCCAATACAGGAAGAGAAATTAAAAAGTTTTGGCCAAACTTCTTGGTCATAGAAAGGCCATTCTCTTCAAGTAGTTTTGCTATAGAGGACACAGAGTTGTAATCAAAATCCCAAATCATTAGCAAAAGTTTAATTCAGCGTTTTCAAGCAAGTCAACCCAGGTACTGACAAGACTTTTTGTAATCATGAAAAATTTGGTCTCTGTCCATTGTTAGGAATTCTCCATTCTCATACAGAATTTTGCCGTCTACCATGGTCATACATACATCACTTCCTTGAGCAGAATAAGTGATAAGTGCAAGTGTGTCGTAATCAGGTACTAGGTGTGGAGCATCAAGGTTTAAAGCAATAATATCGGCCTTTTTGCCTACTTCAAGAGAGCCTGTATCTGGACGGCCCTGAAGTTTAGCTCCGTTGATTGTGGCCATTTTGATGACCTGCTCTGGTTTCATAAGCGTTGGGTCTTGGCTTAAGCCATTGTGAATGATAGAAGCTAAATGCATTTCCTCAAACATGTTAACGTTATTGTTGCTGGCGCTACCATCTGTACCAAGGGCAACATTTAAGCCCATATCAAGCATCTTTGGAATTGGAGCAAACCCACTACCCAATTTTAGATTGCTGGAAGGGTTGTTCACAGGACTGACACCCTTTTCTTTCATAATTAACATGTCTTCATCTGTGACCCACACACAGTGTGCAGCATAACATGGAAGATTAAAGAATCCTAGGTCGTTAAACCACTGGGTTGCTGTTTTACCGCGTCTTTTAATGCATTCCTCTTGCTCCTTCTTAGTCTCCGCAAGATGAATGTGAACTCTGCCCCCAATATCTTGAATTTCTTTGGCCCAATTTTCAGCTATTTTATCTGCAATAGTATATTCTGCATGAACGCACCAATCTACGTGAAGTCTATCTTCAAATGCGCCGTTGAAATTCTTATACAACTCTAGAGATTCCAGTCTATTAGGAAAACTCTTATAGTCAGTTGTGTCATCACCACCAATCACAACACGTGTAAGGTTTGCCTTAATCCCGCTTTTCTCAATGCATTTTTGGGTAATTATTGGTCGCATGTACATGTCACAAAAGCTCGTTGTTCCACAAGCAAGCATTTCCAAAATAGCCATTTCCATGCCGGCCACAAGGTCTTCATCTCTCATTTTATCCTCAATGGGCCAGATAAGATGAAGCCAATCCATAAGGCTTAAATCACTTCCAATTCCACGTAAAAGATTCATTGCAGTATGACCATGACAGTTAGCAAGACCTGGCATTAAAAGTTTGTCATACATGTTTTTTTCTGTTGTATATGTTTTTTTGGGCCGTTCTGTGCCAATATAGTCAATTTTACTTCCATCAACACCCAAGTAGGCATCTTTTAGTATTTCAAATTCGCCATTTTTGGTGGCAACAATCTTTGCATTTGTAAAAAGAATAGACATTTAAACCTCTATTGCAAGTTTAAATCAAATTTCCCAATAAAGCGATACGGTTTAACTTTCTTCTTATAGCTTTTTTTGTATAACAAGCACAAAACTTCCAACACAGCAACAATCAAAACCATGATTAGATAACCAAGCCAACCTGCTTTTGGAAAGGTTCCAAAGAATTCAAAAACAAAGGATAATGTATTGTAAACCAGCCTATTAAGCCTAATAAGGAATTCTAGCCTACTAAATGATAATATCAAAAGTCCAAGACTCATTGAAATAGCAACTAATAAACTTGCAATTGGAGATACGAGTATAGAAACTGGACACCATTGACCGTCTTGTATAAGTTGAACTGGTGCACAAAACAAGAGCACAGAGATGCTCAATAAAACTGTATTTAAAAACTTTTTGCCCCAAAGTATCTCAAAAGGAGCTTTTAGTACCGGCCAAAGAAATATTATTGCAAAAACCGATACATATCCATAACAACATCCTATATCTAACATTGAAAAAGGAAAGATAATACTTTGTATAAAAAAAGCCATCACAATACGTTGCTTGGAATTAAATCTTGTTCCAAGAAAAAACATTATTGCAGCTCTCACCAATGACGGTCTTGGTCCTGCAACAAAGACAAAAGCACTAATTACTATAATAGATAAAACTTTTGACCACTTTCTCTTTCCAAAGACCAATGCACAAATATAAGCAAGCAAACTCAAATGCATTCCAGATAGAGCCAATACGTGTGCACAACCGCAATTTAATGCTGCATCTCTAAGTGGGAAATTATAATCTTCAGACCTTCCTAAAAGCAAAAGAGAACTTAAAAGAGCGGACGGCTCCGGCCAAGATTCCAGGCTAAATTTAGCAACATCACCAGATCCATATAACCTTTTTTCAATTATTTCAATCAAATATTCTCTAAAATCATTTACCTTACTTCTTTCTATAACCTGTAAACTCTCACAAATAAAAAGCTCTTCACTAAACTCACCTTCAAGGCGAACCATAAGACCACTTGTAACAACAGCCTTTTGGTTTCCCACAGCCGTAACAATTCCCCTTGCACTGGTCCAATTTCCACAATTGTCTCTGCATTTTCGCAAAGAGATTCTTACCAAGGCATTGCCAGAACCGGAGAAAGATGAATCATATAACATTCGTCCTTCAAGGGCTGTAATTCGGTTATCAGGAAGGCCAAACGAAGTTTCGTATCTTTTACAAAGAGTAAAGGTGAAAAAAACACCAAGCACAAAAATCAAAACCAGTTTAAACTCATACTTATAGCGCACATAAAAAACGACATTGGACAGAAGGAGCGTCATTATTGGAATACCTACAACAAAAACGCATAAAACACCTTTCCATCCAATGTCAAAACAACAAAGCAGAACAGATAAACACGACATAAAAAGAGGGGATAGAATTAAAAAAACTGCCGTTTTTCTGTCCACATAATATATATCAAAATGAAATTACATTTCTGTTTAGGTTTTGAACAAATTTTTGAGTTTTTTTAAAAAAATTGTTCAAAAAATCAATTTGCTAGGCCACTTAGCCCAAGAACAGCTATTCTGCTGATTTCCTCGCTTAATTTGTTAACGGAAATTGGCCTTCCTTTTCTAAGCCAATTCTGATAACAGGTTGTAATGCCAGCAATGGTGTAATCCACAACCAAAGACAAATTTGTCTCATCAATATTAAGTCTAGGCCTGAATTCCATTACCATACGAGACTTAACAGTATCTTGGAATTTACCAAGAAGGTCTGCATTACTTTTAACGCAGAGATAACGTAAATACGAAAAAGCTTCACCCTCTGAGATAATTTGCAGAACCTCACTCATTACCTTTGGATCCGTAAAAAGATTGTAGCCATCAATGTCGTAAACAAGGTCTGCCACCATTTTTATAGCCTCATCCTCAAGCTCGTCTACAAGTTCATATATTGCATTATAATGAGAATAAAAAGTCTTTCTATCAATCTCAGCAAGCTCTGCAACTTCCTTTATTGTAATAGATTGCACATCTTTTGTTTTTAAAAGTTCAAAAAATGCACGTCTTATAGCTTTCTTTGTTTTAACAATTCTTAAATCCATTTATTTCTCCACAAAAAATAGAAATGTGATGCTTATCTCTTTCTTCCACATTTCTTGTCCAATACCCTTTTCCTTTTGATAACTATAATCCACATTTGTTACTTAAGTAAAGAAAAGGAACTTACTATGGATTTATTCGCAAAATGTAGAGCATTTACAATGCCTAATGATTATAAAGAAAAAGGACTTTATCCCTATTTTCATTGTCTTGAAAGCAGACAAGATAAAGAAGTCATAATGGAAGGCAAGCGCAAAATAATGCTTGGCTCAAACAACTATCTTGGCCTCACTACTTGTGATGAAGTAGAGAAAGCAGCTATAGAAGGTATAAAGAAATACGGAACAGGTTGTTCTGGTTCTAGATTCATGAATGGAACACTAGATTTGCACCTAGAACTAGAAAATGAGCTTAAAGACTTTTTAAACGTAGAAGACGTCATAACCTTTCCTACCGGTTTTCAAACAAATCTTGGAATAATTAGCTCAATAGTAGGAAGAAACGACTATGTAATTTGCGATAGAGAAAACCACGCAAGTATATATGACGGATGCAAGCTAAGCTATGGTACAATGCTCAGATATCATCACAACGACATGGCTGAACTTGAAAAAATGCTCCAAAAAGTCCCACAAGATGCCGGTTGTCTTATAGTTACAGACGGCGTTTTCAGCATGAAGGGCGATATCTGCAATCTTCCAAAGATAGTTCAACTTGCCCAAAAATATAATGCAAGAGTTATGGTTGACGATTCTCATGCACTGGGCGTAATTGGACAAGGAGGCCGTGGTACGGCAAATTATTTCCATTTAGAAGATAAAGTGGATATCATTATGGGCACATTCAGCAAGTCCCTTGCCAGCCTTGGAGGATTCATGGCAGGTAGTCATCTTGCAGTTGACTATGCACGTCATACATCTAGACCATTCATCTTCTCCGCCAGTATGACACCGGCTAATACTGTAAGTGCTCTTACTGCTTTGAAATATTTAAAGGCTCATCCAGAACTTCCACAAAAGCTCCAAAATATATCAAATTATGCACGCAAGTCTTTCAGAAAGTATGGAATTCCAATTGTAGACTCCACCACTCCAATCATCCCTGTGATGACACAAACTGCAGACTATACGCTAGAACTAGCTAGGAATTTATTCGATGCCGGTGTCTATGTAAATCCAGTACTACCTCCTGGTGTTCCAGAGCAGGAATGTTTACTCAGGGTCTCCCTCATGGCTACGGTTACAAAAGAACTTATTGACGAGGCAGCACAAATAATTGCTTCCGAGATAGGAAAGATGGAACGTCAAACTATTATGGCATAACTCTATAAAAAGGTTTTTATACGCAAAGCAAGGCTATCAGAAAGTAAGCTTTCATCATAAAGTCTCCATTTCCAATTTCCATTGCTCGTGCCAGGCGTATTAATACGAGCCTCTTTACCTAAACCAAGCCAATCTTGAAGGGGAACTATCATCAGAAAAGAAGAACTTTCATAGCCACATTTAATTATGGCTTCAAGAAGGTCCTTCTTTTCAACCCCGAGTTTTTGCATTGCATTTGCAACATACGGCCCATTCTCTTCATCTTCAATCCAGCCCTTTAGTGTGATGTTGTCATGAGTTCCAGTAAAGCACACGGAATTGTATGGATAGTTTTTAGGGTCCCAATCGCCTGCCTCTCTTGAGCCAAAAGCAAATTGCAAGATCTTCATTCCAGGCCAGCCAGAATCTTTAAGCAAAGTTATCACTTCATCAGATAGATATCCAAGATCCTCAGCTGTAAAGCGGATATTTGGGAAACACGAATTTAGAGTATCCACAAAGCTTTTTCCAGGACCTTTCACCCAATGGCCGTCTCGCGCAGTGGTTTGCCCATACTTGACCGTGTAATAACTCTCAAGGCCCCTAAAATGGTCAAACCGCAACATATCGTACAGTTTTCCCTGCGCCTCAATCCTTTTTTTCCACCAGCTATAGCCATCTTCCTTCATTTTTTCCCAATCATAAAGCGGATTTCCCCACAACTGACCATCTTTGTTGAAGTAATCTGGTGGCACCCCGCTAACCTTACGAGGCATGAAATTTTCATCCAATTGAAAGAGTTCTGGATTTGCCCACACATCTTGACTGTCCGGGGCTACATAAATTGGCAAATCTCCAATTATCCCGATATCTTTAGCTTTTGCGTATTCACGCAACGCATTCCATTGAGAGAAAAAAAGATATTGGACAAATACATGAAAATCAATATCTTCCTTAAGCTTAATTCTATATTCTTCAAGCGTTTGTTCATCTCTCATGAATGCCTTGTGGTCACTCCAAGAGGATAGTCCTTTCATTCCAAAGAATCTTTTTAAAGCAAAAAAAAGCGCCCAATCTTCAATCCATGAAGCATTTTCTTTTCTAAAGTCTTCTACTTTGGCCTTGTATTCTTCCTTGCCATTGATAAAGGCTATATGAAGAACATCCAAGCGTGAGTTATAAATTGCACCATAATCCACCTCTTCCGGGTTCTTACCCCACTGCCGTGAGTCAACATCTTCTTGTGTTAAAAGATTTTGCTCAATGAGCGTATCAAGGTCAATGAAATATGGATTGCCTGCAAAAGAAGAGAGCGATTGGTATGGCGAATCTCCGTAGCTCGTTGGGCCAAGAGGTAAAATCTGCCAATACTTCTGTCCGCTTTTTTCAAGAAAATCTATAAAATAAAAAGCGCTTTTGCCAAAACCCCCAATTCCATACGGAGAAGGAAGCGAGAAGATTGGCATGAGAATTCCAGAATATCTTTTTTCCATAATTATAGAGGTATCAGCCCTTTACAGCCCCTGCTGCAACACCCTTGATAATGTGTTTCTGGCAAGAGAGATAGAAAATAATTACTGGTATGATTCCCAAGAGAATCATTGCCATTGTTGCACCAAGGTCCACTCTACCATAGCTTCCCCGCAAATATTGAATCTGAATTGGAATTGTCTTGTAATTTTTAATATCAAGAACAAGATATGGCAAGAGATAGTCATTCCACACCCACATAATCTCAAGTATTGATACCGATATTAATGTTGGTTTCATTATAGGTAAAACTATCTCAAAGAAGGTCCTTATAGGACCACAACCGTCTATTACTGCGGCTTCTTCCATTTCCATTGGAACGCTCTTCACAAAACCTGCAAACATAAAAATTGCAAGACCTGCACCAAAACCAAGATAAATAATTGGTATAGTGTATGGAGTGTTCAACTTTAACCTATCCGCTGTAAATGAAAGCGAGAACATTACCATTTGGAAAGGAACTATCATTGAGAATACGCAAAGATAGTAGATTATCTTGGAAATAAGAGAATTGATTCTTGAGATGTACCATGCACTCATACTTGTGCAGAGGATGATTAGAAATGTTGAGGAAATGGTAATAAAAAATGAATATATGATACACTTTATATACGGATAATTTCCTGCTGTCATTCCATTTATGAAGTTACTTAGCCCAGCCCATTCTTCTCCAGTGGGGAAGCTAAAAGTATCGGTCTTTACGAAAGTGTTAAGCTTGAAGGAATTCAGTAGCACAAGAAAGACCGGGAAAACCCAAATTAATGCAATAACAGTGAAAAGAACTGTGAGAAGGTTAAGCCTGATTCGTTCACCTTTAAGTGTGGCCATTACTGCTGTACCTCCTTATTCCTTGTTAATTTAAGTTGCAGGAGCCCAATGGCCGCAACAAGAATGAAGAAAAGGACGGCCTTTGCTTGCGCCGTTCCTCGTGAGAACTTCCCGCTCATCATGTAAGTATTGTAGATGTTCAATGCAAGCATCTCGGATGCCGATACCTGTTCGCCATTAACATAGCTGATTGGAAGGCCTCCGGTGAGTGCTAAGTTCTGGTCAAACAACTTGAAGCCGTTGGAAAGAGTAAGGAATGTACAGATTGTAATGGATGTCATCACGTTTGGAATGGTGATGCGAATGAGGGTCTGCCATCTTGAAGCTCCGTCAATTTCTGCGGCCTCCAGCATGTCTCCAGGAATGGCCTGCAAACCTGCAATATAAATAATCATCATGTAGCCTATCTGCTGCCAGCACATGAGAATTACAAGCCCCCAAAACCCTAGCCTTTCATCCATGAGAATAGATGTGCCGTATTTGGAAAGTACTCCATCAAAAATCATGGACCAGATGTAGCTTAATACAATTCCGCCAATGAGGTTTGGCATGAAGAATACTGTTCTAAAGATATTGCTTCCTTTCATTTTTTGCGTCAAAGCAAGTGCAAACAAGAAAGCAAAAAGGTTTATCAGCACTACTGATACAACTGTGTACAGTGCTGTATACCAAAAGGAATGAATAAAAGATGGGTCTTTAAAGGCCCTTATATAGTTACTAAAACCCACAAATTTTGTACTTGTGATGATTGTGAATTGGCAAAATGAAAGATAAATACCATGTAAAAAGGGCCAAATGAAGCCTATGCAAAAACATACGATTGTAGGTCCCATAAAAAGAGGAAACCATCTCTTGATTGGCTTTTTAATAAGATTGGAACTAAGTCCGCCCCCAGATTTTTGTACTTTTTTAGGTTTTTTAACCATTTGCAAATCTCCCATATGAGGGTTTTCCTTGAAGAGGTTTTTGCAAAACCTCTGAAATAAAGAGAAGGAGCGAGTAAAAGTCCACTCGCCCCTCTCTTAAGTTTAAAACAAGATTAGTGAGTATTCTTGTACTGTGTTGCCCAGCCCTGAACGAAAGCTGTTTTGACAGCTTCCCAGTTTGCATCTGTCTGATTAGCATCATAGATGTTCATTGCAGATACAAGACCAGCTCTCCACTCGTTAACGTTTGGTGTATAGTTGAATGCCCAAGTCATGACATACTTGCCTTCGTTGCTATATTCGTTAGCTGCATCAAGGAATACGTTTCCACTTGCTGCTGCCTTCTTGTAAGGAATAGCACCAAATGTTTCTGCAAGAGCCGTTGTTCCTGTCTCAGATGTAACCATCCAAACCATGAAGTCCATTGTTGCCTGAATGTCTTCTTTGCTTGCGTTTGCATTGATAGCCCAGCAGTTCTCTGTTCCACATGCAAGACCGGCATTCTGTTCACCGTCAACACCACAGTAGAGAGGAATCATTGTAAGTGTTGCTGGGTCCAAGCCGTATTTTGATGTGAGTGCGGTGTATTCCCAGTTTCCATTCTGATAGAAGACTGCCTTTTTGGTTCCAAACTCAGCTTCAGCATCGTAGCCACCTGTTGAAAGGGAAGCTGGATTGTATGCGCTGTTGTTGATGTAGAGATCCCAAATCTTTTTGAAGTTGTCAAGATAAGCACCTGTGAGTGTTGCAGGCTGAGGACCAGCTGTCCAACCATTGTCTCTTGCTTCGTAATAGAGAGCAACGTCTGCAAGGTGACCAGTGAATCTCCAAGAAGAAGAATCGTCCATTCCGCTTGATGTGAATGCATCAAATCCAAGTTCTGCTGCACGAGCATGAATGTCTTCTACAACTGCCTTGAGGGAAGCAAAATCTTTGATGTCGTCAACTGTGTAGCCGGCCTTAGCAAGGAGTTCCTTGTTTACAATAATACCAAAGCATTCATAGCAGTATCCAATTGAGCAAAGCTTGCCGTTCTCATCATAAAGATTGTATGCATCTGTGTTGAGTTCGTTAGCAATAGCTGTGCCTGTGAGATCCAAACAGAAATCACCCCATGTTGCAACTGCTGCATCATTACCAACAACAAAGAGTGTAGGTGCGGATGACTTTGCCATTTCTGCTGTGAGTGTGTCTTCATAAGTTCCGCTTGCTGCTGTAACAACCTTTACTTCAACGCCTGTCTCGGCGGTGTATTTTGCTGCAAGAGCCTGAAGTGCTTCGTCTGATTCTGGCTTGAAGTTAAGCCAATAAACGCTTCCTTTCTTTGCTGTTGCTTCTGTTGCACCCTGTGCAAAAACACTTGTAAGTGCGAGAGCAAGAACGAGAAGAACTACTGTAAATTTCTTCATACTTATTACCTCCAAAATCCCCCAACCAGGGATTAATTTTATTAATTCAAAAGGTTTCTCAAGAAACCTCGCAAATTAATATTCTATCCCAATTTAAGACTTTTGCAAGTAAAATTCCTGTCAAAATTCCTGCCTGTAGTGTAGCCTTCTACCAAACCTTCCCTTAAATTAACCAAACAGGAACATACCAGTTTTTTTCATCCACTGGCAATAAATCATTTGCCATACAAACAACACTTCCAGTTCCAATTTGGGTCTTCAAGAGCTCCATCCCGCCAAAAGTTTCTTCCTTAGTAATAGGGTTCAAGACATTAAAGTTCTTGATAGCTGTTTTTCCAGGTGATGCGGACTTTTTTATCTCTACAGGAGAAAGTATGCCGTTTTGATAAATTAACAGGTCGATTTCCTTCTGATCTTTATCTCTGTAATAGAAAATTGGAGGCACTTTCCCTTCATTGAGATAACTTTTATAAATCTCCGAAAAAACATAACTTTCAAAGAAAGCTCCTGACATAGCACCTCTTTCCAGTGCTTCAGGATTCCCCCATTTCAAGAGATATGCCGCTAAGCCAGTATCCAAAAAATGAAGCAGTGGCATCTTGACTACCCGTTTGAGCACATTATTGTGATAGGGTTGCACAAGTGCGATTATATGTGATGACACTAAGATGGAAAGCCATTTTTTTGCCGTTGGTGCAGAAATACCCGCAGAACTTGCCAAATCCTCATAAACAACTGGCTTTGAGGTGTGGGCTGCAACAATTGTCATAAAATTGTAAAACTGCATTTCATTTGCAACCTGTGCCAAATCTCGAATATCCCTTTGAAGATAAGTATCAACATAGGAACGATAATAAGTCTCCCAATCTACATTTACATCTGCATAAAGTTCTGGCATAGAGCCCTTAAAAATTCTTTGATAGATTTCATTTAAGTTTTTTTTGCTTCTAACTGACAATCGTTTCATCAAATACTCAGGATCTGTTTGAAACGGTTCACTGGGTTCGTTGTAAATTTCAGCATTGGATAATCCCAATAAATTAACAATTCCAACACGGCCAGCCAGACTTTCACTTACGTTTTTCATAAGAAGGAAAACCTGTGAACCTGTAATCCAAAAATCTCCTTTTCTTTTGGATTGGTCAACACTCATTTTTATGTAGGGTAAAAGCTCTGTTGCATACTGGATCTCATCAATTAATACGGGAGGAGAATACCTTTGTAAAAACAAAGCAGGGTCGTTCTTTGCCAAATATCTGACATCTGGATCATCTAAAGTTACATATTTACGCTCAATCCCTTCCTTTTTCTGTAACTCTGCCAATCTTTGCAGTAAGGTTGTTTTCCCAACCTGCCTAGGACCTGAAACCAACAACACTGGGAACATTTTAGATATTCGTAAAACTGTATCTTCAGAAGCTCTTTTGATATATGCCATGAAGGACTCCTTTTTTACTAACAGAGACAACCGCTATAGTTTACTAAAGCCAAAAACTCGTCTAAACTAAATTGTGATTTTATTATAGCCAGACTTTTCTAAATTGCAACTCCATTTTTCACCCACTCTACAGCCCTTATGTAGGCATTATCTTTCACTGGGTCAAGTTCTGTGGTGTAATCTGGCGTAATACCTTTAATTTCAAAGCTTGTTCTTTCCATATCCACAAACTGATATGTTGTGGTGTAGATATTAAGATGCTCGCTCGTGAAAGGGCCACTATTGAAGACAGTTCTATCAGTTAGTGCGCACGTTCCACCAAAGGTTGTATGTCCAATGATGGTACTCTTTTCCAGCAATTTTGCAATCACACATGAGATTTCCGAGCACGATACCGAATACCCATTAACCAGTACCGCTACTGGTTTTGCATAATTTGCCTGCAAATCTGCATTGGCATAGTCCTCACTAATACTAAAACTTGTCCATGGAGTATACTCAAGCCTTGAGTATCCGGCTTTGTATCTCACATACCCAAATTGAGTCTCATTTTTGAAGAAATTTCCCCAAATTGAGGACAAGAAAGACACCGCACCGCCACCATTTCCACGCAAGTCAACTATAACACCCGCAAAATTGCTTTTGGTCACGGTATCGCTGACCTTCCATTCATCGTTAGTCACTACAGAATTCAGCACTTTATACATATTCTGTATCCCGATAATTCCTTCAATACCTTTCTCTATCTTGGCTTTAAACTCCGCATCCTTAATGTCTGGAAGGTCTTCAAAAAGCCCACGAGTGAAAGTTCTGAGTAATTTGAGACTAGCATTCTTTTCAAGAAGGTCTTTCTCTTCTTGTGTCAAATCTGCATCTTCTTTTGTAAGGAAATTAGTTAGAAATAAAGTATTTCCAAAGCCCGAGAAATAAACATAGAAGATATTATCCTTGTTGACCCCGTAGAAATAAGAAGACATTGATATAGCATTGATAACATAATTCCACTCGTTTGCAACAAACTGGTCTTGATTATCATCAAGGGCAGCTATTTCTTCCTTTGTGAACGCCTCAAAGTTATAGCCATAATATGCACCATCAGGGAATTCTTCAGAGATATTTCCATTTGTGCTATGAAAATACCCATATGTTGCATCCCCTCCACCACCAGCAGCATCTTCGTCTGTTATGTCTTTTCCTTTGATAAGATTCTCAACCTCAAACATGCTTGGAACTGCTTGTTTGTAGATTTTTAGAATCTCTTCACGGCTGAAACCTTCATCGGGATCGGGATTATTAACTGAGACCAAGACCTCTGTTCCAAATGTTCCAGTCATCTTGATATCTGGGAAATCCATGATGTCTTTGCCGGATTCCTTGTATTTGGTGAGCATAGCTGGGCTTGTGGAGAGAGTGTTACCAAGTCCGTCTTTGACTGTCAAGTTGTAATGATTGTCGTGGACGCCTACAGCTATCTCCTTAAAGTATTTGAAGGCTGTGATAGAGTCACTGGTCTTGGTGTAGTCTAGCACCTTGAATTTGGGTAGATATTCCTCGTAGACCTTATCCCAATTGTAGGAAAGGTCGTCTGAGAAGTGCACGTACTCTGTGTTCATTGCATTCCAGTATTGCAAAAAGATCTCGTCCCATGTGCAATCTGGAGCATCTATGTCATTTGTGCAAGAAGAGAAAACAAGAAGAATGGCTACGAGTATTATTATTGAAAATGTTTTCTTTACTTGTGTGGTAGGTTTTTTCATTTGTTAATCCCCCAAAGAAGACCTAACGTAAAGCTGGAAGTTGAGTTATGTATTGGATATGCACCGTACTTTTGGCCTTTGTTCATATCTGTAAGCGCAAAAGAATACTCATACTGAGCATATCCCTTGAAGGATCCAAAGTTGATAGCTGCACCTATTTTGGTGTTTAAACCTGCTTCAAATCTGTTGTAAAGAGAGAGATCTGTTGTCTCATTGACGCTCTCTGTTTTCTCATTAGCATTCACAACCGTTCCACTTCTGTTGCCATAAAGCCAGAGGCCCATGTAACCTCCTGCTGTAATGTAAAGATCAAAGTTATCTAGAGACATTGAAGCTCTGAAAGCAACTGGCAATCCCAAGAATCCATTGGTAACCTCAAGGTTGTAGTTCACTTGGTCTTTGCCATCAACAAGAACTGTCTGTGAGCTTTTATAGTTTTTTCCATACATGGAAAGCCCTGTGTCCAGACCTAAATTATCTGTAAACATAATTACAACAGGGACAGATGCCTTATAGCCCATCCCTGTGGAATACTTGTAATTACGATACCCTTTTCCTGCAACAACTCTGTTTATAGTGAGTCCACCTTCAGCTCCTACATAGTAGGTTGTAGCGCTTGTAGCACAGAGTGTTACCATTACAAAAAACAACATCAATATTGTGACTATCTTTTTCATGACCAGTATCTTTACTATTTATTTTTCTGCATTGCTTCCTTGTGTGCCTTAATTGAAGCTTTTTCCTCTGCTGTTTTTGGGGCAAATACAATCTTGACTGCACGCTTCAACTGGTAAGGAAGGATTGCCTTGAACTTATCTTCTGCCGTAACCATGGTTGAGCATTCTGGATGGTCTCTGTGAAGAGTAATGGCATCAAATGCACACTTGGTTGTACATATACCACAACCAATGCACTTGTTTGCATCAACAATTGTAGCGCCACAGCCTAAACAGCGAGAAGTTTCAATTTTGACCTGTTCCTCTGTAAGTGCAATGTGAGCATCCTTAAATGACTTGCTACCAATAGATTTGTCAAAACCTTCTGACTGGCGGGAAGAATTGTCATAACTTTCTACTAAGATATCGTTCTTGTTAAGTTCAATGAATTCCCACTTGTTACGCCCTATAGTCATGTGGCCATTCTGCACATATCTATGTAATGATTCAGATGCCCAGTGACCTGCTGCAATTGCGTCAATAGCAAACTTTGGCCCAGTCATGACATCTCCACCAATAAAGAGATCTGGTGAACCCTTTACCTGATAGGTAAGTCCATCTGCTACAAGAGCTGGTCCTCTAAATTCAACTTTTTCGCTCTTTAAGAGGTCTCCCCATACGGTCTGCTGTCCAATGGCAAAGATTACGCGATCACACTCAATTGTAATGGTATCTTCTTCATTGTATTTTGGAGCAAATTTCTTTCGTCCATCTACTTCTTCAAATACAGATACGCACTTCTTGAAAACAATACCTGTTACCTTGCCGTCTTTAACGAGAACTTCTTTTGGTCCCCATCCACACTTAATGGTAACATTATCTTCTCTTGCTTCTCTTACTTCTTCATCTGATGCTGGCATTTCTTTCTCAGACTCTAGACAAAGCTGTGTAACTTCAGAAGCACCATTTCTTGCACTGACACGGGATGCATCAATGGCAACATTTCCACCACCAACAACAACCACTCTGCCGTTGTAGTCTGCACCACCGCAATTTGCATTTTTCAAATAATCAAGAGCTGTAAAGGTGCCTTCTGCATCATCACCTGGAACACCAGGACGACGTCCTGCCGAGCATCCAATGGCAATATAGAATGCCTTGTAGCCTTGTGCACGCAGTTCATCTAGGGAAATATCTTTACCAACTTCTATGCCGGTTTTAATTTCAACACCCATCTCGCGCATGATATCAATCTCGGCTTCAATGACATCTTTTTCCAACTTGTAGGAAGGAATACCATAGCGCAACATACCGCCTGCATTTTCATTTTTTTCAAATACAGTTGGTTTGTAGCCTCTTTCTGCTAGATAGAATGCGCAAGAAAGTCCAGCTGGGCCGGCACCAATGATTGCAATTTTCTCATCCCATCCATTCTTGTGGATACTGGCAGGAACAACAATTGGCGGAACATATCTAGTATTGGCATGTAAATCTTGTTCTGCTATGAAACGTTTTACTGCATCAATTGCAATTGGCTGGTCAATAGTTCCTCTTGTACAAGCATCCTCGCAACGTCTGTTACAAATACGGCCACAGACAGCTGGGAAAGGATTCTGTTTTTTGATTAGTGCCAAGGCTTCAGTGTACTTGCCTTGTGCAGCCTTCTTTAAGTATCCCTGTACCGCAATATGCGCAGGACAAGCAGTCTTACATGGAGAAGTTCCCGTCTTATGAGTATTGATACGGTTGTTATCTCTGTAATCTGGGTCATAGTATTCCTTGCCCCATTTTACTTTATCTGGAAGAATCTGCTTTGGATATTTCACTTCAGTTCCGTCTGCTTTACAAAGCTTCTGTCCAAGTCTAGTTGCACCTGCTGGGCAGTACTCTACACAGCGCCCACATGCTACGCACTTATCCTTATCTACGTGGGCAACATATGCGGAACGAGACATATTAGGTGTATTAAATAACTGTGAGGTACGAAGAGCATTACAAATATTTAAGTTACAGTTACAAATACCAAAAATCTTGTTCTCGCCGTCAATATTTGTAATCTGATGCACAAAGCCGTTGTCTTCTGCACGCTGTAAAATAGCAAGGGCTTCTTCTTTTGTGATATCATGGCCCTTTCCTGTTTCACGGCAATAGTCAGCAAAATCGCCCACACCTATACACCAGCCATAATCATCATCTGCAACACCTTCACCAATTGCCTTACGGGATGCACGGCAAGAACAACGTCCTACGCCAATCTTTCCTTCATACTTAGACAACCAGTACGATAATTTCTCTATATCGATGGCCTCGTTTTGCATAGAGATTGCTTTTTCTACTGGGATTACGTGCATACCTACACCTGCACCTCCTGGAGGTACCATTTGTGTAATTCCGTCCAACGGAATATAAGTCATACGTTCAAAGAAGGAGGCAACATCTGGATGATCTTTAAGTCTTGGATTAGCATGGACATCTCCAGGAATTTCTTCCATGTTGAAAAGCTCAGCGGAACCTGGAACAAACATAGGAAGTGTGTAGCGTCTTTCTGACTGTGGAGCTGTACGGCCATTGTGGTCATAATGATAGCCGTAATCGTACTCTAGAAGTCCAACATAAGCCATTTCATCTAATAACTTCTGAAAGCCTTCTTTTCCTTTTTCTGCTACCTTTTCTTTGTTCATATCACAGAGCTGGTCAAACGTGTAGTGCTTACGTCTTTTCATTGTAAGACCTACTTCTGCCATTTCCTCTGTAATAATCTCTGCAAGGCCCCAGTATTCTGGGTCATTCGCAGTAACACCACCAATCATGTGAGCGGCAACATCTGTGATTCTCTTTCCTAAAGCGATAATTTTAGGACTAGGATTCTTGTCGCCTTTGTGATTTGCTGGCCACTCATTGTACTTATTCATATCCATGGTCTATGCTCTCCTTTTCACATTTTATTAGAATACAACTAATTTTTCTATTTTGGCTACTTATTTTCTTTGTTTACACCAAAATACAGGTACACCAAAATACAGGAACCATAATCCATATTTGCATCTTCCAATAATTTTTCAAAATAATCTTGACTGAATTCATTTGTTGTCTCCCTTTTTTACTCATGATTTCGCGGATGTATCGTGTGGGGCTCCTTTTCCAACCTCAGATGGGAACATATGTAGGCTCTTTGTCATTGCGCACGAGAACAAAATCACTCCACCAACGGAGAATATCTGCACAACAGACAAGGTTATCCCCAGCCCAACCATATCTATCATTGGGCCACCAACAAAGCCAGCTACCAAATAACCCGCAGTAAATGCACTACCAACAATCGCCTGCCCTTTGAGAAACTCGCTTTCCGGCAATGTGTGCGCAATATATCGTACACCAGCGGGCACATAAATTGCGTAACCACCAAATTGTATCAACTCCGCCGCATATATGAGATACACGTTTGGCGCAAGCATTATCAGGAAATTCTTTATTGCCCACATCCAGCCTGCAAAGATAAGAAGCCTACGGTTGCCAACCTTATCCGCAAAGTGTCGGTAGAGAAGCATGGCAGGTAGCTCTGTCATGGCAGAGATGAACATTGCTACTCCAAGATTCGCACTGTCACCTCCAACGCGACGGATGATTTGCAACAGGAAAGTCTCAGTAAATCCGTTTGAAATTGAAAGACAGAGCACACCAGCAAAAAATAAATAAAACTGCGGATATTTTCGCATAAAGATGTGCTTTTCGCGCGGTGTTACGCTTGACGGCTGTCTTTCTGTCACGTTAGGCGCATTGAAGATTAAAACAACTATGCACAACAGCAGACAAGGAACTACATACAGTCCCGGCAGAAGATCAGTAGTGAATCTATTAACCACCATGCCAACGGAGAGGCTCGAAATAGAATACGCAGCAGAGCCAAAACCACGTGCCACGCCAAAGTTGATTTTAGTTCCCTGCTCATGATATCCACGATAAAGCGAATTAACCGATGCCATCATGGATTGCGCAAGTAAGAATACGAGCACGTACACCGCACAAAAAGCAACGCCACGTAACGGAAGTAACAGCAGTGCTAGTGCCAGAATTGCAATAGCCACGCCCGTAACAATCAGAACCTTTCCAATACGTATCCCCGTACGCGTAATGAACGAGGCAGATAGCAACTGAATCCCAACAGCACCAAGGTTGCCTAAACCAAGCATGATGCCTATCTGTCCATTTGTAAAACCACGGTCAAGAAGGTACGCAGAGGCATAAACATTGATAATGGCGAGCATGAAAAAATAGAGCGCCTGAATCACAGCATAGTACGCTGTTGCATTTTTCTTTGTAATATGGATATTCATAATGACCATTGTTCCTTATATAAGAGCTTTTTGCAAAAAATTTAGAAATGTTCAATTATTGAGCAGTCACTTCTTGAATGTTGGTGAACCTGCCTTTTGAAACGGTAACTTTAAGAGTGCAGGTTTCTGCAACATCTGTCTTATCCCAAGGACGTGCGTATACAAAAGTAATGACAGCTTCTCCATCACATTCAGCCTCAAGCTCACATTTCCATGTGCCACCTACTCCAACCATGTCGCTAGGTGCATTATGGGGAATGTACTCTTGGTCTTCAAGGCTTACACATGTTCCGGCAATAGAGACAGTCCACTCATAACCTGTGGTGTAATTGGCATCAAGCTCTACAAGAATTTCATTGTCATAGCAACAGTACCATGTTCCTTCAAATGATTTTGGAGATTTGCAGGAAACAAAAGCAAACAGACACATAAGAATTGTAGCACAAACTAAGACTTTTCTATTTAACATTCTAACCTCTCTTTATTGATAATCATATGTTATAACGTTTTAAAAATGAAAGAAAGGCTTTTACAGCAAAAACACAACTTGCAATCCTTTAAGACAATTTTATACCCGTTTTAATTAGTCAATGTCACAATTTGCAAAAAATGCTTCGTTTAAGACATAAAATGTACTTACAGCCGCACAACTGCTGAAATATGTTACACCTACTGTAGTTGTCATCCTACATTTTTATTGTAGTGTGTACAGGCGTGTTCATACCCTCGACATTAACAAAACTGTCTCTGTGTGGCTTGAGACAACAGTATGTACGTCATGTGACTTTTTAGCACTTTTAAACGATAACCCAGATAGTGCACACCTATCGTTTATGAAAAATCAAGCAATCGTTTAATAGTGCATAAATATGAAAAAAAGAGATAGACGACCCCTATCTCCTCGTAAACTGGAATGTTATCACTGATTGTGAAGGAGTTATCTCTTAATCTCCACCTCTATGCCTGCCTTGAATGTTACCTTGAAGTGGTC
>CAVFGI010000011.1:0-54333 GCA_963621975.1 Selenomonadaceae bacterium
GTTGATAAGATGGATGGAGACAGCCTCCCAGTTTCTGCTTTCATGGATCATGTTGATGGCCAGTTTGAACTTGGTGCAGCAGCATACGAGAAACGTGGTGTAGCAGTTACAGTTCCAAGATGGGAATCTGCAAAGTGTATCCAGTGCAACAACTGTTCTTATGTATGTCCACACGCAACAATCAGACCTTATGCTCTCACTGAAGAAGAAGCACAGAACCTTCCAGCAGCTGCTCAGCTCATGGATGTTAAGGCTGGTAAAGGCAAGGGAGTTTACAAATTCACAATTGCTATCTCCCCACTTGATTGTATGGGTTGTAGTGTTTGTGTTGGCGCATGTCCAGTTGGAGCTCTCACAATGGTTCCACAGGAAGAAGAAGCTGCTCAGCAGGAAGTCTTCAACTACTGTGTATCCAAGGTTGCTCCAAAGAAAGAAATGGAAGACAACACAGTTAAGGGAAGCCAGTTCAGACAGCCAATGTTGGAATTCTCTGGTTCTTGTGCAGGTTGTGCAGAGACCTCTTATGCTCGTCTCGTAACTCAGCTTTACGGAGACAGAATGTACATCTCCAACGCAACCGGATGTTCTTCAATTTGGGGTGGCCCTGCTTCAACATCACCATATTGCACAGACAAGAATGGTCATGGTCCAGCATGGTGCAACTCACTTTTTGAAGATAACGCAGAACATGGTCTTGGAATGTACATTGGACAGGAAAAGATTCGTGAAGATCTTGCAGCAAAGATTAAGGATATTGCTGCTTCTGATAAGCCAGTGGCTCCTGTTGCTCAAGCATGGCTTGATACAATGGAAGATGGCGAAGCTAACAAAGCAGCTACAGCTAGCTTGATTGTTGCTCTTGAAGCTTGCGGATGTGATGAAGCCAAAGAAATCCTTGAGAAGAAGGAATACCTTGCCAAGAAGTCCGTATGGATCTTTGGTGGTGATGGTTGGGCATATGACATTGGATACGGTGGTCTTGACCACGTACTTGCTTCCAAGAAAGATGTCAACGTATTTGTCTTTGATACAGAAGTTTACTCCAACACAGGTGGACAGGCTTCTAAGGCTTCTAACCTTGGTCAGGTTGCTCAGTTTGCAGCAGCTGGTAAGGATGTCAAGAAGAAGAGCCTTTCAGAAATTGCAATGCAGTATGGTTATGTCTATGTAGCACAGGTTGCTATGGGTGCTAACCCCGCTCAGACAATCAAGGCTATCACAGAAGCTGAATCTTATCATGGTCCTTCACTCATCATTGGTTATGCACCATGTGAGATGCACTCTATCAAGGGTGGTATGGCAAACTGCCAGAAGGAAATGAAGAAGGCTGTTGATTGTGGTTACTGGAACCTCTTCAGATACAACCCAACAGCAGAGAAGAAGTTCACTCTTGATTCTAAGGCACCAGCTGGTGGTTATCAGGAATTCTTGATGAACGAAGCTCGTTACAGCAGACTTACTCGTGAGTTCCCAAATCGTGCAACAGAGCTCTTTGAGGCAAACGAAGAAGAAGCAAAGAAGCGCTACGAGCACCTTCTCAAGCTCATTGCTATGTATAATGACTAATTAATAGCTCCTAGAGCTTTTCAGGGATCCTGTTTGATAATGGGATCCCTTTTTTATTACAACTAGGTTTTTGCAAATATCTCCAGATTTAATGTATAATGGGATTTAAAGGGGGCACAATGCTTACAACTATTCTTAACTATATTTGGTTTTTCTTTATCTATGCTTTTCTAGGTTGGTGTACAGAGGTTATCTTTGCCGCTTGCGTTAGAGGTGTATTTGAAAACAGAGGATTCTTTAATGGCCCCATTTGTCCAATATATGGTTTTGGTGTTGTTATTGTTGTTTTCTTTTTAGAGCCATTAAAAGAAAATTTTTGGATGCTTTTCCTTGGTTCTGTTGTACTGACCTCTGTTCTTGAATTAATCACTGGTTATCTCATGGAGAAAATCTTTAAACACAGATGGTGGGACTATTCAAAAATGCCTCTTAATATTGGTGGCTATGTATGCTTGGCCTTCTCTTTAATTTGGGGCTTTGCCTGTGTTTTCCTTATTGATATTGTCCATCCTTCTATTGCCTTCTTTGTAAACCATCTTCCAAATCTTGTAACTTATATAACCCTTCCAATATTTGTTATAACCTTCTTTATAGACCTCTTTGCAACAAGTGCCAGCGTATTTAACTTCAATAAGAAATTGGAAGAAATAGATAAAAAAGCAGCCCAAATCCGCCAGGTTAGTGATGAAATTGGGCGTAAACTATCAAACAAAGCTATTGAAGTCAAAGAAAAAGAAAGTACCAAGAAGATTGTTAGTAGTGTCATGGAATCTAGAACAGACGCACAAACACGCCTTGAAGCTCTAAAGATTAGCCTAGACCAAAAGGAACGTGAATTGTCATCAATTCAAAGAAGACTTATTAGAGTCTTCCCTTCCATGCGTTCAACAAAACATGCTGAGGCTTTTGCAAGAATAAAGGAAAAGATTGCTAAAAAGAAATAGTTTGGAGTTTTTTTACAAAACTTTCTTACTTATCCTTTTTCTTCTTACTTGCCTTAATCAAAGCCACAACAACAACGAATATTATGGCCATGGAAGCAACAAGAAGCCCCCATGCAATAAATCCATACTTAACTGCCTCAGCAGAATTCATAACAGTTGCATCTGTAATATGTAAACCAAACATCTCTTTAACCTCAACCAAACATAGACAAGATAAGACCACCGGCTAAGACAGAACCAATCTGTCCTGCAACATTTGCACCAATAGCGTATGGCAACAAGAAATTCTGCCTGTTTGCCTCATTTCCCACTTTCTGAACCACTCTAGCAGACATTGGGAAGGCCGATATTCCTGCACCTCCAATCAAAGGATTAACCTTAGAATCTTTAGGAAGGAAGATATTTATAATCTTTATAAAGAAAACTCCACATGCGGTATCAAAAATAAAAGCCAAAAGACCAAACCCAATAATCATCAGAGTTTGAACTGTTAACAATTTTGAGCCTTCCATCATTGGAGCAATAGCAAGTCCAAGAAGCAAGGAAATTAGAGGAGAAAGAATATCTTGGGCAGCCTTGGACAAAGAATCCAAAACACCACATTCTCTTAAAAGGTTTCCAAACATCAACATTCCAACAAGTGCTGCTGAATCTGGAGCCATCAAAGAACAAATAATAGTAACAGCAATTGGGAATACAATCTTTGTAAATTGAGAAACTTCACCAGCTTTGTACTTCATTTGGATCTCACGTTCTTTCTTTGTTGTTGTAGCCTTTAAAACAGCGGGCTGAATAATTGGTACTAATGCCATGTAGCAATAAGCAACAATCAAAATTGGTGCAATAAATTGAGAATGTAAACGTTGTGAAACCAAAATAGCAGTAGGCCCATCTGCAGCACCAATAATTCCAATTGAAGCAGCATCATTAAGAGGGAAGAAAAGAGAGGCAAGCATCATTGTAAGGAAAATACCCCCCTGCCCTGCAGCTCCTACAAAAAGCAACCATGGCTTTTGAATAAGAGGACCAAAGTCAATCATGGCTCCAATTCCAATAAACAAAAGAAGTGGGAAGACTTCGTATTTATCAATTCCAAAATTATAAAGCCATGAAAGAATTCCAATATCATTAGCTATGACAGACCCTGGAAGATTAACCAATATGGCCCCAAAACCCATTGGAAGCAATAAAGTAGGCTCCATTTTCTTACTAATAGCAAGATAAATAAGAAAAAGCCCAACAAAAATCATGATAATTTGATAAACTAGTTCTGTTTCCATAATCATACATCCATTTAGTATGGTCTAATATATCAATAAGAAAAAGAAAAGGCAATTCTCGAGGAGATATGAACATATAGTTATGATTAACTATCATAATCTTGCTTTTTTTTGTACTCAACTATTATATTTAAGTAGCAACATAGAGGGGATTTTATTCGTATGTCAGTATATATAGGCATAGTTGTGTTAAGCTTTTTTTTCACAACGTGCGTTTGTATAAAGAAATTACTGTTTAGCTCATGGGACAAGGCATTATTATTTATCCCAATTAGCCTTGGATTTTATATTGCATTAATAGCTTTATTCTTCCTAATTATTTTTTTGATTTCTCTTACTGTTAACAAACAAAAGTCTCAAGAAAAAACAAACCACTTTTTTAGGTGGCTATTGAACCAAACCAATGCACTTATTCTTATTCTAGGAAGAGTTAAAATTAAAAATTCTGGACTTGAGAAACTTAAAGGCCTTCCACCTTTTTTACTTGTAGCAAATCACAGGTCAAATTTTGATCCTTTTGTTGCTCTTAAATGTTGTCCAAAAGCGAACTTAGCCTACATTGCAAAACCAGAAATCTTTGAAATTCCAATTACAGGATCTGTTGTACATAAATGTTTCTTTCTATCGCTAGATAGAGAAGATGTTAGAAAAGGCGCAGAGACTATTAAACATGCTGCAGAATTACTAAAAGAAGGAATTGTTTCTATTGGAATTTATCCAGAAGGGACAAGAAGCAAAACTGGTGAGCTTCTGCCTTTCAGAAACGGAAGTTTTAAGATTGCAAAATTGGCAAATGCACCAATAGTAATTGCCCGTACAACAGGAACAGAGCAAATAGCTCACAGATTTGCGAGAAAACGCACAGTAGTATCTTTTGAAGTTTTAGACGTTCTAGATGCAAACCAGGTTGCCACAATGTCTACATGGGACATTGGAGAGTACACAAGAAATAAAATATTAGAAAAGAGGAGAGACAATTAATGTATTACGTTTTATACAACCCACATTCAAACAATGAAAAAGGAATGGAAGCAGTTCAAGAAGTCAAAGAAAAACTTCCTTCTAACACCCCATTTTATGACATGACAAAAATAGATGACTATACAAAACTTTTCGACACTCTGCCGGAGGACGGAAAAATTCTCATAATTGGAGGGGATGGCACTCTCAATCATTTTATAAACGATGTCTCAAAACTAAATATTAAGCAAGAAATTTACTACAAAGCCGGTGGAACAGGCAATGATTTTCTTAAAGATGTTAAAGAAGCCAAGGATGGAGACTTTGTTAAAATCAACAAATATCTAGAAGATTTACCAACAGTCTACGTTAATGAAAAAGAAGCTTTATTCCTCAACGGCATTGGATATGGAATTGATGGCTACTGCTGTGAAGTGGGAGACAAGCTCAGACTTACATCAACAAAACCAGTAAATTATACCTCAATTGCAATTAAAGGACTTTTGTTTCACTACAAAACAACCAAAGCTGTTATTACTGTTGATGGCAAGCGCCATGAGTTCAATAACGTTTGGCTTGCGCCAACCATGAATGGACATTTCTATGGAGGTGGAATGATTCCAACTCCAGATCAAGACAGGCTCGCAAAGCCAAAACAGCTTTCAGTTATGGTTTATCACTGTCCAAACAAGCTCAAAGCTCTAATGATTTTCCCATCTATTTTCAAGGGCGAACATATCAAACATACAGAGGCCGTAAGTATCTTTACAGGGAAAGACATAACTGTTGAATTTGACAGCCCTAGAGCACTACAAATTGATGGAGAAACAGTTCTTGGAGTGACAAAGTACAGAGCCGTAGCCAAAAACACAGCTCAATAATGCTATTTTAAACCACCAAGCACACTATAAATTTCATGTAAATCTCTAATCTCGTGATCTACTTTAAATCCTTCCCGCAGTGGAGAACCATAAGGATTGTACCAACAGGTAACAATCCCGGCGTTTATACCACCCTTCATATCACTTGTTAAAGAATCACCAACAATAAGAATTTTAGCTTTATCTTTCTCAGATATTTCAGAAAAAATCTTCTCAAAAAATCGAACATCTGGCTTTTCGTAACCAACTTCCTCTGAAAGATACACTCCGTCAAAAAGAGCTCCCAACCCGGATCTTTTAAGTTTATTAGTCTGGGCAGCAACAGTGCCATTTGAAACAATATATTGTTTTACCCTTCCGCATAATGATTTGATAATCTCATAACTATCATCTTTGAAAGTAATTGTATCGCAAAGTCGCACCTGATACTCATCATTAAAAGCAGGCACAATGGAAGTATCAATACCGTATTCATTAAAGAAATCTCTAAAGCGTCCAACAAGAATCTCTGGTTTAGAGAGTTCCTGTAGCTCAAGACGCTCCCAATAACGAACGTTAATTTTAGAGTATCTTGCAATCATCTCATCCGTGCATTCGCCTAGACCAAACTTTGCAAAAAGCGTGCGCAGTGCAACTTTCTCTGCTGCGTTAAAATCTAAAAGAGTTCCATCAATATCCCATAAAATAGTAGAAAAAAGGTACTTACTCATATGACAAAGCTTGTATAGGATCCAAAGAAGACGCCTTTGCGGCAGGATACCAACCAAAGAAGATTCCTACAGCAGAAGAGAATGCAAGCGAAAGAACAATTGCCTGCATTGACAGTTTCAAAGAATATGAAAGGGCTGATGCAACAACATAGCTAACCAAAACACCAAAGAGAATACCCAAGACTCCACCACAAACAGAAAGAACCACAGCTTCAACAAGAAACTGATGCCTAATTGTTTTTGGGGTAGCTCCAAGAGCCTTTCTAATACCAATCTCCCTTGTTCTTTCAACAACGGTAACAAGCATAATATTCATGATTCCAATACCGCCAACTACCAATGAAATGGCTGCAATAGCAGAGAGAAAGGTCGTCAACGTCTCCATGATTGAATTTGCCATGTCAACAAATTCTTGGGAAGTGGAAACATAATACTCACTAGAAGAAGTCCATGAAGACATATAATCCCTAATAGCAGATGCAACTTTTGTTGTTGAATATTCATCGTTTACTTGGAAGTAATATGTGGAAACGCTCGTTGTTTTCCTTATATTTTGGTTATATGTATAAAATGGCATATAGACATTGTTATTGGTATCATATGTGGAAGACTCTGAGGTATCTTCTAGGATTCCTATTACCTTATATGTTTTTGCTTGTGTTCTATATATAGACACATAGTTTCCAAGAGCATCACCACCCGGAAAAAGATCAGCTGCAACATCATAACCAAGAACAACTACCTGCTCACGTTCCATGTTGTCTTCTTTTGTAAAGAAGGCTCCGTCCATGATATCAAGCTTTTGAACATTACCGTAAGTGGAAGAAACCCCGTAGATTGTAGCGCTAGTAGATTCTTGGATATGCCTTATTGTAGCATTTCCAACAACCTGAATGGATACATTATCTATTCCCACAACATTTTCTTTAATTGAATAAGCAAGCTCTTCATTAAAAATGGTGTTTGAATCAAAATTTGTAAGAGTAACAAGATCCATACCAGAAAGGGCCATCTCATCATTGATTGAGCCTTTTACGCTTTCACCAAGAGTCATGACAGCTACAACAGAGCCAACACCAATAACAATTCCAAGTAGAGAGAGAAATGTTCTCATCTTACTTGTAACCATACTTTTTATTGCAAGTTTAAAGTTTTCAAGTAACATCCTCTTTCACTATCCTTCCATCTCGTATAAAAATCTGATTTTGACATTGATAGCCTAGATTTCTATCATGGGTAACAAAAATAATTGTACGCCCCTCTTCATTAAGCTCTCTAAAAATCTCCATAACCTCATGCCCGGTTTTTGTATCAAGAGCTCCAGTAGGCTCATCTGCAAGAAGAATATCGGGATCATTGACAAGAGCACGTGCTATTGCAACCCTCTGTTTCTGACCACCAGATAACTCACTTGGAAGATGCTTCATTCTATCTGCAAGTCCCAGTTTCTCAAGCATGGCCTCAGCCCTCTCTTTTCTCTGCCTATGAGGGATAAGAGAATAAACCATTGGTGTCATAACATTTTCAAGTGCTGTAAGTTTTCCTAAAAGATTAAACTGCTGAAAAACAAAGCCTATTTTCTGATTCCTAAGAAAAGCCAGTTCTGTTTCGTCCATTCCGTTAGTTAACTCTCCACCAATTGTTATATAACCGCTTGTTGGAGTATCAAGACATCCAATGAGGTTCATAAGGGTAGATTTACCACTACCACTGGGACCCATTATTGCAGTGAAAGATCCTCTTTCTATGGATAGAGTAACATCTTCCAATGCTCGGACAATGTATTCTCCATTTAGAAAATAGCGTCTTACATTAACAAGACCTATAACAGAAGCCATTAAAAGCCTCCCATCATTATGCCACCAAATCCGCCACTGTTACTGGAGGTCTGGTACACAACAACCTCACCTTCACTCAAGCCCGAAAGAACCTGGCTGTATCCTTCTCCAAGATATGAAACTGTTACGTTTCTTCTATCTGTTGATCCATCTGCATTCTTAACAGAAACATATGTTTTTCCTCCACGTTCTGTTGAAACAGAAGAAGAAGGAATTAAAAGCATCTCAACATCTTGTTCAAGGTCTATTGAACCAGTGAAAGTAAATCCTGTTCTAAGCCCTGTTGGTGGATCTAAAATTGTCATTTCAACATCAACAACGCCAAAACCCTGGCTTGTATATCTTCCCTCCATTGGAATATACGAGACATATGCCTCAACGCTCTGGCCTGGCAGAGAATCAAAAGAAAGAGTTGCTGTTTGATTTTCTTCAATGTACTGCATATCAATTTCATCAATCTCAACAGTAGTTTTGAGTTTACTTACATCAATTATAGTAATAACAGCTGTACCTGCAGCTACGTAGTCATTCTCGCTTATACTTACTTTGGATACTATGCCATCAAAATTTGCAGTAATTGAAGTATAAGAAAGCTGTTCCTCTGCATTTTTCTTTTTTAGCTCCAAGGATTCAAGGTCTTTAACAGAGCCAGTAATCTTTGCCTCTGCAATTTGGTCCTCAATCTGTTTGAGATTGTATTGCTGGTCTGTATCATCTATTGTTGCAAGAACCTGTCCCTTTGTTACTTTGTCTCCAATCTTTACAAATACACCAGTAACAGCACCTGCAGAGCGGAAATTAGCTTCCTGCTTATCATAAGCTTCTACATTGCCTGAGATATCTATTGATTTGACATACTTGCTCTTAATAACTGTGTATTCAATGCTAGTGTTTGCATTCTGAAGTGCTTCAATTTGAGCTTCACTTTCTTTTTTCATTTTGAGAAACCAAAACAAGACCAAAGAAACTATAAAAATGACAACAAGCCACCCTATGAAGGACTTGATCCTCTTTTTTCTCTTCCTAGCAGCCTGTGCTTCTCTGAGTTTTTTCTCCTGTCTCTCGCTTTCGCTCAATACTTTTCCTTTCTTATCCATTTTTTGTTTCCTTATAGTACAAAATTATAGTGCAAAAATTTCCAAATCTCGTTCTAGTGACAAACCTTCAATGATTACTAAAGAGTACTCTGTCTGGCTTGAATCATAGTTAAGCTCTGCACTTTTGAGACTTTCTTGTGTTTCTAAACCTAAATCATACAAAGCTTGAGTATTATCAAGAAGAGTCTTCTTATACTGCAATTCTGTTTCTGCTTGTGCAAGCTTGGTATTCCATTGAAGTATTCTCAATGCATAACTTGCAATATCCTCTTGATAACTAGAAAGAGCTTCTAAATAATTATTTGTTGCTGTTTTAGCATCATTTAAAGCCTTATTAATGGAGCTATCAGATGAAGAAGTATTGTTCTTCCAACTTCCTGAAATAGTTACAGAGGGTGTAACGTCACCACTGGAAGAAATTGTAAAACTAGGGCTAACGCCCACATTCCAGTTCTTTGCACTGTATTTAGCAGACCCACTTAATGATACTTGTTTATTTGCACCTACTCCAAGAGAAAAACTCGTTGATAATGATGATGGATTAGCACTAGCTAATGCTTTCTTGTATACCTCTTCGCTACTTTGTACATTCAAAGACTCTATTAAAACGCTGGTGTTTCCGTTCTCATATGTTATAAGAGTAAGAACAGGAGCCTCCAATCCTTCCACTCCATCCCAATCTAAACCAGTTAACGTTTTATATTGTGCAAGAAGTTGCTTATATTGCTCTTTTGAAGCTTCAAGGGAGCTCTTAAGAGAGTTTAGCGTATTAAGAGTACTCATATACACACTAGATTCTTCAGTGTATGTCTTAAGAGCAACAAGCTTATCAAAAGCAATCTGCTGTTTCTCAACGCTAAACTCAGCCTGTTTAATGGAGCTTTCTGCACTTAAAATAGAGGAAATAGTAGAAAGGACAGTCTTTTCAAAGTTAATCTCACTCATTTTGTTCGTGCGCTCTGTTGTATATTTTGTGGATGTATAGCTAAGATTTTCAGCCGTATCATTTGAATAGCCAGAAAAATCAAATGTATGAGAAACCCCCAAAGAACCATTAATTTTTGTAGTACCATCCTTGTACTGGGTAAAAAGAGAAGCTTCGCCCGTAATTGTGGTATTACCATCATTTGGTAACGTAACGGTGACTGTTGGAACAACACTAAGGCCAACATTGTCTGTGTTTACATTAAGAATGGGATCAATATTGGCATTAACAGCCACCTGAACCTTATCCTCTTCCTCAAGCTGGGCAATAGACAAAAGCCCATTCTGATATGTGAGAAGAATATTCTGATACGATAAACTGTTTTCCTTGGCACTTTCCAATATCTCATCAATTGTTGATGCATTAACACTGCACAGTGCCACCACCATTATTAAAAATGTAATAATAATCTTGTTCTTCATTAGATTAATTATCCATTTTTTAAGCTTTAGGTAAACAACTTCACATATTTTCCACAAAAGTTCATTTTGCAAAACCGTTTAGTTATATTCCTTTTTTTATGGTCAAAATATTCTTGTTATCTCTATACTCGTAAAAAATATCATCCATTGTCTTTTTAACCAGGAAAATTCCCAAGCCTCCAATCTTTCTCTCTTCGCTAGAAAGAGTTACATCGGGATCTTCATTTTTAGTTGGATCATAAGGTTTTCCATTATCAGAAAATTCAATTATCACCTGGTTTGGTTCAAGCGTACAGGAAACTGTTGCACTGTCTGCACCACTGTAAAAAACAATATTTGAAAGAATTTCATCTATAGCAACATTGACCTGCGCAATAGTTTTGAAAGGGAAATCATTCTGAGTGAGAATATCCTCTATAAATTCAGTCACTACACCTACAGCTTTTTCTGTTGGTTTGAATGTAAGCTCTTTTTTCATGCATTTTGCTCCTTTATCTCAAGTGTCAGCATTGTAATGTCATCAAATTGTTCCGCTTCTCCTGCGAAAGCATCCACATCCCTATGAACAAACTCCAAAAGTTCTTTAACTTGTTTGTCCTTAGCTTTATTTAAAGCGGCTATCATCCTATCTGTTCCATAGAGAACATTATTGACATTTGTGGATTCTGCTACTCCATCTGTATATACAAAGAGTTTATCACCAGGGTGAAACTCTAATTCATATTCTTTGTATCTTGAATTTTCCATGCCAGCAACAACAAAGCCATGCCTGTCTTTATATAACTCCCAATCTCCACCCTTACGCATTATTGCAGGGAATTCATGCCCAGCATTTACACATTTCATCTTTCCTGTTGAGATTTCCAAGATTCCAAGCCAGACAGTTACAAACATCTCTGCTTCATTATTCTCACAAAGCTGATTATTAACCTGCTCAAAAACCTTTGCAGGCCCGTACCCGTTTTGTGTAATAGACTTGATAAGCGTTTTACTTATCATCATAAACAGAGCTGCGGGAACGCCCTTGCCGGAGACATCGGCCATGACAAGAGCTAAATGATCGGAATCCACGAAGAAGAAGTCATAGAAATCTCCCCCAACCTCTTTAGCTGGTGTCATAGTTGCATATATGTCAAATTCATGCCTTTCCGGGAAAGGAGGGAAAATACAGGGAAGCATGCTGGCTTGGATGTGTCGTGCAACATCAAGTTCTGCTCCAATTCTCTCTTTTTCAGCTGTCATCTTGGAGAGGTTGGCTATGTATTCCGTCAACTCCTTAAGCATGAAGTTAAATGACTGGGAAAGAGTCTCAATCTCGTCCCCGGTGTTGATATCTATTTCTTGATTCTCAAAAGAATTGGTGCGTGTAATCTCTTCTGTGAAAGAAGTCAACTTCCCAATTGGTTTTGTAACCATGTTTCTCACAAAAACAATATAAATAACTATTATAAGAGCAACGATTCCAAAACAAATAACTATCATGCTGTTAAGAAAAGAATAAAGATAAGATCTAACTTCACTCATATCAAGAATGTACTGAATCTCTGCTATAGCCTTGCCGTTTTCATCTAGAATTACAGAAATTCCAGTGTAGTTGAATCCGTAGCTATTATCTGTAACAAGAGGCGTATCTAAACCCTTATTCTCGTTGTATGCATTCCAAATAGTTATGTATTTTTCATAATCTGTTGGATCGTCTGGATTGGCAGCATCTGTGTAAAGAATATCGCTACCATAAGGAAGTTGAGCTGTAGGGTCATCACCCATTTCCTCAACAAAAGCATCTATATAGAAAGTAACACTGTCCTCATCTGGAATTACCAATGAAAGATAGGTTATCTCTCCTTCTTTTTTAAGTTTATTGAAAAGATTATACATCTTCTCATATTCAAGAGTCTTATCTCCTCCCGGGGCTATGATTTTTTTTACATCTTCAACATCAAGCATAGTTGCAATTGCTTTGCTGTTTGACATAACACGATCTGCAAAAAGATCCTCAAGATAGCTTTTAGACGTAAGATAGCTAAATAACGATACTGAAACAGTAAGCAAAAGACCAACAATACAAAGTGAAATTATAAATTTAGGTAGGAGTTTAACTTTCACACCCTCTCCTTCTTGCAATAAATATCTGCAGAACAATGACAGCGCCCTTTGCAATATGGGCAAATCAATTTTTCATCTTTATACCAAGCATCTTTGACGGTGGCAAGGTATCTAAACTCACAATCCTCCAACGCTTTTTTTAGAGGTAAAACCCCTCCGGGTTTCCAACAAACTATATAAACCGTATCAAATCCCTTCTCTGAAAAAGTCCTAAGGGCAAAATTTATCATTTCACTTGCGTGTCCATTTCCCCTATATTCTTCAATAAGGGCAACGGATTGAATACGCCCGCACCTATCAGAAAAAGGAATAACATTTGCTTCAATATTAACCGAAGACTCTATTTCAAAGGAAGAAGTAATAAGAAAATAAATATACCCAGCCGTCTTTCCTTCTTCACTTTTGAGAAAGAAGAAAAACTTATTATCGTCATGAATTGCTTTTGAAAAATCTTCATAGGAATAGAGATTTTTTCCCACACATTCATCTGCAATATGCAAGGCTTCAGGTATCATATCTTCTTTCAAGGCTTCAAAATACACACTTCACCCCTAATTTAAGGAACATCTCTCGCAAACAGCTTTCTTGCACGATAAAATTTTCATTCCCATTGATATCTCAGACTCCTCTTTTAAAATTAAGGATTCCAGCTCTGGCAAATGACAAACAAGCCATTCTTTCCATTTTCTATACTCTTCACAATCCTCTTCTTTAAGAAGAATATCTACATCCTCACTTAAATATGAAAAGAATGTTGTAAAAATGTCCTTTTTCTTTTCTTTTTCTCCTCTACCCGCGGAGACACCATCACACCAAATATTGATATCTTCATATCCACAATCTTTGGCCATTTGCTCAACAGTTGCTCCTAATGATCGGTTTCCAGAATACTTGTCCTTATTTAAGATATCAAGGAAAGTGGCCAAGAGATGGTCATTATCGCCAGATAGAGATGATGCACAGTCGTTGGCCTCAACTATCACCAACGCACCTTCATCTTTTAAAACATTACGCAATGTCAAAAGGAGTTTTTGAGGGTTTTTTAGATGCATCAAAACAAAAGAAAGATATATGCAATCAAAGGAAACAATGCCCTTTTCTTTCATGATGAGGCCTAAAATCTCTGTGAAATCATCTCGTTCGACATCAAGAGTGGAAAAAAAGAACTTATCATTGCCAAACTCTTTTTGAGCTTTTTGGGCAAGCTTCTCGTTATACTCCAACCCAACAACGGTGGAAATAGAGCCATAAGAAAAGATAGAAACAGTTTTTTTCCCATCATTACAACCAATATCCAAGACGGCTAGGCCTCCCCCACATCCCGCTGCATCATCTACGCCGTTATTAATATTTTCAAAAATTGAATCAAGTGCCGGTTTCTCATAAGAAGACAGAAGATTATTCTGCACACGTAATCGCTTTATTTCTTTATCGTCTTGAAAAACAAATAAATCTTCCATCTTCATGCCTCAAATAATTGTATAAAAATAATTGAACACCATTTTGCGCTGGTATTCCGAATATTTCGTCTTCTTCTTAATAAGCTTGAGCACGCCCGAATCTATCTCATCTCCTTGAGAATCAAACGGATTATATTGGCTTACATTATCCCTAATGCGCAGCACCAAGTCATCCCCTTTATTTATAAGTTTGATTGATATGTAGTATTCATTCTTCGTGTTTTCTTTATTCTCCATCGCAAACTTAATTATATTCAGCAGGATCTCTTCCGATATAAAATTAACCATAAAAGATTTCTTCACATCCAGCTCCCACTCATCAGAAATCTTCTCCAAATCTAGTGAGATCTCCTCCATACTCTCCCTCTCAATTGGATACGTCTTCTCAAAAGAGTTCCCCTCCAAAGCAAACTTCCTTTTCACATACACGCGCGACGGACTTATCCACTCAATTGCAACAATTATCAGAACTCCCACAACTTCCGTAAGGACGTAGGACGTGGCAACACCCAAGATATTTTTACTAGGAATAAGAATTAATCCCGATATTAATAACAACAAACAATTTCTAATCAAAGACATTACAGAAGCAAGATATCTTCTTCCAATAGACTGCCAAAAAGCAGTAACAGAAGTGTTAATACCAGTAAAAACAATACTGACAGCAAAAATCTTCAATGCCATATTTGCCACAGAAGTTGTACTGCTTTGCATAATACCAAAGAAAGAAAATAGCGAGGAAGAAAAGAAAACAAAACAAAGAGCAATGAAAAGAGAAAAACAAGAGACTGTAATCAAAGACCTTTTCAAGACCACATAGATACCATCAGTATCAGACTCCCCTGAAAGAAACGAAATCACAGTCTGAAGAGACGATGAGTTTCCGTCATAAACCCCCATAGGGATTGTACTTAGCGTGTAAATTATACCATAAACTGCAACATAGAAAGTTCCATTTACACCACCATACCGCAAAAGCATAGTGTTAAAACTAAGCATAACAACGGCAGAAAAAACTTGTGCAGAGCCCAACCCAAAACCATTAGAAACAGTACTCCTTATCTGTTGAAAACTCAAAGGCCCCAATTTAAGACTCAATAATTTATCTTTTTTCAGAAAGTGCGTTAAAAGAACAACAAAACCTAGGAACTCTCCAATACACAAAGAAAGAGAAGCTCCCTTGATTCCCATTGCTATAAACTTCATGAAGACAATATCAAGTACAATGTTGGTGATAATCACAACAGAAGAAGCAATTGCAACAAGACGTGGATTACTATCTGTTCTGACAGAAGCCGACACTATGTGATACATAATAAAAATTGGTGCAGACCACATAACAACACCAAGATATTCTTTTGCAAGAGGATAAAGTTCTTCCGTAACACCTAGAAAAGAAAAGTAAGACTTTTCAAAAAGCAACGGACAAAGAGAAAAAAGACTAATAATTAAACCAAAAGTCAACGCAGAATGAAAAACTTTATTGGCTTCTTCTTTGTCATCTGCCCCAAGAAATCTACTAATAGTAACGTTAGATCCAACCCCTATTGTGATACCAAAGAGGGCATAAATCAAATAAACTGGTGTTGCTATATTAGAGACAGCAAGACCCGTATCTCCTACAAGATTTCCAACTAGCGTTGCATCAACAATTGTGCAAATAGTTAGAACTAAAGACGAAAGTATTCCCCAAATTAAGAAATATTTATATGCGCTGTACTGAAACCTAGTATCCACACTTACCCCAACTTACTCTATAGTCTCTACTCTGCTACGCAGGAAACGCAAACTCATTGTAGTGTGTTGCCTTAAGTTTATATTCTTGTTCTTTTTTGTTTTTCATGGTAACTCCTCTTTAGATATCAATTCGCTTGCCATAAGGGCTAATAGCCTTGGCAGGACACACAAGCACACATAAATGGCAACCAACACAAGCCTTCACATTCATAATTGGTTTTCCGTTAAACATAGTAATTGCCTCATGTCCGCCGTCTCGACAAGAAATAAAGCAGCGCTCACAGCCTAGGCATTTTTTTCTATTAAATAAAGGAAGAAGCTTTGTTTGTCTATTAAGTTCTTCAAGTTCGGTAACATTTTCAACACCAAGCCCCTGCAATTGCGATAAATGTGGCAGTGCCTTTTCTCTAAGATACCAGGTTAGACCTTCAAGTAAATCATCAATAGTTCGTGCACCGTACTGCATGACAGAGGTAGTAATTTGAACATGATTGGCTCCCAACAGCAAAAACTCTGTTGCATCACGCCAAGTATCAATTCCTCCCATTCCACTTATAGGCACATTCCGTAATTTGGAATCGGAAGCCATTTCCCAGATAAATCTTAGGGCTATTGGCTTAACAGCACGTCCCGAATATCCACCAACACCTGACATTCCCTGAACAGATGGCTCCGTAGCGTAGGTGTCAAGGTTCATACCCATAAGACTCTTAATAGTATTTATAGCGGCAATTCCATCTGCACCATTTTCAACTGCAGTGCGGGCAAAAGGACGCATATCTGCAACATTTGGCGTAAGTTTTGCCAGAAGCGGAATTGAGCATCCTCGCCTTGCTGCTCTGGTACATTGTGCAACCGCCTCCGTACTTTGTCCAATATCAACCCCAAGACCATTCTCCTCCATATTGGGACAGGAGAAATTGCATTCAATAATATCTGCACCGGCTTCTTGTGAAAGCCTAGCTAAACGCTCCCACTCCTCATCATTTCTACCCATTATAGAGGCTATGATTACTTTATTAGGGTAATTCTTCTTCAATCTGCGAATTATGTTTAAATCCTCTTTTAAACCATTAGAAGACAACTGCTCAATATTTTTAAATCCAAAAAACCCGTGTTCTCCAGAAAGAGCAGAATAGCGAGGAGAAGCTTCGTTTGGAATAAAATCACACAGAGTTTTAAAACAGGCCCCTGCCCAACCCATATCAAATGCACGAGAAATTTTCTCGTAAGTACTGGCCACAACAGAAGAAGATAGCAAAAATGGATTTTCTAGGTGAACACCAAGAAAATCACAAGATAAATCTACTGGAGAATTTGGAAGTTCTTCCCAAGATATGCTGTCTTCATTAAGAGCAGTCAATATATGCTTTATTTGTATTGGGTTCGTTTTTTGAACACAAGAAGCTTCACATGGCGCACTACAATCTGCACAAGAAAAATGCTCTTTAAGCGAAACAGAAGCCCCATAATTATTTTCAAACCGCAAAGACCTTATAATCTTTGCAGGGTCTAGTCCATGAGAACAAGCTTTTGTACAAGCTGCATTATTACACAATAAACATCGTGAAACTTCATTCATAGGAATACTTGATTCATAGATCATAAAAGGCTTTTCCTTTTTGCTTTTGATTAAATAGTATGCTTAGAAAGTCCCTCCCAAGAACAACCTAAACATCCTCATTATACCAACTCTTGCCTAATTTTCTATATAAAAACCTCTAAAAGCAAAGTTGCATTGTAATTAATATTCTCGGTATACTCCTAGAAAAGATTTTGAAGGATCTTGAGGATAAAAAATGAATAAAATTGTAGTGGCAGGAGGAGGCGTCTTTGGAACATCGGTGGCGGAACGTCTTACCTGGAACAGAAATAATAATGTAACAATCCACACCATAGAGGAGGATGTCTTTAAGGACATCACTCAAAACCATCAGAATACCAAATACTTTCCAACTAAATTTCTCTCACCATCTCTTTTGGCAACAATGGACGACGCTGTTTTCAAAGACGCAGATGTAATCTTGCTTGTTCTTCCCTCAAAGGTTATTGTCCCCTTCTCTGAGAGGATAAAAACAGCATCAAATCCGCTTATTGTGAACCTAGCCAAAGGAATGAGCGACGAAGGGGCCTTCATAACAGAAGATATTCCATTCGAGAGAAAAGCAAGCATGAAAGGTCCTTCATTCGCCATAGAAACAATGAATGGTTTTCCAACATCATTCACTTTCGGAGGGAAAAAGGACGATTACACATACTTCAAGGAGACCATACTCCCCCATACAGGGTTCACGCTTGACTGGACGGAGGATACAAGAAGTGTAGAACTCTGCTCCATACTAAAAAACATGTATGCCATAGCAATAGGTCTTGTTTCCGGTAAATACGGCTCTCCAAATGTGGACTTTTTAGTCTACACCAAGGCAGTCAAAGAGATGAGAGAATTATTGAAGCTTTACTCTTGCTCGGAGGATACAATTTTCTGCTATTGTGGACTTGGAGATCTTGGGCTAACGGCCCTCAACGACCTCTCGCGAAACAGAACCTTTGGCATGCTTCTGGGAAAAGGTTTTCTCTTCAACGAAGAAAAGAACGCTGCAACTGTAATTGAAGGGAAGAGAACAATCAGCCTTGTGTGGAAATTCATCAAGGAAAAGGGAAGAGAAAAAGATTTTCCACTTGTAAAAAACCTTTACTCTCTTCTCTATGAGAACGGAAAGCTCAACGACTACTACATCTCTGCCCTAAGTTGATAATCTTGTCGTAGGCATAAGCGTATTTGCCTATTCCTTAACACAAAAAAAAGAGCTAGGCCAGTAGGTTGAATGGGAGAGAAAACTAGCCTAGCCCCCTAGAAGAACCATAACACTTCTTTGAATATTATTGCCTACAAATATCAAATTTGGAATACTTAATCGTATTTTTTTTCAATATTTAGGCAATAATTGAGTCAAAATTGTATATTTTAGCAAAGTAAGCTGTGGAGTCTCTTTGTAAATCCTGCTGGATCCTTTGGCATAACGCCTTCTGTGAGAAGTGCCTGGTCCAAGAGAACACTAGCAGCATCTACAACAAAGGTTTCATCTTGCGAATCCACAATACGTTTAACAAATGGGTCTTTTGCATTAACTTCCAGAATTGGTGCTGGACCTTCATAGTTATCCTGTCCCATTGCCTTAAGAATCTGTTGCATTTGGACAGAAGGATCGTTTTCGTCGGAAACTACAACAGCAGAGACATTGGAAAGTCTAGTTGAAACTATTACATCCTTAACTCTGTCACCAAGGGCCTTTTTTAGCTTATCTACAAGACTAGAACTTTCTTCTTGTGCTTTCTTTTTCTCGTCCTCTGTCTGAAAATCTTCCATTGCGCCACTTTTATTGATGGCTTTGAGAGGAAGATCAGCATACTTTCCAACAGAAGAGATAACAATGTCATCAATGCTATCTGTCATAAGAAGAACTTCTATGCCCTTTTCCTTGTAGGAAGTTAAAAGAGGTGAATTGCGAAGGGTATTTTCATCGCTACCTGTAATGTAGTAAATACTCTTCTGGTCCTGTTTCATTCTTTCCTTGTACGATTTGAAGGAAGTAAAGCCGTCTACAGCCGTGCTCTTAAAGCGAACAAGTTCAAGTAGTTCATCTCTGTTTGCATAGTCCTGATAAAGCCCTTCTTTTAAAGGTCTATTATACTGCTCAATGAACTTTGTATAGAGTTCAGGATTTTGTTCTGAGATTTTCTTAAACTCAGCTAAGAGTTTTTTTACAGAAGCATTTCTAATTGCCATCATAACTTTGTTCTGTTGAAGAATCTCTCTAGAGACGTTCAAAGGAAGGTCTTCACTATCTATAATGCCACGTACAAAACGCAGGTATGTAGGAAGAAGTTCTTTTTCATCGTCTGTGATATAGACTCTCTTAACGTAGAGCTTTACACCAGGCTTATAGTCTGCTTGATACATGTCAAAAGGAGCTTTGGCTGGAATATAGAACAAGGTTGTATACTCTGTAGCGCCTTCTGCTTTTGTGTGAATGTAGAACAGTGGATTCTCTGAATCATAGTAGGTATTCTTGTAGAACTCATTGTAATCTTCTTCTTTAAGAGAACTTTTACTTCTTGTCCAAAGAGCTGCAGCACTGTTGATTTTCTCTACCTTATGCTCAGAACCTGTGACGTTATACTTATCATCATAAGTGTTTTGGTCATAAGAAAGATAAATAGGATAAGCAATGTGATCACTGTATTGCTTTACTAAATTCTCAAGTTGCCAGCGGTTTGCGTATTCCTTACCCTCGTCATTTAAATAAAGGACAATTGTTGTTCCGCAAGAATCTCGCTGAGCCTCTTCAATTGTGTACTTTTCTTTTCCATCACTGGACCACTTGTATGCTTGGTCACAACCAAAGGCTTTTGATGTGACTTCAACCTTATCTGCAACCATGAAAGCTGAATAGAATCCAACACCAAACTGTCCAATTAGGTTGCTGTCTTTTTTCTGTTCATCTGTAAGATTAGAGATAAAATGCTTGGTACCAGATCTTGCAATTGTTCCAAGGTCTTCGTTGAGTTCATCGTGGCTCATTCCAATGCCATTATCAGAAATTGTAAGTGTTCTTTTATCACCTTCTGTAAAAGAAAGGTCAATTCTCAGTTCTCCTTCCGGAGCATTTCCCTCAACCAATGTCTTGTATTTAAGTTTGTCCAAGGCATCTGAGGCATTTGAAATCAACTCCCTCAGGAAGATTTCTTTGTGTGAATATAACGAATGGATTATCAGATGTAATAATTCCGATACTTCCGTTTTAAACTGTTTGCGTTCCATGTTAACCCTCCAACATTAAAACCTCTCTAAAGTTAATAAAAACATAGCCAGAGGGCAAGTTGGGGAATAAGTAAATATTTCTAGAGGTTGCAAAAACCTCTAGCGGTTTTGCAAAACCTCTCTAAAGAACGTTTTTAACTTCCTCAAGAAGTGATGTCATATAAATCCATTCATCTAAGGCCACTTCTGCAGCCGCTATCATATTAGCCCTATCTCCAAGATGAGAAAGTTCAAACGATAGCCCAGAACAGCATTCTTCTAAAACTTTTTTATATGTTTGTGGGATTGTAGACCCTTCTCCACCAATAATCACCTTTGTAGAACCAGTAACTTTTGAAGCTAAAACTAACGCTTTTCCTAGAGAATCTAAGGCTTCACGAGAGACATTAGGCCACAATTCCATTAAATGATCTTCTCCATTATTCGACAAAGCCCAAGCCGATACAACAGACTCTAAACATCCTATATCTCCACACCAGCACAGACCTGTTTGTGCCATTTTAAGATGTCCAAATCCATTATAATCAGCAAAAACCTTACCATTTTGAATAAAGGCAAGATTGACATTATCTCCCCAATTAAGATACATAACGGGACGGTTGGACTCAAGAAATGCAACTCCAGAAACAATACGCTCTGCCAAAACAAGAGCAGCAGTGGAATTGCGGATACAAGCTTTGAGTTTAAGAACTTGTTCAAAGGCCTCTGCTAAAGGAATATTTTTCCAAGGAAGATATGGGCATTCAAGAATTATACTAGAATCGTCTGAGATTAGCCCTAAAACAGTAATTCCAACACCCAAAACCTTACTAGAATCCACAAGTTTCATCACGCGTATGCAACTTTTAATAATGCCAACACAGAACTCTTCAACCTTAACTTTTGTGTTCGTAGGAAAACGCTCAAATTTAACAGGATTTGCCATAAGGTCACAAAGAGCAACAGTAGTATTTCTGCTTGCTATATCAACAGAAAGAACAAAAGAGGAACTAGGAATGAGTTTTAGTGCGGTAGCCTTGCGTCCATTGAGACTATCAAGCTTCCCTACCTCTTCAATAAAGCCTTCAGAAACCAAACATTCAACTATTTCTCCAACGGAGACTTTGTTTAATTCCAATATTCTAGAAAGTTCTGCCCGTGAGAGGTTTTCGTCTCTCCTGATTGCTCCAAGCACCCTTGCTTTATTTATGGTTCTAGCCGATTTTGGTTGTGAAAGCTTCATTTTAAACCTTTTTAGTTTTCAGCTACAATCTTTGAATACTTCTCAAACTCTGCATCATCACAAAGTACAAAGTGTCCTTTTGTAACTTCCCTGAAAGTAGGAGAACTGTTTCTATAATCATGGTCTGCAACTGGATTATAAACAATCCTCTTTCTATTCTTTTCATAGTTGGGATCTGGCTGAGGAATTGCACTAAGAAGAGACCTTGTATATGGATGAAGTGGATGCTTAAAGAGTTCTTCTGAATCTGCAAGTTCAACCATTTTTCCATAGTACATGACGCCAATTCTATCTGAGAAGTACTTAACAACACTGAGGTCATGAGCAATAAAGAGAATGGTTAGTCCCATTTTCTCTCTTAGGTCATTGAGAAGATTCATGACTTGTGCTCTAATGGAAACGTCCAAAGCACTGATTGGCTCGTCTGCAATAATCAAAGAAGGCTCCATAATAATTGCACGAGCAATACCAATTCTTTGTCTCTGTCCACCAGAGAATTCATGAGGATAACGAGAAGCGTGTTCCTTTACAAGACCAACAGTCTCAAGCATTTCATAAACTCTCTGATCTATATACTCTTTATCCTTGACTCCCTTGATAACAAGCCCTTCAGCAATAATATCTCTGACAGTCATACGAGGGTCTAAAGATGCAATAGGGTCCTGAAAAATCATCTGAATCTGGTTTAATAGGCTACGATCTACGTTTTTGTGGTCCTTTTTTGCTTGTGCCATTAAAGCCTTATTATCAGCAATAATCTTATCTAGTTCTGCCAAACGGCCTTCATCTTTACAAGTCTTTTTTTCTGCTCTTGCAGAAGCAATTGCATCCTTATAAGACTTCACTCCAGCACAAATTCTTTGACCTTTGAAATAGACATTTCCACTGGTGCAATCATAAAGTCTAATGATTGATCTTCCGGTTGTGGTCTTTCCACAACCAGATTCTCCCACCAAACCAAAAACTTCGCCTTTGTTAATTTCAAAACTTACGTTATCTACCGCTTTGTTAGCTGTTCGTCTGTCAAGCTTGAAGTATTGGCACAAGTTTTCAACTTTCAGTAAGACTTCTGTGTTGTCTTGTTTCTTGTTGTCTTGATTCATTGTTCACCTCCACTCTTGTTCATTCTAGCTATACGGTCACGTACAATCTCTGGCATCTCAACATGTGGCGCATTTGGATGCAACAACCATGTTGCAGCATAGTGGGTGTCTGTAATCTTAAACATTGGTGGTTGTTCTTCAAAGTCAATTTCCATTGCGTACTTATTTCTAGCAGCAAAAGCATCTCCCTTTGGAGGATAAATCATATTAGGAGGAGTGCCTGGAATTGATTCAAGCTTGTTTCCCTTACTATCCAAATCTGGAATAGAAGCCAATAAAGCCCAAGTATAGGGGTGAGCTGGACTGTAGAAAACTTCGTCTGCAGTTCCGTATTCAACAATCTTTCCTGCATACATAACAGCAATTCTATCTGCCATGTTAGCAACAACACCAAGGTCGTGAGTGATGAAAATAACAGAGAGGTTTCTTTCCTTCTTAAGCTTGTTGATAAGCTCAAGAATCTGAGCCTGAATTGTAACATCCAAGGCTGTTGTTGGTTCATCACAAATCAAAATATCTGGGTTAGCTGTCAAAGAAATTGCAATAACAATTCTTTGTCTCATACCACCAGAGAATTCAAACGGATACTGTCTGTATCTCTTTCTGGCTTCAGAAATTCCAACTTGTTCCATTACTCTAATTGCACGGTCTTTTGCCATTGACTTGGTTATTACTCTAATTTCACTCATTGCTGTTTCACGGAGCCAGAGAATGAAATCACGACTTCTCTTTCCAAAGTCAAACTTTGCAACATCTTGTATTCTCTTTTCAAACTGCTCCTGCATGTTTGAAAGAATTTTCACAAGGTTCCCCTGCACCAACTTAAGATCAGACAACGACAAAGGTGCTACTTTTGCTTCTGGAGCTTTTCCTTTTGCTTCAAGTCTCTCATAACGTGCTGTCTGTTTAATAAATCTCTTTTCTTCGGCAAGATTGCCTTTTACATCATCATAATAAGTCTTTACAGCACTTGAAAGGCTTACTTTGAAAGTATAAGCGTAACTATCTTTGACAGTTTCAAGTGGGTCAATTGCTGTTTCAACGGCAGTTGCTACACTACGAACCATCTTATCCATATCGGGCTTTTCTGGCATGTCTGATGATATCTTGCGCTTTACGTCTGAGAGAGCTTCAAGGGCAACCTTCATGTCTGCAACCGACTTATTGGATGTGTACTCAAGTGCTGTCTGAACATCTGCAACAAAGGCCTTAAAATAAGAGGACTCAAAAGCAGAGGCTGTTTTTGCGTTGAGTTCCTTGCTGTTTTCTTCCCCTAAGGTGTTGCCACCTAGAACAATCCAACAACCCAAAGCAAAGAAATCGGGGGCCTCTTGCTCAATTGCGGCCTTCAACATTGCACAGCCTTTTTCGAGCAAGGCAACTAAATTATCATAGTTCTTGGTCTTTACGACTTCGTGGGCAGCTTTATTAATCTCTAAAGAAAGGGCCTTCATGCCTTCTGCATCACGCACTACAAAGCGGTCAATTGATGCCCTGAAGTAGTTTGCAACTTCCTTGGCCTCTGAGATTGGATTTGAGATAGCTTCTTTGCTAATTGCAAGAAGTATATCCTCTGCAGCCTTCAATCCAGCAGTAGCACTTGAATGGGCCTGCGAATATGGAGCCTCATACTTTGCCTGAAATCCAATAATCTTCCTAAACGTGGTAAATCTAGTCTTGTCATCTGAACAGCCACTAGCTTTCATAGCCTGATTGAGATTCTCAAGCGTGATTGCAAGTTTTTTATGACTCTCTCTTCTATTAGCTTTATTCTTGAGAATCATGGCCTCTGTAATCTGATTTCCAATTCTCATGATTGGGTTCAAGGAAGATAGCGGATCTTGGAAGACCATAGAAATCTTATCCCCACGAATCTTGTGGAAATCATCCTCACTAATCTTCAAGAGGTCTCTTCCATCATACAAGATTTCTCCGCTCTCCACTATTGTGTTTCCAGCCGATATTCCCAAGATTGTTTTACTTGTAGCCGATTTTCCACTTCCCGATTCTCCAACAATTGCTAGAGTTTCACCCTTATAAAGGTCAAACGAAATATCCCTAACAGCTTGGAGCTTTCCATTAATTGTTCTAAATGAAATAGTCAGATCTTTAACCTGAAGTTTCTTTTCTCTATCATTAGCCATTATTCGTCTGCTCCTCTAAGTGCCGGGTTGAAAGCATCTCTGAGACCGTTTCCAAACAAATTGAATGAAATCTCAAGTAAAGAGATAAACAATGCAGGGAAGAAAATTATATGCGGATACGTTGCAAGATAATCTTTTCCATTGGCAAGCATTGTTCCAACACTGGTCATGGTTGAACTCTCGAGGTTGATGATACCAAGGTAGGTCAAGCTTGATTCACTGAAGATAACTCCAGGAATAACAAGAACGGAACCGGTAATGAGAGTTCCCAAAGAGTTTGGGAAGATGTGCTTGAACATAAGACGTCCGTTACTTGCGCCAAGTGTTCTTGCTGCAAGAACATACTCTTGTCCTTTGAATCTATAGAACTGCATTCTTACACGGGAAGCCATTCCAATCCACCCCGTTAGAACAAAGGCAAACAGAAGGCTCCAAACCGGCCCCACTTTCTTTGCCAAGTGTAACTGGAACAGTGTTGCAACAACCATGAAAGGAATATCTACGAGAATATCGCTAATTCTTTCCATTACAAGGTCAAGAGTTCCACCATAGTAACCTTCAACAGCACCATACAAGGAACCAATAAAGAGGTTAATGATAGAAACTGCAATTGCAAAGATAAATGAGAATCTTGCACCTTTTGCTAAACGTGTAAAAATATCCTGACCAAGGGAATTTGTACCAAAGACAAAACACGGTTCAAATCCATATCTATACTCAAAATAAGTATACTTAAAGACACGACACTTATAAGAAACAGAAGAGGAATCTCCTGTGACTGTTGCGTATCTATAACGGGCTGAAGCAGATGGATCTTCAAGGCCTGGGTCTCCCTCAATTCTCAAAGAACTGTAATTGCCATCATTTCCACTTGTCTTATAAACATTTGTGAAATTTCCGTCTTTATCAAGAATGGCAACACCCTTTGCGTTTGCTTCATACCAAATATTGGCATCGCTTACGTTTTTTGTCTTAATTGCTGGATATATAACCTGCTTTCCTGTTTCATTTTGCCATGCCTGAATACTGTCATATTGATCCTGAGAAAGAGTCATGTAAATGAAACCGTTAGCCGTATAACTATCCAACTTTGCAGAATAAAGGTTTTTTCCATCAGCAGAAACAGAAGAACTATGAATTTCTCTAACAACATCATAGCCTGTTTCTGCTTCAATTGCTCTGTAGTAATTGAGGTTGCTGTCAGTCATTTCAACCTTCTGACATCCGTCCCAACCCAGCCATTCAAAACCCTTTAGTTTTGGAAGAAGTTTTGTGTAGGTCAAATACGTTGTATCAGTAAGGCTCTTGGAATAAGAGGTTTCACAGAAGATAGGAACAATTAAAGCATAAAGAATAAGAATTGCAATAATAATTGTTGCAACAATAGAACTTTTATTTTTTCTAAAACGGTTCCATGCATCTTCAAAATAACCAATTTGCTTGGTCTTAAATTTCTCGTCACTACTAGAACGGGAATTGGTAAATTTAAATTTCTCTGCTGGAATGTGCTGTAAATCAATATTTGCCATTTGCCTTACTCCCTATTCTAATTCGTGGATCAATAAATCCATAGCTCAAATCAAGAAGAATGCCTGAAGCCAAACCAATTATGGTATAGAAGGCAGACAACAGCATGAAGAAGTTGTAATCCAATGCGGTAATGGAATTAACATAAAGAGGACCAACACCAGGAACAACAAAGATGTTCTCAATAATAAGAGAACCACCAATAATTCCAATGAACTCAGCAATAATCATTGGTAAAATAACAACCATTGCATTTCTAAGTGCATGTCTTCTTGTTGTCTGTGCCTTTGTAAGACCCTTTGTTCTGGCAAGAAGAAGATACTCACTTGTAAGGACCTCTGTTAGCTCTGCACGGGTGTAACGAGCAAAACCAGCAACAGAACCAAATGCCAAAGAAATTACAGCTGGTAGCATTGAACGAAACATTGACCATGTAAAATAGTTGGTTCCACTGTTCATAACAAGTGGGAATAACTTCAATTTAAAACACAAGAAATACTGAACTAAGAAGGCGTAAACATAACTTGGAACAGAAACAAAAACCATAACTCCAGTAGAAATTACGTGATCCTGCCATTTATTTTTCTTAAGTGCCGCATAAATGCCTAACAAAAGACCAAGTGGAACAGAAAAGACCATTGCATAAACGTTCAATAGAATTGTGGCCGGGAGTTTACTAAGGAAAATTTGCATACAATCTTGTCCAATATACAAAGACTCACTAACACCCCAGTCTCCTGTAAACAATGTTCTAGTTATAAAATTCCAATACTGTTGAATTAAAGGGATTGCGTTTCCATTTGCATCCACAAGTCCCTGACGAACTCTTCGCTGAAGGACAAGGGACATATCCTTTCCAAACTGCTGTGCCGGAATATTTGGGAGCAATCTAATAAGGAGGAAACATCCCGATATAATCACAAAAAACGTCAGAAGCATAAGCAACAAACGTTTTATGACGTATTTAACCATAATCAACCTCTCTCTATGGTAATGCGTAGGAACGGGTTAAAAACCAGCGCCCGTGTATTACTATAAAAAGCCTCACCAGTGCTTTTTGCACTGGTGAAGCTGTGAATTACAAGGAGTTAAGACCTAGTTGTACTTCAATACATAGTTCTGAGAAGCGCAATATGCATCCCACTCAGCGTCTGTGTAGTTGTATGTGTAATACTTAAGTCCACCACGACCCATTCCAAAGATGTATTCTTCTGTATAGTACTGAATCTGCATACCCTTGAGGCTTGCTGAAGAGTCACCCATGATTGGGATTTCTTCGTAAGTCATCAAGACAGCCATTTCAAGTGCTGCAAGAATATCAAGCCTGGCTTCTGGATCACCATCAGAATCTCCGCAAGAATACTCAATCAATGTGCCATCTGCACTCTTAACTGTCTTCTTTTCGCCAAGCATAATGTCATTCCAATCGCTGACTGAAGTTGTGTAATCTGTGCCATGAATATTGATTGTCAAAGATTCCTTTGTTGTATCCCAGCTTGGGTTGTACTGATAAGACTCTGAAGTATAAGCTTCCATAAGGTTGTATGGGTCAAGAGTTGAACCTGTCCAACCAACACCAAAGAGCATGTCTACCTGGCAGTTCTTAAGAGCATCTGCAAATCCGTTTCCAAGAGTATCATCTCTTGTGAATGTGAGCTTGCCTTCAAGCTTTGTTCCCTTAACAGCATCAGTGAAGCAGTTTACGAGATATTCATAACCGTTGTTATAGAACTTAGATGTTGAGTTTGGTGTACCAATCTTAATCTGAATGACATCATCCTCATCCATGAGTCCCTGTGCAATAGCAATGTCATAAGCTTCGTTATAAAGCTGCTGGGCCTTTGTGAGGTTGTAGCCAGTGATAGAATCAATAGCTTCATCTACATCTTCATAAAGCTTGCCTTCACCAATGTCCTCTGAGAGACCCCAGAAGTTAACAAGAACGTTCTTTGCCTGATCTGTTGAGCGGTATGGAGTACCTGCTTCAGGATCGCAAATGATAAGTTCTGAATAAAGAGCAAAACCAGGAGCGTTTGTTGGGCTTGTTGCCAAGCAGAAGTCAGCTCTGTTAAGAGCAAAGCTCATTGCCTGTCTGAACTCAAGAACAGTAAGGATGGTCTTGTTGATATTTGCACCAGCTGCTTCCTGCATGGTTACGAGCTTTTCCATATCTGGGTTGAAAGCCATGAAGAATGTGCTATCACCAGGTGTGTAGTAGCAGTAATCTGACAAGGAATATGTCTGCATGTCATCAACTGTAAGTCCATATCCATCAAGCTTTCCTTGGAGGAAGAGCTCAAGTCTTGTTGAAGCTTCTGGAACATAATCTGCAACAATCTTTGTTGTCTGATAAAGGTCTGGATTATCATTGAACAGATAGTAATTCTCGTTTCTCTCAAGAACAAACTGCTTGTCTGCCTGGAAAGAAGTAAGCTTGTAAGGACCATAAGAAGGAGTTGTCTCTGCTGATGTACAATATGTTGTTGTGTAAACACCGTCAACAACGCTTGAGCAAGCATCATAGAGATCTGTCTTTACGAGGTTTGTTCCGGTAAGAGAATAAAGGAGATAGAAGCCCTTGAGAGGCTTTGTAAGACAAAGGAGGATGTGATAATCATCAAGTGCCTGATATCCAACTTCTGCCCAATCAAGCTCTGAATATGTTGCAGCATAAACAAAGTAGTTTGGAACATCGTCTTCTGTTTCTCCCCAGTTTGGATTACCTGTTGTTACAGGAACAAAGAGAGCATAGTTTTCATCTGTAAGAGGAATAAGGCCTTCTTCATCTGCCATAGCTACGAGAGCTTCCCAGTTTGTTGTATCAAAATAGGCATCTCCATAAGCATTGACATATGTGTTAAGTGAATAGTTGTTTGTCCAAGCAAGAGAGAAGTCAATACCAAGGTACATTGGCTCGCCGTTTGGAGAATAATACTGTCCGTCTTCACCCTTTGTAAGGTCAGCCATTGTATAACCAGCATTAGCACCGTTATCAAGCTTAACAGTTCTGCCCTGATAGAGGTATTCTTTTGCATTGTAAATAACCATGTTACCACTATAGAGGTTATCAGCTCTGTAGTTCTGTGCAACTGGATTGATAAGTCTCTTCTGAGACTCAACAAAATCATAAGCGTTGATAGGTGTTCCATCATCCCACTTGAGATCCTGTCTGATAGTAATGATGTAAGCCTGGTTTACAGAATCTTCTGTGATACCATACTGGCCAACATACTGTGCTGTTACATCTTCAGGTTCACCTACTGCCATTGCTGGAACAACCTTGTAACCGGTTTCATCTTCATTGTAATCAAATGTGTAGAAACCATCCTCAATATAACTACCAATCTCTGTTTCTGTATTGGTCTCATATGTATGAGTGTTCCAGTTTGTTGGGAATACTGAGAGAGCCTCATTATATGTATATGTTGCAGGCTCTGCAGTTACCGTAGTGGTTGCTGTCTGGTCTTTCTTTGTCTGAGCTTCTGCTGCACCTTGTGCAAAAACAGAGAAGACAACAGAGAGAACCAGCAGTAAAACTGTCAGTTTTTTCATCTTTCATTTCCTCCATGAAAAAATATTTATACGCCATTGTAGTTCAATAGGGTCTTTATAGTTTATCAATGCAAGGTGTTTCTTTCAACTATTAGTCGCAAAAATACTTTTTTAACATCTTGTGTTATAATATCTAACAATTGAGTCGTTTTCCGTTCATCTTGTTACATTTTCTCTACACTTGGAGATAAACAAACAGGAAGATTACAGAAATTAAAACAAAACTCAATCCAGAAATAAGAAATTCTATTACAGAACTTTTTCTTGCATGCTTTCTTTCTTTGTATTCGCTATAGCTCTCTTTGTGCTCTTCATAATCTCTTTTTTTTAAGTTAAATATTTTACTAAAAGAATATCCTATTCCGTCCGACACTCCGTGATCAGATGCCCAAACAAGCCCAGAGACAACCAACATTATAGCTCCACCAAAAAAGAAAGAGTCGCTTAAAATCATAGCCGTATCTTTGATTGTTGTTGAAGAAAATATATCTTTAATAACAAGAACGGCTATTGTTATAGCCAAACTCACTCCAAAGGAAATTAAAAGTTTTGTCCTATTTATCTTTATTTTCATCTACCTAGCCTCCTTAATTTTCACTCTCTTTAACGAAGTTCTAAACTCTTCCAACTTAGACAGGCCTTCTGGAGTAACGGGCTTTATCCATCTTCCAGAAATCAATTGAAGCATCATAAGAACGTATCTAATAATTTCATCGCAATAGCACAATGGGAATACAACAAGAATAGAAGCCTTAAACTTCAAGCCAGCAAGACAAACACAAGGCAAAACCATAAGGTACATAAAAGATATCTCAAGAACCGTACCAGTAAACGAATCTCCAGAAGCTCTAAACGTGTCATTCATGGCCCAGTTTCCCATTCTTATCACGGCAACAATCGTATATATTAATATTAAAGAAGAACAGATATCAAAAGACTGCCCAGAAAGCCCCATAATCACAAAGGCATATGGTTTAAGAATATTTACAAAGATAGCCACAATTAACACGCTAACCTGACACAGAGGAATAAGCCGTTTTGCACGCTCATACGCCAAAGACAGTTCTCCACTTCCCACGCATTTTCCCACCAATACCGATGCCGCATTGGCAAAGCCTTGGAAAAATCCAATTATCAAACCTTCAAAAGTTCTAAAAACAGCAAGAGCTGCAATTGCTTGCTCGCTCTGTCTTCCAAGAACAACATTGATAACCATGTTTCCAATACCAATGAATACTTCACTAAAAATGATAGGCAGGCTCTTCTTGAAAAATAGAGAAAGATGGTCTTTCTTCCAATTAAAGAATTCCCTGAACATAAAAAGATAAGGATACTTAACAAAAGCCGCAAGGATAAGAATGACAATAACATTAACAAAAGAAGCACAAACTGTAGCTAATGCTGCACCTTTTACTCCTAATGCAGAACACCCCAAATGGCCACCAATAAGTACCCAATTTAAGAAGATATTGCTAAAAACACTGCATATAGCTGCAAATAAGGGTATCTTTACTCTCTCTGTAGCTCGTAAAACTGTACTCATTGCAACGGCAATTATCTGTAAAGGATAAGCAAAACCAATGATTGTAAGATATTGAACTCCAATCTCTTGGATGGCTAGTTTATCGGTATAAAGGCGCATGATAGTCCATGGAGAGAAGAGAGCAACCCCACCAAAAATAAAGCTAACTGTGAGCATACAAACCAAAGTGAGTCCAAAACTACGTGCTATGTTTTTGTGATCTTTGGCGCCCCAATATTGAGAAAAGAAAAGCATTCCCCCGCCCACAAAGCCCCAGTAGCAGGCAATCATTAGTGTAGCGTATTGGGAGCAAAGGCCTACTGCACCAACAGAGTTTTCCCCAAGTGGGGCTATCATGATGGTGTCTACCATTGTGCCTGTTGTGGTTAACAGGTTTTGAAGAGCTACAGGAATGGCAATTACGCCAACTTGCTTAATGAATTGTGGTAATTTCACTTCAGCCTTTAACGTAGACTGACCGTTGTTTTGGGTTCTAGCCATGATTTTGGAACTATACCAAAATCAATATATTTTGTCTTTATATTGTTTCCTCTGTGGGTTCTTCATTGTATAATTAAGTATGTTCAAACAGCAGGAGGAAACCTAAATGAAACGCTGTTCAATTATTATTCATAGTGTCACCGGAAACTGCTACACAATGGGAATGCATCTTAAAGAAGAACTTGAGAAAAGAAGTGTTGATGCTCGCTTGTACAGAGTTGAAGATGAAGATTTACATATTCTTGCCAACGAAAATGAGGCAGTAAACAATTGCTATGAAGATATTATGGAACTTCCTATTGCTACCGCTGAAAAGCTGGTTAAAAGTGATATGATTATCCTTGGATGCCCTTCTGTTTTTGGCAATGTCACAGCAGAAATGAAAACCTTCATTGATGGAACAATCCAAATGTGTAAAGATAAGGTCCTTGCAGACAAATTTTTTGCTTGCTTTACAACCTCAAGGCAGTCTGTTTTTGAGGGGGCAAGAACTCTAGACACCCTTATTTACTGGGCACAGAACATGGGAATGCTTCATATTCCATTTGGAATTCATGATGAGCTTCCTCTTTGCAATCAACCAGTTCAAGGCATTGTGCATTGCGAAGGAAAAGACGGCTTAATCTCACCAGCACAACAAATTGGCAATGAGATTGAAGCTTATGCGAATGACCTTGCTTCTTACATTCAAGAATAAATTTTCAAAGTTAAATTCTTTCTACTGAGGTTTTTGCAAAAACATCTGCACTATCATATTCACTCAATTGCATAGCTACCATTGCTGTAACCATAAGAGTACCAGTCAAAACTAGGTCAAAACAGCATTGAAGAAAAGCATGAAGAAATTTTGACGTGTTCTCTTCTTGTGCTTGTTTCCTTTTATACGAACTTGACAGAGCCTTGTTTGCATTCTACTATTTCCTTAAGAGGTTTGACGTCTAATGTCTATCTTTAAAGAAAGAGGTTTATAAACCGCAAAGGGGTGCTTAATGAAAGCATTAGTAATGAGAGAGTATAAACATCTAAGTTATGAAGATGTTCCAAAGCCAGAACTCAAAAAAAGAGAAGTTCTTATTAGAGTAAAGGCTTGTTCCGTGTGTGGAAGCGATGTTAAGGGGTTTGATGGCAGTACGGGACGCAGAAAACCACCCGTTATTATGGGACATGAAGCCTCAGGCGTAATTGTTAAGTGTGCAGAAGGGGTAAAAAATCATAAACCAGGTGATAGAGTAACTTTTGATTCCACAGTTTACTGTAATGAGTGTGAAATGTGCAAAGCTGGAAAAGTTAATCTCTGTGTCAATAGACAGGTTTTGGGCGTTTCGTGTGAAGAATATAATAGACAGGGATGTTTTGCAGAATATGTTGCTCTTCCAGAGTATATTCTCTATGACATACCAGACAATGTAACTTATGTTCAGGCTGCAATGATAGAACCACTCTCTGTAGCTTATCACGCTGCAACTAGAACACAAATAAAAGCAGGAGCCAGTGTTGTTATATTTGGTATTGGAACCATAGGACTATTAACACTTCAAGTTGTTAAAAGTTTTGGAGCAAAACAAATTATTGCCGTTGATATAGATAATAAAAGATTGGAATTAGCAAAGAAGAATGGCGCAACAGCAGTGGTTAATTCCAAGGAATCTAATGCCCTTGAACAAATTCTAGATCTAACACACAACAAAGAAGGTTTAGATATTGCAATTGATGCAACAGGAATAGATATAACTGCTAATATGTGCATCAAAAGCGTACATCTTGATGGAAAGGTCATTCTTATTGGAAATGTAGTACCAAAAATAGAGTTTCCTCTTCAGTATGTTGTAACTCATCAAATTAGTCTGTTTGGTTCCTGTGCCTCTGCTGGAGAATATCCTCAATGTCTTGATTTAATTTCTTCAGGAAAGGTTGAAGTGGACAGCATGATTAGTAAAGCCATTCCTTTGTCTGATGGAGATAAATGGATGCATAAAATTTATAACCACGAAGACGAACTAACAAAGATTGTTTTTCTCTGTGATGAGAACCAAAAATAAAGAGGATTTTATGGAAAAAGTAAGAACGGCAGTTATTGGTTGTGGAAAAGTTGGGCATTTTCATGCTAATGCACTTAAAAATCTACCAAATAGCGAATTAGTAGCCTGTTTTGGTAGAGACCCCATAAAAACAAATGCTTTTGCCTCACAATACGGCATCAAAAGTTATACCAATCTTAAGAAAATGATTAAAGAACAGAATGTTCAAGCGGTGGCCATTTGCACTCCTCATCCTGCTCATGCTCAGTATGCGATACAGTGTTGTGAACTTGGTGTTCATGTTGCAATTGAAAAACCACTGGCATCTTCTCTTGAAGATTGCGATGCAATAATTAAAGCAAAAAATGAGAACAATGTAATAGGAACAACCATTTGCCAACGCCGTTTTTATAAACCTTCAATACGAGTAAAACAAGCTATTGTAGATGGAAAAATAGGAAAACCAATTCTTGGAACTGTTAACATGCTAGGATGGCGAAGTATGGAATATTACGCAAGTGACCCTTGGCGTGGAACATGGAAAGGAGAAGGAGGTGGCGTTCTAATTAATCAGGCTCCTCATCAAATAGATCTACTATTGTGGTACATGGGGGACATTGATGAAATGTATGGCATGTGGGACACTTTAAACCATCCAGATTTAGAAGTAGAAGATACTGCCATGGCTGTTATTAAATTCAAGAACGGCGCATTTGGAAATATTGTTGTCAGCAATTCACAAAACCCTGCTCTTTTTGGAAATGTTCGAGTTCACGGCTCAAATGGTGCAAGTATTGGAGTTCAAACTGACGGAGGAGCAATGTTTATAGCAGGAGTTTCTGGCATTGCAGAACCCCCTGTAAATGACATTTGGACAATTCCAAGAGAAGCAGAACTTTTGCCTCAGTATAAGAAGGAAGATAGCGAATATTTTAATTCTCATCCAGAAGGAAATTACTATCATATTCTTCAACTAAAGGATTTCCTTGATGCAATTCAAAATAAAAAACTCCCCTTAGTTTCTTTAGAGGATGGAAGAAAAACCGTTGAGCTTATTACCGGCATTTATAGATCCTACAGAGACCACAAACCAATTAAATTTCCACTGCAACCAGAATATAGTAACGACTATGATGGGCGTTTCTGTAGAAAAACCTCTTCCTTATAAGTTTTCCTTCCTTTTAATGATGAACTCTTTGTTTCTCATTAGGTGTGTTCTCATAAAGGCTTCTGCTGCAAAAGAGTTGTGGTTTTTTATCTGTTGCCAAATTTGTTGATGGTCTAACATTGACTCTGCAAGAAGAGTCTTTTGAGTATACTCTGTGATTTCAGGAATAGACTTTGCAAGTATTGGAAATATAAGTTCTACAACACGGTTATGAGACATTTTTGCAATTTGAGAATGGAATTCAATATCCAAAGGAACTGTATCTTCTCCTTGTTTGTATTTCTCTTCAAGCGCTCTAGCAATATTTGATAGAAGTTCTATCTCTTCCTCTGTTGCGTTCTCAGCAGCAATAGCAGCCAAAGAAGGTTCAAGAATCTCCCTAATTTGTATTAAATCAAAAACAAGTTTCTCCTTGTCTTCTATGAATCTAAAGCCAAGAGGATCTTCTGAGATCCCAGGATTAGGAGACACAAAAGTACCAACCCCACGTTGAATTGTTACAATATTCTCAGTATTTAAAATCCTTACAGCTTCTCTGACAGTCCCTCTGCTTACACCAGTAATTGTACAAAGCTGTGTTTCGTTTGGCAGTTTATCACCACCATGAAGTCCTTGCTTTGTAATATATTCAACAATCTTTTCCGCTGCGTACCTAGAAAGAGGTATTCCTGTTTGTGGCATATCCATAAAGCATCTTCCTTAGAGGAGTCTTCTCCTCAATCAAATGGCAAAGTACCACAAGAAAGATATAAAAATCAATCTATATCCTTTTTCTTAAAAACAAGTGTTATCCTTTTACAGCCCCAGCTGTTAAGCCTTTAATAACAAATTTTTGGAAAATCATCGTAATTACAATTGCAGGAAGCATGATGAAAACAGCTGCCGCCATAACACCGCCCCAGTCAACAGAGGCATAGGACAAGAAGTTGTTTACCGCAATAGGTAAAGTTCTAGTCTTTTGTCTTGAAAGAACCTGGCTGAACATAAAGTTGTTCCAGCTGAAAATAAAAGAAAGAGTTGTGGCGGTAACAATTCCAGGAACAGAAAGAGGCAGTATTATACGACAAAAAGTTTTTGTCCTAGTTGCACCATCTATCATTGCACTTTCATCCATTTCAAGAGGAAGACTTCTAAAGTAAGGCTCCATAGTCCAAATTGTTAAAGGCAATGCAATTAAGATATGAGATAAAATGAGAGCAATATAGCTGTCCATTAAATGCAAACGAGAGAAAATGATATACCAAGGCATTAAAAATGAAATTCCTGGCATAAGTCTTGCAACCAAAATAAACAAAGCCACTTTCTTCATGTTGTTTCTAGCAATTGCATATGCAGCAGGAAGCCCTAACAAAAGAGAAATGGAAACTGCAGTCACTGCTACTATAACAGAATTCTTTAAATATCTAAGAAAATGTTGATTAACAAAAACTGTTCTGAAGTTTTTTAGAGTAGGCGTAAATTTAAAACGAGGAGGCCATGCAATAATATCTATTTGCGTTTTGAACGCAGACATGGCCATCCAAATTAAAGGAAAAATTATGACCAAACAAATAAAACATATAACGAGGTAAAAAACGATAGTTTTTACAGGATTTTTTTTACTAACCATATTATACCTCCGATAACTTTCTAAGTTTCATAACTCCAAGACAAAACAGAAGGACCAAGGAGAATAAGAAAATCAAGATAACAGATCCTTCTCCCATAGAGAAGTATTCAAAACTATACTTATAAGCAAGGATGTTTAAGGTTTCTGAACTGTATCCTGGACCCCCACCTGTCATGCTGTAGATAATATCGTAAGTCTTTAATGCTTCAATAGATCGCAGAATAACTGCAGTTAAAATAGTTGGCATTATCATGGGAAGAGTTATCTTAAACAGCGTTTGCCAATAATTTGCGCCATCTACCATTGCACTTTCATAAGGTTCTTCTGAAATACCCGACAAGCCAGCCATAACTATTAGTGAAATCATTGGAGTCCATTGCCAGACATCGACAATAATTAATGAAGACATAACGGTAGCCGTATTAGTATGCCATCCGCTTTGTGGAAGCCCGATTGTTTTTAATATGTAATTCAAGAATCCAATAGTTGGGTCATAAAAGAGCGTAAAAAGTAGGCCAACTGCAACTGGAGTTGCAACTAACGGCAATAAAAGCATTGTTTTAACAACTCCCTTTCCTTTGAATTCTTTGTTAAGTATCAAAGCTATTATTGTTCCAAATAAGGTTTCAAAAAAAACGGCTGCAAAAGTAAATAAAAGAGTTCTTCCAAGAGCATCCCAAAAGCGAGGTTCTTTAAAAACTTTTATATAAGATTGAAGCCCAACAAACTTCATAGCTCTACCACTGGTAAGAGACCAGTCAGTAAAACTCAAGAAAAATGTATATAAAACAGGAAACACCATTAGAAGACAGACAAAAAGTAGAGCCGGTGCGGTGTAAATCCATTTATAATGTTTATCAACGAAACTTTGTTTTATTGGAGTTCCTAATGTTGTAGTTTTACTCTTTTTCATTGTTCATATCCACTAAACGAAAACGGGCAGCACAACCCAAAAGAATTAAGCTGCCCGAAAAATATCTAGAAATATTTAATATGGGAGATTGTGATACTCGCCATCTGCCTTAAGAATGTCATCAACCGCAATTGCTTTTTCTGCAGCCATTGAGGCAATCTTTGATGATGTTCCTTTTGAATTAATTGCTTCAATTACAACCTCACCAATAAGATCTCTTGCCTTTCCAACAGAGGTGATAAATGGACGGTCATATTGATATCCATTGTCGGCTGCATTTTGTCTAGATGCAACCAACTCTGGGTTCATGTATTGTGCTCCATCAACCCAAGCGCTGTTTCTTGCCATTGTAATTGACTGAGCCATGCCTTCAACTGCCATTGCTTTGCTGGTTGCCCATTCTAGGAACTTTTGAGCAGCTTCTTTATGTTTTGTACCACTGTAAATGCCCATTCCCCAAGAAACAACGTTAAAAGGTTCGTTTCCTTCTGGTCCAGCTGGAAGGTCTGCAATACCAATATCTTCAATAGGAATTGCGCATGTTTCTGGATCAACTACCTGTCCATAGAAGACACAGGCATCTGCCCACATTGCTAAGTATCCAGCTTGGAAAATTGGAAGAAGCCCTTCCCAAGAAAGGGAGGTAACGCCCTGAGGTCCATATGTTCCAACTAATCTTCCATAATATTTAATGGCTTCAACAGCTTCTGGACTGTCAAACACAGCTTCACCGTTTTCAATATAACGTCCACCATACTGATAAATGAAAGAAGAGAGCTGAGTTACAGATGCCGCACCCTTTCCTCTTGCTCCAAAACCTGCAACGCCATCTTTTGTCAATGCTTTTGCAGCGGCTTCGAGTTCTTCAAAGTTCGTTGGAACTTCAATTCCCGCAGCCCTAAAGAGGTCCTTTCTGTAATAGAGAACTTGCCACTCTGTTACGAGAGGAACTAGGTAAGGGATTCCATCTTTAACTCCCACATTCACGTTTGCTTCTGGATAATCAGAAAAATCATAAGATTCTAGAGACTGATACCATCCGTTTTTAATAAACATAAGTCCCTCGTTTAGAGGTCTTGTCATGAAAACATCAACAGTTGAGCCTCCTGCAGAGAATTCCGTTGTTAGTTGTTTGGATAGCTCAGATTCCTGAAGTTGTTCCGTTTCTACCTTGATTCCTGTTTCGCTTTCAAACTCAGAAAGATGTTCTAGAATCAAATTCCCATACGGGTGATTTGCTAGCATTACACGGATTGTTTCCTGTTTTCCAGAGCTTTCAGCATTTCCGGCTGCAAACATTATAGATAGCACGCAGGCTAACATCATGAGTACAATAGTTAGTTTCTTCATTTTCCGCTCCTTTTTTGTTCTATAGACATTAGACGTTTAATGTCTATAAAAGTATTACACAGAAAAACTCAGAAGGCAACCTTTTTAGTTTGATAACATGATAATTAGGCTTTGCAAAACGAGCTATGCAAAGTTTTTTGCAAAAACCTCTGCTATAGAAACAAAAACTTGTGCTCTGCGAGCAATCTCTTCCCAGTCTCCGGAAGCAATAAGCTTTTTGTCTGTAAGGCGTCCACTTATGCCGGCGCCTTTTATGCCAAGATTTAAAAAGGAGGCAAAGTTATCTTCTGTGATACCAGCCGTAGCAATGATGTTAACATGGTTAATAGGAGCTAGAATATCTTTGACATAGTTAAGCCCCAAAGTTGCCGTGGGAAACAATTTTACAAAATCTGCTCCAAGTTCATGTGCTTGTAAAATCTCGGTTGGAGTCATAGCGCCTGGAATAGAAACCATTCCTCTTTCTTTGGTACGTGTTATGACTTTGTTATTTGTATTAGGAGAAACAATATACCTAGCTCCTACCTCGTAAGCAACTTGAACCTGTTCTTCTGTTAAAACAGTACCTGCTCCTGCATAAAACTCGCCTTCAAAAAGACTGTTAAGCAATCTAATTGCTTCTGCAGTTTTTTCTAGACAGAGTGGGTCCGTTTGGTCAAAAGTAACTTCAATTAATCTAATTCCACCTTTATAGAGAGCTTTGGCAAGATTCTTCAAATCTTCTCCATAAGTACCTCTAACAATAGCGATAATCTTCTTTTCCAAAATCGTATCCAATAAATTGTGCATTGTTTTCCTTCTTCTTTGTAAAAACCATCAGAAATAGTATATCATTTTCCTATCTTTTTTTGAGCAACTTGGAAAATTTATGAGATGAAGTTTTAAAAATGTGCTATGATTTGCAAAAAGGACAAATAAACATGGAAATTACAAAAAAATTTGATGGAACTAAACTTTGCGTATCAGTTGAAGGAAGATTAGATACTACAACAGCACCAAAGCTTGAAAGTGAAGTAGGAAGTAGCCTTGACGGGATTACAAGCCTTGTTTTTGATTTTAAAAATTTGGAATACATCTCCTCTGCAGGATTGAGAGTTCTTCTTTCAATGCAGAAAAAAATGAACAAACAGGGCAAAATGAAAGTAATCAATGCAAATGAAACAATCATTGAGATTTTCGAAGTCACTGGCTTTATTGATATATTAACAATTGAATAATATCTTTCTTTTTTTACTTTTTCTCTCTATTCATACAACCAGTCCAACGAGAAAAGGATGACAGCTACAGTAGGTGTAACATATTTCAGCACTTGTGCGGCTGTATGTACATTTTGTGTCTTAAACGAAGCATTTTTTGCAAATTGTGACATTGACTAATTAAAACAGCATAAAAAGCGGCCACGGAATTTTAAACCATGCTACAATGAAACACATGAAAGGAAAAGAAATTCTATTTGTTGCTTTATGTCTAGTTTTGTTGTTGGTTGGCTGTAGCACCTCTGGGAGTACAGAAAATCTAAAAGATATCGGGATTGAAGTTGAAGAGGAACCTCAGGCTCTGGTTCCAGATGGATATAACCGTGTTATCTTCTACTGGCAGGGTGCGGCAGACATTGCCACGTCAGACGTCTGGATTTGGTGGGATGGAAAGGATGGCTCCGGTTATCTTTTTGAGCCGTGCAATTACGGGTTTAAGTGTTCTGTGGACGTGCCTTCTGAGGTTGGCAAGGTGGGTTTCATAGTTAGGACTTCTTGTACAGAACCGGGAGGGTCTAGTTGGGGAACTGCAATAAAAGACTGGAGCGAAGATAGATTTGCGTTCATAGAAGGAAAAATCACAGAAATATATTTAAAAACTGGTGATGGCTTGCAGTATTCTTCTCAAGATGGAGGGACAACCTTGAATCCAATTAAAGTGTTTGTTATAGCTTCAATGGATGATTTTGACACAGTGAGCTACTCGGTTTCGCCGGCTGCAACGTTTACCAGTCCAGATGCCTTCAAGCTAAAAGATGAAAACGGTAATTACTTGGAGATTAAAAGCGTGAATGCAAACGGAACAATATCTCTTGCTAGTAATATGGCTTTGAATGGTCACTATACACTTGAAGTAGAGGGATATGGAGAAAAAGAAATAGTGCCTAATAAAATCTTTGACACAGAAAGATTTATTTCAGACTATACCTACTCTGGCAATGATCTTGGAGCTGTTTTATCGGACGGAAAAACCACCTTTAAGGTTTGGGCTCCAACAGCTAGCAGAGTTGTAATCAACCTCTTTGATAACGGTACTGACGGCGAGGCTTTCCTCTCTACAGACATGACAAAAGAAGAAAAAGGCGTTTGGAGTTACACCGCAGACTGTGGACACGGAACATACTACACTTATACTGTCACCACAGCTGTAGGTACCGCAGAAGCAGTTGACCCGTATGCAAAAGCAGTAGGCGTCAATGGAAATAGAGGAATGGTGGTTGACCTCTCTTTAACCAATCCAATTGGTTTTGACACCGATACTTACGTGAACACAATCTCCACGTACTCTGACGCTGTCATATGGGAGACCCACGTCCGAGACTTCTCCATTGCCAACAAGCAGAGCGCCTACAAGGGCAAATATTTAGCCTTCACTGAACGCGGGCTTGTCAATGCGTCCGGCTTTCCAACTGGAGTTGACTACTTGCTTCAATTAGGCATCACGCATGTACACCTCCTCCCCATCTACGACTACGCCACAGTAGATGAAGCCTACCCCGATTCCTCTTACAATTGGGGTTATGATCCCAAAAACTACAATGCGCTTGAAGGAAGCTATTCCACAGACCCGTATCACGGAGAAGTCAGAATAAATGAATTCAAACAAGCAGTACAAGCTTTACATGCAAGTGGAATTGGAGTTGTAATGGATGTGGTTTACAACCATACATATTCATCAGATTCTTCACTTAACAGAATTGTGCCATATTATTATTACCGTTATACCAGCGAAGGAAGAAACTCCAACGGAAGTGGATGTGGAAACGAGACAGCCTCTAACAGAATAATGTACAGAAAATTTATGATTGACAGTCTTGTTTTTTGGATGACAGAGTACCATCTAGATGGCTTTAGGTTTGATCTAATGGGCATTCATGACACGGAGACCATGCAAGAAATTGAAAAGGCTCTTCATGCCATTAATCCAAAATGCCTCATCTATGGTGAAGGCTGGGCTGGTGGCACATGCTCATATTCAAGTTCTCTGCTGGCAACTCAATCAAATATCTCCCAAATAAAAGCCAGTTCTGGAGCAGCTGGTAGCATTGCCGTTTTCAACGATGCCATCCGAGACGGCCTCAAAGGCAGTGTTTTTACCTCCACAGCCAAAGGACTTATCAGTGGAGCAATCAATAAAGAAAATGCCCAAAAAGTGGCCTTTGGTATTGCTGGCGGACAGTCCTCTTCTGCCGTTTCATGGGCTGTAAAAAATGGCATGGTAATCAATTACATGAGCTCACATGACAACAATACGCTATGGGATAAACTGTTACTTTCAAATCCAAATGACAGCAAGGAAGAGTGTATTCAAATGAACAAACTTGGTGCAGCAGTTGTTATGATTAGCAAAGGCACACCGTTCATGCTCTCTGGAGAAGAGATTCTAAGAACAAAGAAAGGCGATAGCAATAGCTATAAATCTTCTGATGAAATTAACAAGATTGACTGGGATACTGTCTCTGAAGGTTCCTGTGAAGAAAACATGTTCTTCTGGTACAAAGCTTTAATAGAAATGAGGGGTAAATATTCTTGGCTTAGAGACAGTAGTGTAAGTTGCAAAATCTTGAGCAATAATTCAATTTTTATCTCGTACAGGTTTAGAGGAAATGTTGTTGGCATAGCTATAGTCAACCCCACAACTTCAAGCTTTGTGGAGACTCTCCCTACAGGCCAGTGGAAAGTCATTCTTAGTGGGGAAAACTTCGTTAACAAGGCAGAGACTTTACAGGATAATGTAGTTGTACCTGCTAGGGGTGTTGTACTTCTTTGTAAATAGTTGACAATTTTGTTATTCGTATTTTAATTATTTTTGTGAAGAATTTCACATAAAGGAGTATTTGAGATGAAACAACTAAATGAAAAAGTCGCCATTGTAACTGGGGCTGGCCAGGGAATTGGAAAAGGCATTGCTCTTTGTCTTGCAAAACGTGGAGTCAAGGTTGTTGCAACTGGTCGTCGAATTGAACCTATTGAGCAAACAATTGCTGAAATAAAAACTCTAGGAGGAGAAGGGTTTGCTATGTCTTGCGATTCTGCAGATAGAGCACGAGTTGAAGAAGTTGTTAAAGCTACCGTTGAAAAATACGGAACCGTTGACATTGTAGTAAATAACGGTCAAGCCATAGTTCCTTCTGCTTCAGTTGAAGACACAACTTATGACAATATGCTAAAAGCATGGCAAAGTGGTGTTATTGGTTCTCTTAACTATATGCAGGCGGCATTCCCTTATATGAAAGAGCAGCACGAAGGAAGAATAATTAACTTTGCTTCTGCAACAGGTATGTTTGGTATAGCAGGACAGTTGGCCTATGGTTCCAACAAAGAAGCTTTAAGAGGATTAACCAAAATTGCTGCAAAGGAATGGGGGCAGTACGGAATTTGTGTAAATGTTGTTCTTCCTGGTGCAGAATCCCCTGCTGCAAAAGCTTGGGCTGCAAAATTTCCTGAAGAATATGCAAAACAGGTTAATCTAAATCCAATGAAACGTTTTGGAGATCCTGAAAATGATATTGCACCTGTAATTGCATTCTTGGCCGGTCCAGATTCCTGCTACTACTCAGGTCAAAGTGTTATTGTAGATGGTGCAAATTCCATCATGCCATAAGAGATTATCCTAGGGCTTTCTTGCTCCTCATAAGGACTAGCTCCGTCCGGGTCACAGCGTCTCCTATGTAGCTTTTTGCGTCTAAGAAGGAGAGAATTTCATCTCTATTAAGATATTTCAGAATATCGATATTTTTAGAAAGATTTTCTCTTAATGGATTTTCTTTTCCTTCTTGGACAAGTTCCCAAGCTTCAAGGCTTTCTTTCCTAATCACCTCATGCATCTTCTGTCTGTCTGCACCTTTTTTTCCAAGCTCCATCAAAAGCCTTTCAGTTGAAGCAAAGACAGCATAAGAGGAAAGAAGTTTCTTTGTAGCCGTAGAATGAATATTCATCCCTTTAATTATCTTCTCTTCCGTTAGAAGCATCTCGTCTAGAGCAAGGAAACTCTCCGGAATGTATACACGCCGTGACGCCGAATCATCAAGAGACCTCTCTAGGAATGTAGAAGAGGCGTTGATCCATGCCGTGGAGTATCCTTCGCTGACTATACGTGCAAGAGAGCAGATTTTCTCGCTCAATATAGGATTACGCTTAAAAGGCATGGCAGAAGATCCAACCTGCATAGAAGAAAACGGCTCCGAGAACTCTCCAATTGGGGGAGATTGCAACACTCTGAAATCCTGGCTGAATTTATTAAGTGTACATGCTATGGAAGAAAGAACCCCAATCATCTTTAAATCTTGTTTACGTGAATATATCTGGGTTGCAACATCAAAAAATGGCAGGTCTAACTCTTCCATGACAAGCCTTTCAAGCTCCATAGACTCGCCTTCTGTTAAAATGTTGAAAGAGGCCCCTGTGCCTACGGCACCCTTAATTCCTTTTCCCTTGAGTGTTTTTATCATTTTCACAAGGTCTTCTCTGTCGTCGAGAAGATCTTGAAGTGTCTGGCTCAATCTGTATCCTATTGTTGTTATCTCGGCAGGCTGTATATGTGTAAAAGCCATAGTGATTGTAGCCTTCTCTTCTTCCGTACGCTTTGAGAGTGCTCTTATAACGTTATCGAGATGCTCGAGAATAAGGAAAAGAGCCTCTCTGTAACGCAAGGCATCACAATTATCTAGTGCGTCCATGCTTGTTGCACCAAGATGTATTATACCCCCTGCCTTTGGACACTGCTGGGCATATGTCTTGATTTCAGCCATCAAATCATGATGGATGACATTCTCAATTTCTCCTGCCTTTTCAATGTCTACATCGTCCTTATGTTTCTCCAGTTCTTCAACCTGCTCCTCTGTTACAAGAGAGAATTTCATCTCAGCTTTTGCAAGAGCTATCCAGATTCTTCTCAAAAGGCGACGCTTATGAATTTCGGAAAAAATTTCCTTCATTTCCTTTGAACCGTAACGCCAAGTAAAGGGAGATATGTATACAGAATGATCGAATTCCATTATTCTGCGTTCCTTACTATAAGTTGGTCTCTTTCTGGGCCTACAGATATAAGTGTGATATGTGCACCAATTAGTTCCTCTAATGCAAGAATGTACTCTCTGCACTTTTCAGGAAGGCTCTCCCATGTACGACACTCTGTTGTATCTGAAAGCCATCCATCGAATTCCATGTATATGGGTTTGGCTCTCTCTTGTAAAAGAGTGTCCGGCATATAAGAGTAAGATGTCCCGTCAATCATATATCCTGTACAAACCTTGATTGTCTTAAATGTATCAAGGACATCTATCTTTGTGAGAGCTACATCTGTGACCCCGTTCATATAAACTGCATAATCTGCGTTGACTGCATCAAACCATCCACAACGACGTGGCCTACCTGTGGTAACCCCATATTCACCACCAATAGACCTAAGCTTGTCGCCATCTTCGTCAAAGAGTTCTGTTACGTATGGGCCTCCTCCAACACTTGTAGAGTAGGCTTTGAGGACTCCGTATACTTTTGCTATCTTTCTTGGTGGAATTCCCGCTCCGTTGCATGCTCCTGCAGCAGTTGGATTTGAGGAAGTTGAATAAGGGTAAATGCCCCAGTCATTGTCTCTCATTATACCCAGCTGTCCCTCAAGCAGGATTTTCCTGTCACTTTCAACAGCTTCTCTTGTAACCGCAGTTGTATCTACAATACGTGAGCCAAATTCTTTTCTCCATGCGTGGCATTTTTCAAGAAGGTAGTCCAGTGTGTATGTCTCTAGCCCATAGTAGGAGAGCTCTCTGTTTTTCTTTGGAAGAAGGTGTTCAAGTCTCTTTACAAGAAAATCCCAATTAAGGAGGTCTCCTGCTCTTATACCAATGCGAGCGGCCTTGTCTTCATAACACGGTCCTATACCACGTTTTGTTGTACCAATCTTATCCTTTTCTGCTCTCTTTCCCTCTTCTGCTCCGTCAAGCGCCATATGGTACGGAAAGATTACGTGGGCTTTTGTGTCTATGATGATGTTCTCAACTTTCCGCCCCATTTTTTTCTCTATCTCAGAAAGCTCTTCATGCATTCTGTCAAAGTTTACAACTGTTCCTGCGCCTACAATGTTAGTAGTATCGGGATTAAATATACCGGAAGGGATTATATGCAAACCAAACTTACCGTGTTCATTTACGACGGTGTGCCCGGCATTGTCACCTCCCTGGTAACGGATGACAAGATCTGCATCCTTTGCCAGATAATCAACTATACGTCCTTTCCCTTCGTCTCCCCACTGGAGGCCTACAACACAATTAACAGCCATTCTTTTTCCCTTTTTTATTGTAGAATCATCTCTGCTATATAAGGGAGCGTTCTAAATTCTTCCTTATAATCCAAACCGTAACCCACAACCCATACATTGGGGATATCAAAACCTTTGTACTGTATCTCAACATTCTTCTCATGCTTTCCGGGCTTATTAAGAAAGACAGCTTTTTCAACAGAGAGAGGGTGACGCGCAAGAAAATTCGTTGTTAGATACTCAAGCGTGTTCCCACTGTCTAAGATGTCTTCAACAATCAATACGTGGCGGTCTGTAATGCTCTCTCTGGTGTCCATCAGAAACCTGACTTCTCCCCTTCTATCCCCGTTCTGTCCATAACTAGAGATAGCAATAAAATCGATTATGTGAGGGATGGTGAGTTTCCGTGCAAGATCTGCAAGAAAAAAGACGGAACCTTTGAGAACAGAGACAAGAACAAGAGGAGACTCAATGTCTTTATAACGAGTGTTGATCTCGTCTGCAATTTCTCCAACTCTTTTCTGTATTTCCTCTTCTGAAATGAGGACTCTTTTCAATTTGTTTGTAAGTGGTGCAACCATTTTATGCCTCCAACTTATTATAGATTCTAAATAAAAGAAAAGAAAAAAGGAATATAGCTGGACACAATTTGAGGGACACAAATTGAGGGACACAAATTGAGGGACACAATTACAAAGACATACAATAATCGCTCCAGCTGTTCAGGTTTGTGACTGGAAGCATTTACCTTGGCTTCTTTCCAATCGCTCGTGCATATACACCATCAGCGCAAGCAAAATCAACAGATATAACGGCAATAACCGAATAGTTACGTGGTTTGCAATTAAGCCAAATAATGGAGGCATCAAACACGTTCCAATATAAGCACTTGCCATCTGTACCCCTATAATTGCTTGAGAGCGTTCTGCCCCAAAATGCCCTGGCGTAGAATGAATAATACTGGGATATACAGGTGCACAGCCCAAGCCAATCAATGAAAAACCAATTATCGAAACCACCTGCCCAAATGGAAGAATCATTACAATAATACCTGTCAGAATAATTGACTGCCCCATACGGATCATCTGGCTGTCTTTCAGTTTCATGGCAATAAATCCATTAATTCCACGCCCAACGGTAATGCCAATGCAAAACATCCCAGCAAAAAAAGCAGCCGTCTTAGAGTCTACACCTTTTGCTAAATTCAAATAGCTGCTTGCCCAGAGCATAGTTGTCTGTTCTACTGCACAATAGCAAAAGAAGCAGATCATGATTGCTTTTGCACCCGGAATTGCAAGTATTTCTTTCAACGACAGTGCCTTTCCAGTAGTTGTTTCATCTGATGCTGCATTTTGTCTTTTCCATTTTGGAAGACTGAATACCAGAACCGCCGTAAGTACAATCTGTACTACAGAAATAATCCGATATCCTGTATTCCATGTAGCACCGCCAGTAAGTGCAGCACCCATAATGTATGGTCCAAGTGTTGCACCAATTCCCCACATACAATGTAACCAGCTCATATGTTTACTGGCATAATGCAATGCAACATAGTTATTTAAAGAAGCGTCCACACTGCCGGCTCCAAGACCATAAGGGATTGCCCACAAACATAAAAAAATAAAACTATGACTAATTGAAAAACCCCATAGAGCAAATGCTGTAATCCCAACACTTACCGCTGTAACCATACCTGTTCCAAACTTCCTTGTGAGACGGTCACTTTGCAAGCTAGAAATGATGGTTCCAAATGCAATAATCATGGAAATTGCACCTGCATAAGAGACAGGAACCTGAAATTCTTGATACATATTCGGCCATGCCGCACCAAGTAGAGCATCTGGAAGTCCAAGACTGATAAATGACAGATAAATAATTCCTAATAAAAAACTCATTTTTGTTCTCTTGTTTTTTTATAGTATGTTATAATTATATAGTCGCATGAAGGCACCTTCAATTTTGAAAACGCCAAATACTATAACAAAACAGACAAAATTGGAGAAAATATGGCTTTACAAAAATGTGGATTAAACAGAACCAGCAAAAATAAAGAACTCCAGCCACATGGTTCACTGGAATTTCCATGTGCAGGCTATGAATCAGCACATACAAATTCTATCAGTGATTTTATTCCCTGGCACTGGCATGAAGACTTTGAAATCATTCACATTGTAGAAGGTTGCATGAAACTTCAGGTATTATCCGAAACATTCCTTGTTCAAACAGGAGAAACTGCCATTATAAATGCAAAAGCACTTCACTGTGCATCTGGAGATCCTTATTGTAAACTTCAATCCCTTGTTTTTTCTCCGCTTTTAATCACTGGCACTGTTAATTCTGCATTTGCCTCCAAATATATTATGCCTTTAATCTTATGCACACAATTTTCAGGTATTGTATTAAAAAACAAAAAAAGATCTGTAGCAAACTACTTTTCTACCGCATTTGAGTCCTTAAAAAAGGATGCCTTTGCTTATGAATTTACTGTCCGGGAACAGCTTAGTCATATTATGTTAATGGTATATTCTGAATTAAAACCAGGACTGAAGGACTCTCTTGTTCATCAAGACATAAATTCTGTTCGGGTAGCTACAATCCTATCTTTTATAGAGCAGCATTATCCAGAAAATATTACGCTTTCCAATATTGCGGAAACTGTAAATATTAGTGAAAGAGAAACACTTCGCTGTTTTAAAAAAATCACAGGAGAATCCCCCATTCAGTATCTGCTAAAATACAGATTGATTCAAAGTGCATCTGAACTAACGGAATACCCGGATAAAAACATTTCTGTTGTAGCAGAGGAATGTGGATTTGATTCACCAGCATATTATGCAAAAAAATTTAAAGAGTTTTATCTCTGTACTCCGAGAGAATACAGACAAATTCATCCGTCTTCTGTAAAAGTTGTAAAAGTCAACATAAAAATGAAGGATGACAGCTAAAAACCCTCCCCTTTGTACATGGTGTACATGGCACAATAAAAATGTACTTTCAAGGAGAAGAAGGAGAAGACAAGCAGAGGAAGGATTCCTTCACAAAGAAGGCTCAGGCAGAAGTACTTTTTATGTCCGCTCTGAGTGCTGAGGGAAACTTGGATTTACGGTTGTAATCCGGAAAGTTTGAACTCAAGATTATCGGCCTGTGCTGGTTTGCAGTGCGGACAGCCATATCAAGTGAAAATAGAACTTTTGCGCACTATTTTTTTCCATAGTTCTATTTTGTAGGTCTATAGAAAAATTTTTTTTCTAAAGTTCTATTTTGTAGATCTATAGAAAAATATTTTTTCCTAGAGTTCTACTTTTCTTACTGGCTCTATGAAAATTTTCTAGTTCAAGGGATACAAATGTCCCAGATGCGGAAGCCCATTGCAAGGAGATCCCTTTCAGGGCAAAACTTTTCATCCAAAAATCATCCAAAATGGGCTTTAAGTTAAACGCAATCATTCCCACTCAATAGTTGCTGGGGGCTTGCTGGTAATATCGTAGACAACGCGGTTTACATGTGGGACTTCGTTGACAATGCGGTTGGAAACTTTTTCAAGAATTTCGTATGGAATCCTTGAAATAGAAGCCGTCATGAAGTCGCTGGTTTCTACGCTACGCAGTGCAACTGTGTAGTCATAGGTCCTGCTGTCACCCATGACGCCAACACTTTTGATGTTCGTTAACACGGCAAAGTATTGATTTTTTGCTACTTCAATGCCGTTTTGGGCGCTTGTTTCAAGTTCGCTTCTAAAGATCCAATCTGCTTCTCTAAGAATAGAAAGCTTCTCTTCTGTGACTTCCCCAATGACCCTTATAGCCAAGCCTGGACCAGGGAAAGGCTGTCTATTAACAAGACTTGAAGGTAAACCAAGTTCAATTCCAAGTTTTCTGACTTCATCTTTAAACAAAAGTCTTAGAGGCTCAACAATACCCTTGAAACCAACATTCTCTGGAAGCCCTCCCACATTGTGGTGGCTCTTAATTACAGCAGAATTTCCTAGGCCTGATTCAATGACATCGGGATAAATAGTACCCTGCACAAGATAGTCTACAGCCCCAAGGCCCTTGGCGGTGTCCTCAAAGACCCTTATAAATTCTTCTCCAATAATTTTACGCTTTCTTTCTGGATCCGTCACGCCACTAAGTTTTTCAAGAAATCGGGCTTTTGCGTCTACCCTTATGAAGTTTATAGGATACTTAGAGAAAACCTCTTCAACCTGATCCCCTTCATCTTTTCTGAGAAGACCATGATCGACAAAAACACAGGTTAAATTTTTACCTATGGCTTGAGATAAGAGTGCCGCAGCTACAGAACTATCTACTCCTCCAGAAAGAGCCAGAAGCGCCTTTGAAGCTCCAAGCTTTTCTTTTAAATCCAGGATTGAACTTCTCATAAAGTTTGACATAGTCCACGTTGGTGAAACTCTTGCAACATCTAAAACAAAAGCCTTCAACATTTCAAATCCATGCACCGTATGGTTTACTTCTGGATGAAATTGAACAGCATAAAACTTCTTTGCTGGATTCTCGAAAGCCGCATATGGACAAGCTAATGTCTTTGCAGAAGGAATAAATCCTTCTGGTAACTTCTGTACACTATCCCCATGACTCATCCAAACAACGTCTGTGGAAGGAATATTTTTAAAAAGTAAGGAGTTCTTATCAAAACAGGTTTCAGTTTTTCCATACTCTCTTGAAGCAATGGATGGTGCAGGAACTACTTCACCTCCAAGAGTGTATGCCATTATTTGAGCACCATAACAAATGCCTAAAATGGGAATATTAAGTGAAAAAATGCGGGAATCGGGCTTTGGAGAGCCATCATTATACACACTAGATGGGCCCCCCGTAAAAATAATTGCCTTTGGATGATAAGCTTGAATTTCCTCTATAGACCAGTTAAAAGGATGAACTTCACAGAAGACATTCATCTCTCTAACACGTCTTGCAATTAACTGGTTATACTGACCCCCAAAATCTAAAACTAGAACTTTATCGGTGTTATTTTTATTCCCATCATTGCTCATTTTTGAACACCTCTAAAACGAATTACTCCGTCATCCACAGAATCGATAATTGCAAGAGATTTGAGATTAATTCCGGCTTTCCTGAGTTTGTCTCCTCCGCCTTGAAAACCCTTCTCTATTGCAATTCCAATTCCTTCAAGGTTTGCCCCTGTCTTCTCTACTATATGAATGAGCCCTTTTAAAGCTTCTCCATTTGCAAGGAAATCATCAATGATGAGAACGTTGTCGGTAGGCTTTATCATTCCAGCTTCAACCATAAGGGTTACCGTTTTGTTGTATGTATAAGAATGAATTTCGCTACACACTAAACCGCCCTCAATATTATCGCTCTTAGCTTTTTTTGCAAAAAGCATTGGAATGTTGTAGAGGAAGGAACACACTGCAGCTAACGCAATTCCACTTGCTTCTGCGGTTAAAATGAGCGTAACTTTTTCAATGTCAAAGTTTTTTCGGAATTCCTCTGCTAGTTTGGACATAAATGCGGTGTCAACTCTGTGGTTCAAAAACGAGCCGACCTTAATAATGTTTCCAGGAAGGACCTTGCCTTCCTCTAATATTCGTGCTTCTAATTCGTCCATACACAACTATTGTGCAAAAACATATAAAGTGTCAATTAGTAAAGCATACAATATTGTTGCTAAAAAAGTTGTTTTGTATAAAGATAACTCTAGTGAAAAAGATAGTTTTATTTTTTGTTTTGTCCCTTATTGTTCTCTCTATGGTTCCGGCTCTTGATTTAGGAATGGATCTATCTTTAGGCCTTCCTTCCTATGTGGGGCTAAATATCAAAAAAGAACGCCTTGAACTTGGCTTTGGTGTAAATACAAGTGCTGGTTTAGGAGGGCTTTTGACTTATTCTCTTATGGACAAGTACATATCTACAGATATAACTACAAATATGACACCTTACGAGAAGTTTTCATATGGAAATAAGCTCCTCCACGGCCTTTCTGCTTATGTTTACTATACTGTACTGGACACATCATCTTTTGACTTCTCTCTTGGTTCAGATGTAACAGCACTTCATGTCTCTAGTAAGGAAGGGGTTATAAACCATTTTACGAAAGGTGACTTAGTGATTTTTAATATAAATACCAAAGTATCATTTAAATTTAACAGGAGCAATATTTTCATAAAAGTAGGGTTCCCTCTTTTTGCCTACATAAATTATGGAGGAGACAAAAACAGTACAAATTATTTGCCTTTTGATTTTTGGGCTTTTATCCCAACGGCAATAAAAGAAGTTGAAGAAGGCAATTATGTAGATGTGAAAGCTTCTCAGTTAGCACTTCTCTTTTTCTCGTTAAACTTAAAACTTGGTTATTGTATAAGATTTTAAGAGGGCAAAAAATGAAAAACTTGTTATTTATTTTATTTTTAATTTCACTACTTCTATCTTCCTGCCAAGAATTTGAGATGACAGAGGAAAAAGCCTCTTATGAAAGTGTTGTATTCATAGGCATAGACGGAGCCGGTCATTGGCTTGGAGAAACAGAAGGGTTTAGCGATATTTTCTCAACAAATTCTGCTTGGACAACCACAGCAACCTGTGAAATGCCATCTGCAAGTGCACAAAACTGGGGCTCTTATCTTCATGGAGTAAGCCCTGCTGTGCATAAATGTGTCAATGCAAGCATAGCATGCGAACGTTTCCCGTATTCACAGTATCCAAGTGTCTTTAAGATAATCCATGATGTGTACCCCTCTGCAAAGCTTGCTTCTTTTTCCGAATGGAATGCTATCAATTACGGTCTTATAGAAAAATCTGCAGACGTATACAAATCTTCAGACAAACGCTTTTGCTCAACTGTCTATTCAACTGCCCAGATAGAGGAAATGGCAATTAAATACCTAACTAACAATTCTCCAACCCTCTTTTTTATCCACATTGAAGATGCCGATGATGCTGGACACTCAAATGGATATGGAGAAAGTGAACATTTGGCTGCAGTTAAAAACGATGTTGAATTTATAAAGAAAATTGATGAACTTCTTGATTACGACAAAACTCTCCTTATTGTTGCAACAGATCATGGTGGAACTGGAAAAGAACATGGGGGAGATACAATTGATGAAAGGCAAATCACAATTGCTATTAAAGGGCATACTGTAACAGAAAGCACTCTTTCTTCTTCAGTTATGCCAAAAGATATTGCTCCTGTTATTCTTAAAGCCTTAGGAATTAAGAAGCCTTCATTTATGGAAGGCAATATTCCTGAAAACCTAACAGTTTAGAACTTTGCAAGAAAATCAGAGATCTGTAAAATCTATCCTGTGCCCTATAGTTAGTACCATAGCACTCTTTTCGTTATAGGGTAAGCGTAAAATAAATCTCCCAGTTTTTTCATAGCAGATTAATTAGACTATTCT
>CAVFGI010000012.1:0-51535 GCA_963621975.1 Selenomonadaceae bacterium
GTATTACAATAGTGTTAAAATACGGATTTTGAAGTATTGTTTATAGAAAATATATTGAAAATAAATTAAAACTTAAAAGTCTTGTATGATATTTATCTATAGTATATACTGTTTTTCAGGTATTTTATGGCTAAAACTATTGCATTCCACCTACAAAAAGGTGGCGTTGGAAAAACAACTATCTCTGGAACTTTAGCTTGTCAATCTGCTATGGATGGCTTTAGAACGCTAATTATAGATGTTGACCCTCAAGGAAATGCATCTTCTTGGTTCTTGAAAAAGACTCCTAAATATGAGCTTGCAGATGTTGTTCAAGGGCGTTGTTATATAAGGGATGCAATTGTTGCAGTTGAGCAAGTTCCTAATCTTTATTTGCTTCCAACCTTTGGAATTGGTGGTGTTCTTAAGAATTACAGTGAGACCAAACTTGCAGAAGAACCTTATGTTCTTCAAGATTTAATTGGTGAACTATCTAGAGATTTTGATCATATTATTCTAGATTTATCGCCTGGTTTAGGGCGTCTTGAAAGAGCTGCCATTATTGCTAGTGACGAAGTTATTACTCCTATGACTCCTGAAGTTTTTAGTTTAGATGGTCTTGAAATCTTCATTGATGAGTTAAAAAGGCTAAAAAAGAATCTGAGAAGTCAGGTTAAGCACTCTAGAGTCATAATTAATTCTTACGATGAAAGAATTAAACAACATAGAGATATATTAAAGGCGGCTCAAGAAGGGTCGTTTGAAGTTTATAAAATTCCTGTAGATCCTGTATTTAGAAAGGCTCAAGAGGCTTCTATGGCTCCACAGCTATATAAGGAACGAGGAAGAGGGCTCAAAGATAAGACAATTGAGGCTATAAACAGTCTTGAGAAGGTTATCTGGAGTTGAATGTTGGGAGTAAATAATTATGGCGCTTAAAAGAAACCCTGATGAGTCTGTTAATTATGAAGAATCTGTTAGCTCTAAAGCAAAACAACTTTTCAATAGCGAATCTTTGTCTAAGAAAGAGAATAAGATTTTAACTACTTTTTCTATTGAACCTTCGTTTAAAAAAGAGCTTGAAGAGCTTTTTTCTGAATTGGGTCTTGGCTGGGCTGCTGGAATTAGATTTGCTCTCAAGGAATTTTCTAAGAAATATAAAAATTAAATTAAAGTTATATAACTTTTGTAGCGTATTCATATTGCAATGATATTTGTTTCTCTTTGTTTTTATTTCTTTATTGGGTGTGTTGTAGCGTTTTGATATGTGTTATGTATTGAAATGATATGACAATTATACAATTCCAGTATGAAAATCATTGTAAAATGATATAGTAATAATGACAGGGGAGACGTGATACACGTCATAAACAGATCAAACGTGCTAGACGACATAAACGTCCCACACAACCCAAACGACTCACACGTCCTAAACAGATTGGCAAACACTTGAAACAGATTTTTGGAGAAAGATGTGGAAAGGACCTAAGTGTAATGGTATAGTTTCTTATTGTTTGAGCTGCGTAATCTGTGAGGAATATGACGGCATGGAAGAGGGATAATGCATAGTGTTTTCCGCTTTTCTAAAACCACTTTGTAAACAGGAAGGTCTATGATATTGGGAAGAACTTCTCCAGAAGGGGAAGGTTCTAGCATTAGTCCATAACGTGCTATAGGCGAGAGAATAGAAAAGTTAACAAAAAGCACTTTATTGGTGCAAAATATAAACTTCTGAACAGAAAAGGATTGTATATAAAGACAACTACAGCTGAGTTTCAGTTGAATAATCCATAAGGACCGCAAAAATATTTAGAAATTAAGTGACTATGAAGTGATGTAGGGATTAACTGTTTCATCTGTATACCTATCTGTGTGGGACGTGTAGGATGTATGAGATGTGTCATGTGTCTTGGGTGTGTCAGTCGTGTGGGACGTGTCATGTGTTTCAAGTGTGTGTGGCTGTTCCACGTATGTTATGTGTGTTAATTAAATATAGCACGTCTTAAACGTTTAAGATGTGCAATATGAAGTATCATACGGGCTACAAGTTCTAAACAACTGAAACGACCCACACGACCCAAACAACTGAAACGACCCACACGACCCAAACGTCCCACACGACCCACACGTCCCACACGACCCACACGTCCCAAACAACTGCCACGTCCCAAACAACCCACACGACATAAACAACCCACACGTCCTAAACAGATTGGTAAACACTTGAAACAGATTTGTTTGGTTGTGGAGGAAAGTATTAGGCTGGGGCTAGAAAATCAATAGTAGAAAAATAGCAAAATAATAGTAAAACAATATAGAATAGATAGTAAAACAAATCTAAACAATATAGAAATAATATTAAAAGAATATAAAAAATATGCTGTTAAGATTGGAGTTATGTAATATGCAGAATTTATACATCAGGGCTTATGCGCACGATATAGTTATAATATTTAAGCGATATAAAAAATATGCTGTTAAGATTAGATTTATGTAATATACAGAAATTATATAAAAACAATACCTAAACAATATAAAAATATGTTGATAGGATGCATTGCTACAATATGTTTATATTATAGAGAAATTATATCATTGTTATATAAAAAGCATATGGAATCAATGTAATAAAGATATGGGTTTGATTTAAAATTTAAATTGCTACTTTGGTGGTGAAGAGGCTGCCAATTCCAGCGCCAGTGTAGACTACAAGGGTTACAATTATGCCTGCAATTAATACTCCTGCCTGAATGAAGAGGGTACTTTTCTTCTTGTTTAGGCCCAGGACCCATGAACCAATGGTTCCTGTCCAAGCACCGGTCATTGGGAGGGGAATGGCTACAAAGAGCATGAGGCCAATTAGGCCGTATTTTTCTACTTGGGGGCCTACTTTTGCACGAGAGCGAGCTATAGTTCTTTCAAAGAAATTATGATAGGCCTTCCATTTGTCTAGGACTTTGTGTAGTGTGCTAAAAAAGAAGTAGCCTAAAAGTGGTGCCATGGCATTTACCAAAACACTTATGATGAAACATTGATATAATGGGATGTTATTGAGATATCCGTAGGGAATTGCTCCTCTGAGTTCCGATATTGGTAGAATGCTTAAGAGTGCCATTAGTAGGTAATGTTTGAGCATTTTATTTTTTCCTTTTATTTTCAATTGTTATTGCGTCAGCAGGACACATCTCATGGCAACAGTAGCAACGAATGCATTTGGAGTAGTCTGCGACTATATGTTTGGTATACTTACTATTGCCTTGATTTTGCATTGGCTTTAGGGTTAGGGCCTTTGCAGGGCAAATGTTAACACATCTAGCACAGCGGATACAAGAAGCGTCAGAAAAGAGGGGTTTGGGTTCTTTTCTTTGTGCTTGCTTTTGGGCTGAACGAGTCAAGAAGGGGATAATTAGGCTTTTTACAAAGTGAGTTTTTTCACAGATAGGAATCCTTACAAAGTTAGGAATGACTACTTCTTGAGCTTTTAATAGTGGATAATATATCTCAGAGGGTAAAATATGACGCCTAGAAGCTTCTTTTATGATTGGGAGGTCGTGTGGATTATATCCCATCATAATGCCTTGAGCGTAGTCAAGGGCAATACAGCTGGTGGAGGCCATGACAAGGCCAATTGGTCTAGGAGTTCCGTTGGCAGGTCCTGCACCTTCCATACCGATAATTGCGTCCATCAATGCAAAAGAAGGCTTAATTGTTTCATGAATTCCAACAATGAGGTGCGCAAAGCTCTCTCTGTTGGGACATTTTACGTGACATGTGCTTTTGTGAAGTCCTGGGATAGTGCCAAAGAGGTTTTTAACCGCACCAGTTGTATACATGAGCTGGTGAGTTTTAAATTTTGCAAGAGAAAAGACCATGTCTACCTTGTCTATAATATTAGCCATGTAAAGTTTACGAGTTGTTCCTTGGATGTGTTTTTTTACTGGATTTTGCGTAAAATCTACCCAATTAACACTTTCTTCTTCACATATAGAATATATTCCACAGACTTTACCTTCAAAATTTGGACTTTGTAAGCCAGGAGAGTCTCCAACATAGATTTCAGAGGCTCCTTGGTTTTTTAAAAGTCTAATGACAGCTCTAACAAACTGGGGGTTTGTTGTAATGCAATCTTCAGGTTTTGCATCTGATAAAATATTTGGTTTTAATAAGATCCTTTTACCTTTAACATTTGGCATTAAGGCTTCTTTTGTTGCTAAAGAAATAGCAGAATATAATTCATCAAGATTATAACTTTCACATTTGGTTATAGCCACATTTACAGCTTTCATATGGATTTTCCTAATTTTTTTAATAAACAAAAGTAAAGAGGGCCACAAGAAGAATAGAAATCGGGAAGAATAATTCTTCCATATGGACATTTTTCGCTAACATTAGCAACTTCAGGAGCAATGTCTTCTATTGAGACTTCTTCAAAGAGGCCTTTACGTTTTTTTGAGAGTTTTTCAATTACTAGCTCATTTTCAATTGGATTGATTGAGCATGTGCTATAAAGAATATAGCCTCCATCAACAACAGCATCTAAGGCTGCAGCTAACATTGCAAATTGTTGTATTGCAAGATGTTTTGGCCTTGAAGGACTCCAAACTGAAAGAGCTAAAGGATCTGTAAGGACATGACGTTCAGATGAACATGGTGCGTCAAGAAGAATACAGTCATAAATATTTTTTTCATATAAAGACCATGTTGTACTATCATGGCCTGTAATGGTGATATTTTGTCTGAGTTTTTCTGAAAGACAGGTGTTAATAACTTTTGCAAGCCTTGTTCTTCGTTGTGCTGAACGGTCATTGGATATTAGCTTTCCTGTACCATTTAGCTTCATTGCAAGTACCAAAGTTTTGCCTCCAGGGGCTGCACACATATCTAATACCTTATTGTTTTCCTTGATGGGAAGTATAGATGCGGCCAGAATTGAAGCTTTATCCATGTAGTATGGAGCCTCAAGAGGAGCCTCTAGAGGAACCTCTAGGGAAGCCATTAGAGGTGTTTCTAAGGCTTCGCCTAAGGAGACTGGATTGTTTTCACAAAGCATTGCTTCTTTAAGTGAAGGCCAACGATGGCCATAAAGAGCACTGTAGTATGAGTTAAATTTTTCATCTCCAAAGAGAGTTTTATTAGACCTGTCTTTTTTAGACATTAAAATGCGTCTCCTATGACTTTAACTAAAGCTTGGGTTCCGCATCTTCCATAGCCTTTTTTGCACAGCTCTTCATACATTGATTCAACTAATTCAAGACCTTTTAGTTTAAGTCCCATGCGATGGCTCTCTTCAATTGCAATTTTCATGTCTTTTACAAAGTGTTCTACAATAAAACCTGGTGCGTAGTCACCTTTTATGATTCTAGGAGCATAACTGTCCAGCGAGAAACAGCCGGCTGCACCTTTTGAGATGGTAGCAACCATTGTTTCTAAATCAAGTCCTGCTGCTTTGGAGTAGGCAAGGGCTTCACATAGACCTACCATGGTTCCTGCAATTTGGATTTGATTTGCCATTTTTGTATGTTGTCCAGCACCGGCTTTCCCTTCAAGAACAATGGATTTTCCCATGAGTTTAAACAATGGCTCAACCTTTGCTAATGTTGAAGCATCTCCTCCAACCATTATGGAAAGTGTTGCGTTTTTTGCTCCGGTGTCTCCGCCTGAAACTGGTGCATCTAGAGCTTCGCAACCTATGGTCTTGGCTTTTTCATAGATTTTTACTGCCAAAGAAGGTTTTGTTGTGGTCATATCTACTAGAATGGGTTTGCAAGCTGAAGATGCTTTAGACTCTTCAAGACCTGTGAAAATGCCATTTTTTCCAAAATAAACTTCTTCAACATCGGTTGGAAAACCTACCATAGTAAAAAGCACGTCGCAATTTTGGGCAACTAATGCGGGGCTTTCAACGTACGTTGCACCTAGGGCCACAAGGGAAGTGGTCTTAGATCTTGTGCGATTGTATACTACTGCGTGGTTGCCACCTTCTATGAGATGCTTGCACATGCTTGTCCCCATGATGCCTGTTCCTATCCATCCAATGTTCATATTTCCTCCAAAAACTTTTCAGATAACTTTTTTTGAAGTATAATGCTTATTTGTGAACGAAAACAACCAGACTTTTGAAAGTCTCCCAGAAGAGGAGATTGTTGATATTGCCGATTTCTTCAAGGTGTTTGGTGAGCCCACGCGCTTGAAGATTCTCTATATGCTTGAAATGGGAGAGGCGAGCGTGAATACTATATCGAATGCGCTTGGAATCTCGCAATCTGTTACAAGTCAGCACCTGAAACTGCTTAGAGTTGCACGTCTAGTTCGTTGGCGCAAAGATGGCAAAAACGTGATTTATTCTCTTAACGATGACCACATAGCTCGTATTTTGTCGCTTGGTACGGAGCATTATGAGGAAACAATTTCACCAGAAGCCTGATATTTGTTGTAATTTTTCCTTACTTGGATTGTTTAGCAGTTGATTTGGAACGTAGATGAAACGTGGTATTCTCTTCACATTAGTTTTATTTTTGCTCGGTGTTTTTTGTCTAACTTCTTGCATGTCAACGGTTACTCTTATAGATAAATTTAGCTTGGATGTGCCTGTGGAGCAAGAAAATACCACCAAAATCCTCACAGGAAGCATCAGCTATGGGGCAGGCTTTTATTTTCCAAGCGCTAACGACATTCTTGATATTTCTCTTCTTAAGACCGATGCCACTACGGGTACAATTCAAGAGATTTCACATCAAAGAATTAGGAACATTCAGAAATTTCCACTGCAGTTTTCTTTAAGATATGACAAAAGTGATATTAGTGAAGGAGATTCTTGTAGCCTTCTAGTTTCTTTTAGTGTAAATGGTACTGTAAGTGCTCAAGGAATGGTTCAGTTAGAGTATAAAGATGGAAACTTTAGGGAATCATCAATAACCCTTTCAACTGTCTCAACTGAGGCCTCCGGACTTTGACGTTATGACACAAAAGTGTTTATAATGCATTTTATGAAAAAAAGACTTATTACTAGCGCTTTGCCATATGTAAACAATATTCCACACCTTGGGAATTTGACTCAGGTTCTTTCTGCAGACGTGTTTGCACGTTTTTGTAGATCCAGAGGCTATGAGACTTTGTATGTGTGTGGTACTGATGAATACGGAACTGCAACTGAAACAAGAGCAGCTAAAGAAGGTGTTTCTCCTAGAGAACTTTGTGACCACTATCATGCAATTCATGAGGAAATATATAAGTGGTTTAACATTGGGTTTGATTATTTTGGTAGAACTTCTACTCCAAAACAAACTGATATTGTTCAAAATATTTTCAAGGCTGTAGATGAAGCTGGTTATATTACTGAGAAAGAAACAGAGCAGTTATACTGTCCTAAGTGTAGAAGATTCTTGGCAGACAGATTTGTTGAGGGTACTTGTCCACATTGTGGTTCTACAGATGCTCGTGGAGACCAGTGCGATGCTTGTCAAACTCTCTTGGAGCCTACTGAGCTTATTAATCCTCGTTGTGGTGTTTGTGGTTCAACTCCTGTTATTAAGAAGACTAAACATCTTTATCTGGATCTTCCTAAGGTTCTTCCTTTGCTTGAAAATTGGCTTAAAGATGCTGCTGTTGATGGTTTTTGGGCTAAGAACGCTGTTCAAGTTACCAAGAGCTGGATTAGAGATGGTCTTAAGGAGCGCTGTATAACTCGTGATCTAAAGTGGGGTATTCCTGTTCCAAAAGAGGGGTATGAGGATAAGGTTTTTTATGTTTGGTTTGATGCTCCTATTGGTTACATTTCTATTTCTGCTAACTACACAGACAATTGGAGAGATTGGTGGCAAAAACCTGAGGATGTAGAGCTTTTCCAGTTTATTGGTAAGGATAATATTCCTTTCCACACTGTAATTTTCCCTTCAACTCTTCTTGCAACAGGCAAAAAATGGACAATGCTCCATCATATGAGTTCTACTGAGTATTTAAACTACGAGGGGGGTAAGTTCTCTAAGAGTAAGGGAATAGGTATTTTTGGAAATGATGTTCAAGAAACTGGTATTCCAGCCGATGTCTGGCGTTTTTATATGTTCTATAACAGGCCTGAAAATGCTGACTTTACTTTTACTTGGAAGGATTTTCAGGAAAAGGTTAATGGCGAGTTGATTGGAAATCTTTCAAACTTGGTAAATAGAACTCTTACTTTTGTTAAGCGTTTCTTTGACGGAAATCTTGGCACTGGTGCTCTTGATGATGCTCTTTTAACTCAAATTAAGGAAAAAGAGGCTACTATTACTGATCTTTTAGAGCATGCTGAAGAGCGTGATGCTTTTAGGGAAATTTTTGCTCTTTCAAGTATTGGTAATAAGGCTTTTCAAGACAGCGAGCCATGGAAGTTAAGAAACAGTGATCCTGAGAAGGCTAAGGCTATTTTGAGAACCCTAGTTGGGCTTATTAGAGACCTAGGTGTAATGATTCAACCATATATGCCTACAGCTAGTGAGACTCTTCTTGGTTTCTTAGACTGTAAGAGTGATAATTGGTCTTGTTTGGCAGATTATTCCAAGAATATTAACGTTGGTGAGATTGGTCTTTTGTTTACTAAACTTGAAGATGCAAGAATTGAAGAGCTGAAGGTTCGCTACAGCGGAAGTCAGCAGGAAAGAGAGGAAAAAAAGATGGAAGATAATAGTAAAGAAGCTAAGAAAGAGGCTGCTAAGGCTGCTTTACAGGCTGCTAAAGCTGCTGAAGAGAATAAGTCTATTGCGGAAAAGTTTGCTGATAAGGTTAAACTTACTGTTAGCAAAATTGTAAAGATTGAGCGTCATCCTAATGGTGATATTCTTTATATTCTTGGTCTTGATACTGGGGAAGAAGAGGAAAGAACTATTGTTTCTTCTATTGTTCCTTATTACAAGGAAGATGAACTTCTTGGCCATAATATTGTTTTAGTGAACAACCTTAAACCAGCTAACTTTAGGGGTGTTAAGAGTCGTGGAATGTTGCTTGCTGCTTCTGATCCAAAGGCTGAAGAGCATACTACTTGTGAGGTCCTTTTTGCCGATGACATTCCTGCTGGTACAAATCTTGTTCCTGAGGGTTTTGCTAATCCTGCAGATATGTGCTATGTGAAGCCGGACCATTTCTTTGATATGCCTCTTTACACTGAAGATGGTACTCTCAAAGTTGATGGTCATGCTTTGGTGTCCCCAGAGGGCAAGACTGTTACTGCTAAAAAATATCTTAATGGTAACGTTGGTTGATTATATTGCAACAAATCACATAATTATCGGGATTAAGTGTAATTTTTGGAGCGTTCATTTGTTTGTGTGTTGTTAGGATGCATGAATAGATGAACGTTCTTGTTGTTGGGTTTGGATTGATTGGTGGTGGGGTGGACGCTGCCTCGTATTACGTTTCGCATGGCCATAGCGTGAGGGTTACAGATGTGCGAAATGAGGGTGCGTTATATGAATCAATTGAGGACCTGAAAGAAGAAGGTGTTGAGTTTAGTTGTGATGTTCCGTTTGATGAAGACGTTCAGTGGGCGGACCTTATTGTGAAGACTCATTATATGGGTCAAGATGACTACGCGTATCCCAAGACCAAGGCTGTAGTCAATGATATTTCTGTGCTTCTAACTAGTGAACTTGTAAGAGAATCTAAGCTTATCTTTGTTGCAGGTTCAAAAAACAAGACCTTAACAGCCAGTGCTATGTGTCATGCTCTAAATGATTTTGGGCATGTTACACATATGTGTGGCAATATGGGTATTTCTGGTTTTAGCGAAATTGAGAGGCTGGAGAAGGGAGAAATTCCTGAATTTATTATTGTTGAGCTTTCTGTCTGGCAAATAAGAGATACTTTGGAAATCTTAGATTGGGATTTTCCTTGTTCTGAATTCACTGTTTTTACTGGAACTATGGACCAAAATTCTGATTTATTTGAGTCTATTGCAATGATTTCCAATGCTATTATTTGTCCTAAAGCCCAAAAGAAGCTTTTTAGTGAATTATTTTCTAAACTTCCAGATAAAAAGTATGGAAAAGTTTTTTCTGCTGAAGCAAATTCTATCAAGATGTCTAAATCTCTTGCCTCTAATATGCAATGGGCTTTTTCAACGTTGAAGCGCATGGGCTTTGAAGTTCCTAGACTAAACAACTGTCTTAAAGCATTCAAGGGTATCCCAAATAGGGGAGAGCTGGTGTGTAGGACAGATTTCTGTTTGTTTATTAACGATAGTTCTTCTTTTTTGCCTGAATCTGTGAGTCTTGCTGTTGCAAATTATTCTAGCATGCCTGTTCATTTGATTTGTGGTGGTTATGGTAAGAGTATGGACCCTACTGGAATGAAAGCTGCTCTTGAGGGGGTTGCTTCTATTCATCTTTTGGACGGTTCTTTTACTGAGGATAAACTCATTCCGTTCCTGAAAGAAAAAGATTTGGCTTTTTATGGGCCTTTTGGCTCTATGTATGAGGCTGTGATGTCTGCAATGTCTTGTTTGAACACAGATTCTCATATTATGCAGGTTGTTTTGCTTTCGCCTGGAGTTCCGGCTCTTTATTTCTACAAAAATGAGTTCTATAGGGGCGATTGCTTTAGATCTGCAATAGAGAAAACTGTTGGGCTTTGAGAAAAAAAATCCAGCACTTGGCTGGATTTTTTATATGCAGTTGCTTTTTAATTTAATCGTTATCTTTTAATCGTTATCTCCTATGGCATTAAGGCCTTTGGCATTTTCAACTTTGTGAGCTTTGATGTTTTTAACAAAGATAGTGAAAACCAATAGGCTCAAGCATGTAAGTGTTGCTGCATATTTTGGGAGGATGCTCCAAGCTCCGTGTGCTTTGAGAATGAAACCAAGAAGAACTGGAGTAACAGTTTGAGCACTCATGCTTGCTGCGTAGTAGTAGCCAGTGAATTTTCCAATATTCTTAGAAGAGCAAAGTTCAACTACCATTGGGAAAGAACAGTTGTGAACAAGAGCCATTCCATAACCTTTGATAATCCATACTACTAACAAAAGGGAAGGGAATACATTGTAAACTGTGCCAGTACTATCTGTATAAGTTTCAGCACTCTTTTTTACAAAGCACATGATAATAAGGCCAATGAATGTGAGCATGAGGCCTATGGAGATTGTCCATTTTCTACCAATTTTGTCTGCAATGTAACCGGCTGTTGCAAAGCCTACAACGGAAGCTGCTCCGCCAAAGATTATGAGGTTTGAGGTTTTGCTTGAGGCTGAATCTAGGGCATAGATAACAAAGTTATTAAGGTATGTGCCAAGTGCGTTATCAGACATGAACCATAAGAATTCTGCGGCAAGGATTGAAAGTAGCATAATTTTGTTGGCTTTAGACATTGGTTTGTCATCGTCAACAGGATCAGCAATGGCTGCAAGGCGTTCGCCTTCTTCCATTTCATCTTTTAATTCTACAGCAAGTTTATTTTCTTTAACTGTAAAGAATAGTACTAAGGTAGAAATGACCATGAGAATTGAAGCAATTACAAATGGAAGCTCAATTACTAGAAGGTTTTTCTCTCCCTTAATGTATCCAGAAAGTACAAAAACCATTCCTAGAACTGTTGCAAAGGCTCCACCAAGGTAACCCATGATGTTAATGATTCCGTTGGCTTTTGCTCTTAGTGGCTTTGGTGTGATATCTGGCATAAGTGCAACTGCTGGATTGCGGTACATCATCATAAAGATAAGAACTATTGCCATTGTAGCAACCATGCCACCAATTTTATTTAAGTGGAAGAAAAGTGGAATAAAGGGGAAGGCTATTGCAGAAACAAAGGTTCCAATTAGGATGTAAGGCATTCTTTTTCCTATTGGAGTCTTGGTTTTATCCGATAATGTTCCAAATATTGGAAGCAAAACTAAGGCTGCAAGGTTGTCACAAGCCATAATAATTCCAACTATCCACTGAATTTCTAATTCAGATTCTACGCCCATTTTTGTTTTGATAATCTCTGTAAGCAGGGTTGGGCACCATGAATCATAAACCTGCCAAAGCAATAAAATACCAAAAAAAGCAAATCCTATAAGGAAGGTTCTTTTGCGATTGAGTTTTAACATTCTCAAAGCCTCCTAAAAAAACATCATATAATATCTGCACTTAATCCTCAATTAGATTTTGCAATTAGATTTTGCGTTGAAAAAAGGGCGATGTTTGAGTAGAATTGGCTCATGATTCGTTTCTACAAGCCAACATTAAAGCGCAAAGATATGGACAGCGTCCTCCAAACAATGGTTGACGAGAAGATAGGGCCGGGGGAGAAGGTATTGGCCTTCATGCAATCTTATTCTGAGACTGTGAACGCCATTTCCTCCTCATCTTATAGAACTTATCCCGATTGCCTTGCATCTGCTCTTCTTATGGCTGGCGCAGGTGCCAAAGTCAAGGTGGCTGTGTCACCTCTTTCACCACAGATTTATAAGTCTGTTATTGAGGGTCTTGGAGCTGAAATAGTTTACGTTGATATTGATAAAGAAAATGGCTGTCCAAGGGAAGATTTGGTAGCTTCCAGCGGTGCCGATATTCTTTTGCTTTTTGAAAACTATGGCACAATACCAATGAAATACAATGAAAAAACCACATATGCTGAACTTTTAGACTATGGTTCTGTGAAAGTTATTGAAGATATTAGCGAAAGCATAGGTGGCCATTTGAAAGATGAAGGGTATGCCGGTGCAGTAGGTCAACTTGTGGTTTGTGCCTTTGAAGAAGACTCCGTTGTTTCTGCTGGTGGTGGTTGTGCTGTTGGTGCTAAGAGTGAATTGGTTTCTGCTTTAAGGGGCAAAAGGCCTTCAAAGTATATTAAGATGCCAGATTTAAACGCTGCCTTGGGGCTTGTGCAACTTTCTAATCTTGAGGCTAATAGTGCAAAGAGAAGAGAGATTGTAAAACTGTATCAGCAGGCTCTTAGCAAGACGAGATATAAGCAGTTTGGTCTTTCTTTGATTGATTTTGAGTCTAATTGTAGTGGTTTTGCTGTTCTTTTAGATTCAAAGCCAGATGAGGCTATTAAGTTTGGTGCAAAGCATGATGTTCCAATTAAACTGGCTTTTGATGATTGTTTGATTAAAACTTATGATGGGGATCCGTTTGAAGCCTTCCCTGTTGCGGCATCATATTTCTACAGAGCGGTGGCTTTTCCAGTTTATCCGTTCTTAAAGGGTACCGAGGTAGATTTAATTTCTAAAATTATTTCTCACTTGCCTTAATTAGGGGGAAAAGGATTTGAGCTATGGTAGTTAAGAATATTGTAATTTGTGTAAATTCTACAAAACTTGGGGCAGAACAGTTGTCTAAGGACATGCGCAACTATTTCTCTAGCAAGAATATTTCTACCAAGTTTGTTATGCTTTCTTCAACTACGGAGGATGGTGCAATCAACATTCCTGAGGCCGATTTGGCTATTTCTCTTGGAGGGGATGGTACTGTTTTGACCTGTGCTGCTGCTCTTGCACAGCGTAAGGTTCCTATCATGGCGGTTAATCTTGGAACTTTTGGATATATTACTAATACATCGGCTAACGAATATAAGGAAGTTTTTGAGGACTTTGTTCAGGATAGGTGTCCAGCTGTTGAGCGTATAATGCTTGAAACTAGGGTCAAGAGGCAAGGTGCTGTTGTTTTTGATGCTATTGCACTGAATGACATGACCATTGGTGCTTGTTCCATGTCTAAGTTGGTTCATCTTTCTTTGAGCATTAATGGCATAAAAGCTGCCGATTTAAAGGGTGATGGCCTTATTTTTGCTACTCCTATGGGCTCTACTGCATATAGTTTGGCAGCTGGTGGTCCAATTTTGGATGCTTCTTTACATGCTATTATTGTTAATCCTATTTGTCCATTTTCCATGAGTGTTAGACCGTTGGTGGTGCGAGATAAATGGGTATTGAGGGTGGATGTGCCAGCACAGAGGACGAGTATTGCAATTTCTGCGGACGGGCATGGCCTTTTTGAGTTGCAAGAAGGGGATGTGGTGACGGTGCAAAAGAGTGAGTGCAGTGCGCTTTTCTTGGTGAATAATAGACGAAATTCTATTGAAGTGCTACGTGATAAGTTGGGCTGGGCTGGAGGCTTTAATGCTTGAGCATCTTGAAATTAAGAATTATGCCTTAATTGAGAATCTCAGTGTGGATTTTTCTAGTGGTTTTAATGTTATTACAGGTGAAACTGGTGCTGGAAAATCTATTATCCTTGGTGCTCTTGGCCTTCTTATGGGTGAGAAGGCAGATACTAGTGCTATTCGTAATGGGGCAGATGAGATTGTTATCAATGCGGTGATTTCTATTCCTGATGGTCATGAAATTTTGCCTTGGCTTTTTGAAAAGGGTGTGGAGCCTGAAGATGGTGTGCTTTACATTAAGCGGACGGTTAGGGCTTCTGGACGCTCGTTGATTTATGTTCAGGGTCAGCTTTTTATGCGCCAAGATTTGTGTCATTTGGCCGACAGTCTTATTGATATGCACGGGCAAAGTGAGCACCAAAGTTTGCTTCATTTAGATAAACAACGTAAGATTTTGGATTGTTATGCTAATAATGAGGCTTTGCTTGAAGATTGTTCTTTGTCTTATAAAAACTTGTCTCATTTAATGGCTGAAAAAGATTCTCTTGTTTCTCAGCTTCAGGAGGCTCGCAGGCAAGAGGATTATTTAAGCTTTGCATTAGAAGAGATTGAGAATGCTAAGGTTGTTGCTTCTGAGGATGAGCAGTTGTCTGAGAAAATAAAGGTTCTCAGTCAGTTTGAATCTATCTATGAGAATGTAACTTTATGCACTGACAAGCTTAAGGAATCTAAGTCTCTTTTGTATGATGCTTCTTCTTTTTGCAGTAAGGCATCAAGAAGTGATGCTTCTTTGGCGGATTTTACTGCCAGAATTGAGAGTTCTAGGATTGAGATTGAGGATATTTCTCAGGCTCTTAGGGCTTATTTGAGTTCCGTTGAATATTCGCAGGATTCTATCAATAAGATGCAAGATAGGCTTGCTTTGTTGCAAAAGCTTAAGAGAAAGTACGGGCCTTCTTTAGATGATGTTATTTCTTTTGCTCAAAAGGCTAAGGCTTCATTGGAGCTTTCTCAAAATTTTGAGGATAGGCTTTCTGATTGTGATAAGGCTATTGAGGCTCAAAAGTCTAAATTCTTAGAACTTTGTTCTTCTTTGTCTTCTTCTCGTAAAAGGGCTGCTAAGGAGCTTGAAAAGGGAATTTGTGCTGTTTTGAGACTTTTGGGTATGCCTAATGCTGAATTTTCTATTAGTGTCATGCCTTTGGATAAGGCTAATTCCTTTGGTTCTGATTCTGTTTGCTTTTTGATTAGTGCTAACCCAGGGGAGCCAATGAAGGAGATCAAGGCTATTGCTTCTGGTGGTGAATTGAGCCGTGTTATGTTGGCTTTAAAAACTGTTTTGGCTTCTCAGGATTCTATTCAGACCCAGGTGTTTGATGAGGTTGATTCTGGTATTGGTGGTTCTGTTGCTTTGAGTTTGGCTCAGTGTATTAGTTCTCTGGCGAAGAAAAAGCAAGTTATTGCTATTACTCATCTTGCTAGTATTGCTAGCTGTGCAGACACGCAAATGGTTGTGTCTAAAGAAGTTGATGGTGGTAGGACTTATACTCATCTTAAGCTTGTTTCTGGAGAGGAAAGGGTTCATGAAATAGCTAGGATGCTAAGTGGTGATGAATCTGCTGTTTCTCTTGAACATGCTAGAAGAATGCTTATTGATTGACTAAATAAGGATGTTTCTCTAAAATTTTCACATTATTTCACATTAAGAAACTGTGGCGGAATTGACACAGTTCCTAAGAGGAGCTTGTATGGTTCTTGTAGACATTGACGCTTTGTCGGAGGCTGAACTTAGAGATATTGCGCAGCGTTTGGATGTGGAAGATTGGGATAGTCTTTCAAAAGAAGATCTTATTGAGGCCATTGAGGATAATTATGATGATGAAGATGTCCCAGAAAGGATTACTGGTGCTTCTTCTGGTGTTCATAAGTACATAAAGATGCTGTCTAAAACGGAACATGAGGGCGGTTTTGGATCTCCTGGTGTGGAAGATCTTCCAGAAACTTACAATGAGACTAGTATTTATTTGATGCTCAAGGATGCTAACTGGGCTTATGTTTTTTGGAATATTGCTCCTAATCTTTTGGAAGAGTTAGAGCAGAAAAACGCTGAACTATTGGTTAGGGTAGAGGTCTTTGGTAAGAATAAGGTTCAAGAGAGTTCTTTTGATATCGGGATAAGAAAAGATGATGAGGACTGGAATGTGGAACTTCCTTGGATGGGTAAGGAGTATAGGGCGGTTTTGGTGGCCCAATACGATGGAAAGGAAGATTTGCTGGCCCGGAGTAATGTTGTTTGTGTTCAAAAATGCTGGCTTGAGGGGCATATAGATGTCTTGGAAGACCCTGCGAGGTTTAATGTGCTGTTTTCTTCGTTGGTTACGAAAGAGGGGTGTGTAATTAAAAACAAGCAGGTGAATGACCTTCTTGAGAAACTTAAAAGTGCTGGTATGGAGGCATGAAAATGAGAACTGATAGAATTAATTTCGTTTTTAATGCACATCTGCCGTTTGTTAGGCACCCTGAATATCCTAAATTTCTTGAAGAAGATTGGCTTTATGAGGCTATAAATGAGTCATATATCCCTCTTTTGCGTATGATGATGCGTCTTAGAGAGGCTCATATTCCTTTCAGGCTTACTTTTTCTCTTTCGCCAACTTTATGTGAAATGCTTTCAGATAAGCTTTTGTGTGGGCGTTTTGAGCAGTACATGAATGAACACATTGAGTTAGGCTATAAGGAATTAGAGCGCCTTGCAAATGAGCCTCAGTTCAAGGTTCTGGCTCAGGATTATGTTAATGAGCTTAATGCTAATTTGCTGTTTTATGAGAAGTATGAGAAGGATATTCTAAAAGCTTTTAATGACCTTTCAAATAGTGGTCATTTGGAGTTGATTACTACTACTGCAACTCATGCGTTTCTTCCGGCTTTTAAGGATTATCCTATTGCTTCTAATGTTCAAATTGAGACTGGTGTTATGAACCATCTTAGGACTTTTGATAAGATGACTGAGGGCTTTTGGCTTCCTGAGTGTGGTTACTACCCTGGTCTTGAGTATTTACTTGCAAGACAAAATATTAAGTGGACCACTTTGGGTGCTCAAGCTTTTGTGCTTTCTCAAGATGAGCCTAAGCAGGGCTGTTTTGCTCCTGTTAAGTGTCCTAATGGGCTGTACTGTTTTGCAAGAGATTATCACTTAACTAGTTTGATTTGGTCTTCTTCTGAGGGGTACCCGTGTGATCCCGATTACAGAGAGTTTTATAGGGATATTGGTTACGATTTACCTTTGGATTATATTGGTCCTTATATTCATGAACCTAATGTGAGGGTTTTTACTGGTTTTAAGTATTGGGCTATTACTGGTAATGGTGCTGATAAGGTTGTTTATAATCCTGAGAAGGCTAGTGCTAAGGTTGCTTTACATGCAGGCAACTTCCTTTATCATGTGAAGAGTTTGGGGAATTTTGTTGAAGGTTCTCTTAAAAATGATCCTGTTTATACTGTTTCTTTTGATGCTGAGCTATTTGGTCACTGGTGGTATGAGGGAATTCAGTGGCTTGAACAGGTTATCCGCAAGGTTGCTCTTGATGATGGGATGCGTTTGACCACTCCTAGTGAGATTGTGGCGTTGAATGAAGAAGTTGATACTTTGCATCCGGCTTATTCTACTTGGGGAGATGGTGGTTATTCTCAGGTTTGGGTTGATAGTAGTTCTAATGCAAAATTCTATAGACATGTTTTCAAGGCTTTGGAGCACATGACTGAGCTTGCAAACCGTTTTCCTGATCAAAAATCGCTTAAACAGAGGTTCTTGACTCAAGCTGCTAGGGAGACTTTGCTTGCTATGGCTAGTGATTGGCCTTTTATCATTCACAGTCATACTAGTGAGCAGTATGCTAAAAAGCGTCTTGAAGGACATCTTCAGAATGTAAACTTGGTTTATGAGAATATGTGTAGAAATGCTGTGAATACCGAGTGGTTGGTTAATGCAGAAAAGAGAGATAATCTTTTTGGTTGGCTTGACTATAACATTTTTAGCTCAAAGCATTTAAATGAAGATAGTCCTATTTTTACTACCGATTTTTCTAAGTAGGCTAGGTTGGCTAGGTTCACTAGGTGGACTAGGTGGGCTAGGTTCACTAGGTGGACTAGGATTTGACTAGGTGTACTAAGTGCGTTAGTATCCCAGCTCTTGGCCAATAATAATTACTATCATTCTGCCATTGGGCTGTCTGCCTGTGATTACTGCGCTGTTGCATAATCTTGATGTGCAAGAGCCTGCTGGTGGGAACATCATGTTGCGCCCTTTTAGGTCTTGGGAAATGCAATGTCCGTGTTTTGCGCAATAGGTGTCGAGGCCTAGTCTTATTGCATTTGCTGGTGCACAAACTGTTTTCATTCTCATCATGGCATCTTCTAGGGTAGGTACTATTTTGTTGTAACCAGCAACAACAATTACACGTTTTGGGCCAAAGAGGAAGGCACAAAGGCGGTTTCCTGTGCCGTCTATGTTGTACAAGGCGCCTTCTTGGGTAATTGCATTTGTGCCTGAGAGGAAGGTGTCTGCCATTACACATTCCTGCTTGCGTTTAAATGATTCTTCTGGGCTTAGGCCTTTTTCGTACCTGTCAATGAATTTATATTGAGGGCTTTGTATTAAATCTAATGCTCCAATTTCGCTTAGGGTTACTGATCCTCCTACGCCTATAGTTTCACCTGGTACTAGTAGGGTTTTTAGAAGTGCTAGTGCTTCATTTTTGGTTGGGACATAGACACCTTTAATTCCGTTCTTTCCAAGGTTTTCTATTGTTTTTGAGATTCTAATGTTTATGACTTTGTTTAAATTAGGTTCCATATTCGCCTCTCTCTTTAGTTTTGATTTATTTTATCATTTTATTGTGTTGTGTGTAGCTTTTTTTTGGCTATAATTAATGAAGATATTTATGAGGTTTTTCAAAAACCGCTATGGGAGAGTTTATGGCCAGCAATAATCCTTTGGCACAGCGTGCTAGATTCAAAGAGATGGTAGAGTTTTCAAAGACACTACCCACGCCTCATGTGATTGTAGATTTGCAATTGATAAAATTGTACTACCAAAGAATGAAAAAAGCTTGTCCTTATGCTGATATTTACTTTGCACTTAAAGCTTGTCCTCTTAATGAGATAGCTTCAATGCTCTATGATATGGGCTCATGCTTTGATATTGCTAGTAGATATGAACTTGACCAGGTTTTGGCTCTTGGAGTTTCTCCTTCAAGAGTGTTTTACGGCAATCCTATAAAAAAAGAGGAAGATGTTGCTTATTTCTGGTCAAAGGGTGTTACTACTTTTGCAAGCGACTGTGAGAACGATATTCGCAAGATTGCCCGTGTTGCTCCAGGTGCTCAAGTCTATTTTAGGATGCTTTTACCAGCAAGTAATAGCGCAGATTGGCCTTTGTCTAGGAAGTTTGGTTGTCACAGCAATATGATATTGCAATTGATAAATCTTGCTTTATCCTTGGGTCTTAAGCCAATTGGCATTTCTTTCCACGTGGGGTCACAACAGCGAGACGTTACAGTTTGGGATACAGCGTTAGCTCTTTGTGCCGATATTTTTGCAAAATCTCCCTGCAAGTTGAGTTTGATTGACATGGGTGGAGGCCTTCCTGCAAGGTATGTTTATGAAACAATGAGCATTGAAGACTATGGTCTTATTATCAATAGTTACATTAAAAAACACTTCCCTGATGCCAAAATACGCCCTCATTTTGTTATGGAGCCAGGTCGTAGTTTGGTTGCAGACAGTGGTATTTTGGCTTCTACTGTTGTAGAGGTTGCTAGAAAAGGTGGAGATGAAGACTATAGATGGGTCTTCCTTGATACTGGTAAATTTAACGGTATGATTGAGACAATAGATGAGAGTATAAGATATAGCAGTGTTTGTTCTTGCGATATGGATTGTACTCATCCTACGGAACCTGTGGTGCTTGCAGGTCCTACTTGCGATAGCATGGATATTATGTATGAAAAGGAAAAATATCCTCTTCCAGTGGATTTGAAAGCAGGGGATAGAATATATTTCCTAGCAGCCGGTGCATACACAGCAAGTTATGCTAGTGTATGCTTTAACGGCTTTCCTCCAATTAAAACCTATGTTTTTAATTGAGGCTTAGGCTTAGTTGCTTCCTTTGTTCCTGCCACAACAATTCTTATACTTTTTTCCACTTCCACAAGGACAGGGGTCATTTCTTCCTACCTTTGGGGTGGAGCGAACAATTTGAATTGAGTTTTGAGCATGGGCGTTTTCTGCTGTCCTTGCTTGCATTGCTTGTCTAGCTGCCATATTGCTAAATTGACTGCTTTCTCCATGGGATTCGTACATCTTGCGAGGTCTTGGAACTCTTGCATTTGGGTCAGCGTTAAGGCGAATTTGGATTCTTACAATTGTCTTTGCAACGGTAGACTTGATTTGGTCAATCATTGCGTCAAAGATGTCAAAACCTTCTAACTTGTACTCCAAAAGAGGATTCTTTTGGGCATAGGATCTTAATGCTACAGAGTCACGTAGGTCTTCAAGTTCTTCAAGGTGGTTTTGCCATCTACTATCTATTTGTCTTAAATAGATTTGGCGAATGAATTCTCCAAACTGGTCTTTTCCAATAATAGCTGCTTTTGCTTCTACGTTTTTACGAACAATGTCTTTGATTTTAGCTTCTAGGGCTTCTTTGGTCATGCTTTCATCTTCTTGTGAAGGCTGATAGTCATAGCCAATCTTATCCATAAGTTCTTGGTGCAGTGTTGCAAGGTTGTTTGTGTTTTTGCTATGAGAGTCATCAACAGCTTCAGCAATAAACTCAAAGCATGCATTTAAGGCACGTTCTACCATGTCTTTATCAACAAGGATTTCATCGCGCTGAGAGTAGATGAAGTTTCTTTGTTCGTTAAGAACATCATCATATTCCAAAAGACGTTTTCTTATGTCAAAGTTACGTTCTTCAACACGTTTTTGAGCACTTTCTATGACTCTGCTTACCATGGCATGTTCAATTGGCTCACCTGTATTCATTCCAAGTCTGCCAACTATGGCTTTCATGTTGTCTTTTGCAAATAGACGTAAAATTGTGTCATCAAAACTCACATAGAAACGAGAAACTCCAGGGTCTCCTTGACGTCCACTTCTTCCTCTAAGCTGGTTATCTATTCGTCTAGATTCATGACGTTCTGTTCCAAGTATGTATAGACCTCCTAAGGATTTAACTTCTTCATAGTTATCTTGCCATTGAGATCTTGTTTTTTCTTTTGCTAGTTTGAATTCCTCTTCTGTTGCTTCTGTTCCACAAAGTTTTCTTGCTAGAGCATCTGGAGAGCCACCAAGTTTGATATCTGTACCACGACCGGCCATGTTAGTAGCAACAGTGACAGCTCCTTTGGCTCCGGCATTTTCAATAATTGTAGCTTCTCTTGCATGGTTCTTTGCATTGAGTACTTCATGTTGAATTCCCATTTTACGAAGCAGGGAAGAGATTAATTCAGATTTTTCAATTGAAACAGTTCCTATTAGAATTGGCTGGCCTGTTTCATGTACACGCTTGATTTCTTCACAGATTGCTTTGTATTTGAATCCTTCATTAAGGTAAACAAGGTCATCCTTATCCTGTCTTTGCACTGGCACGTGGGTTGGAATGACAACAACATCTAGGTTGTAGATTGAAGCAAATTCTGTTGCCTCTGTGTCTGCGGTACCTGTCATGCCGGAAACCTTGTCATACATTCTAAAGAAGTTTTGGAATGTGATGGTTGCAAGGGTTTTGTTTTTTCCATATACCTTGATGTGTTCTTTTGCTTCAATGGCTTGATGCAGTCCGTCACTGTAACGTCGTCCATGGAGAATTCGCCCAGTAAATTCATCTACTATCTGAACTTGGTTGTCTTGAACTACATAGTCTGTATCTTTATGGTACAGGTGTTTTGCAACCATAGCCTGGGTCACATAATGGATGTACTCGAAATTATCATCGTCATAAAGCGAGCCCTGAATGATGCCCAGATTGTGCAAGAGCTCTTCCATATGGGCCATGCCTTGTTTGGTAAAGCTTACTCGACGGCTTTTTTCATCTAGCATGTAATCGCCATCTGGTTCTAGTTTTGCACCTTCTTCAAAGCGCGCAAAGGCCGATATCTCTGGATATTCTCCAGTTTCTGGGTCTTTTTCACATTCTTTGAAGTAGGGGGTTATCTTTTCTGCATTGATGGCCTGTTGGGTGTCATCATCTGCAGGGCCTGAAATGATTAGAGGTGTTCTAGCTTCATCAATGAGGATTGAGTCTATTTCATCTATTATGCAGTAATGATGTTTTGGCTGGATTTTGTCCTGATATCTAAGTTTCATGTTATCTCTTAGATAATCAAAGCCAAATTCATTGTTTGTTCCATATGTGATATCACAAAGATATGCTTCTTTACGGCGTGCATTGTCCATGTTAGAGACAATAACGCCTACTGTGAGACCTAAGAAATTGTAAATTGGGCTCATCCATTGGGCGTCACGCTGGGCTAGATAATCGTTAACGGTAACTACGTGAACGCCTTTTTCTTCTAGTGCATTAAGATAGGCGGCAGGGACACTGGTTAGTGTCTTTCCTTCACCAGTTTTCATTTCAAGGATTTTGCCTTGATGAAGTACAATTGCACCCATGATTTGAACATCATAATGGCGTTCTCCTAGAACCCTGCGTGAGGCTTCTCTTACTAAGGCATAAGCCTCAGGTAAGATTTGGTCTAGTGTTTCACCTTTTTTAATTCTATCTTTAAATGCATTCGTTTGTTGTGGAAACTCTTCATCTTTGAGGGAACGAGCCCATGAATCAAAGGAATTAACTTTTTCTACTATAGGACTTAAGGCTTTTATGTCCTTATCTTTTTTTGTGCCGAATAATTTTGATAAAAATGACATGTGTTTATTATATCTAAAATAGTGCAAAACGGAAAGATTGGTTGTCAGATTGGCTGTGATTTCTTATACTATTATTACTTAAGAGAGAGAAAATGGAATATTTAAAAACGGTAGATTACATTATCATTGTTCTTCTTTTTATTGGTGGTATTTGGGGTGCAATTAAAGGCCTGATTGAAGAACTTTCAACTAAGTTTGGATATGTGATTGGTTTTGTTGTTGCCTTTATGTTTACATCTCCTATTGGTAAGCTTTTTGCTGAAAGATTTGGGTTTCCAGATTGGTTTTCTGCTTTTATTGGATACTTTTTGATTTTCATGATTGGATATTCTTTTGTTAGGGGTTTTGGCTCTGTTCTAAACAATATTTGTGAGGAGTCTAGTCTTGATGTTGTTGACCATCTTTTGGGCTTTTTCTTGGGTGGTATTGAGGCTCTTTTATTGATTGGTCTTGCAGAGTATCTTCTTAATTATCAGAATCTTTTTAATCTTCAAGATGTCTTTAATGAGAGTTTTCTTTCAAGCAGATTAATCATGCCTTTTTCTACTTGGTTTGTTGAGCTGTTTAGCTCTGTGGGAGGCTTTGTTTGATGTTTGAGGGCCTTGCCGTTACTCAGCCTGAAATTGCTCAACAACTGTCTGATTTGATAGAAAATGGCAATTTTCCTAGTGCATCTTTGTTTTTTGGGCCATTGTTTTCTGGGCGAATGTATGCTGCAATGCAGGTGTGCAGGGCTCTTGATGTTCCTAGAGAGAATACAATTATTGTTTCAGATAGAAATCATGAACACAGAATCAAGACTGCTTTGGCCCTGTTGAGGAGGGCAAAAAATAAGGCTGCTAAGGAGTTTTTGAAAGAAAATATCGGGATACTATTGCAGCAATATCATGGTGCTCTGATTGAAGACCAGTCAGCTGCCGGGAAAAAGCGTTTTGAGGATGCGGCTGGCGTGGGCGAATTGCTTGATTTGTTGGGGCCTGCTGAAGAATCTCAAATAGATGGCTTGGTGGATAAGATTTCAAAGGCAATTGGGCCTTTGATGGATTCAAACAAGACTGGTGCAATATCTGTTGCTCAGGTGCGTGCTATTAGGGATTGGTGCGCTACTTCTGCTATGGATGGGCAACATAAGTTGATAATTATTGAGGGCTTGGAAAATGCGCTTGGCTCTGCGGTCAATGCTTTACTGAAGACGCTGGAGGAGCCTCCTAGAGATACTTATTTTGTGATTATATCGGCGAATCCTGGGAGATTGCTGGCTACTATCTTAAGTAGGGTACGCAAATTTAAGTTTAATGAATTGGATAAAGCTCAGACAAAGTATATTTTGAATTCGCTTTTTGTTGACCCTAACAAATATGGCTCTCTTGAGCAGTTTTTTCTTGATGGTGCTGGAATTGATGATTCTTTTCTTTGCCGAGCGGCTTTGGATTTGGTTGTAAAAAAAGACTTGAATGTTCCAGCCCTGGTCAAGGTTCTTGAAGATAATAGGGCGTGGGATTTGTTTTATTCTCATGTGATAGATTTAATTTATAAGGGTCAACAAGATGGCTCTATTGATGCTAAGAAGGCGGAATACTTGATAACGGAACTGACTTCTATGCTAAATAAGGCTAAGACTTATAACCAACTTAAAAGGCTTACGTTTGACTATGTGATTTATAGAGTTAAAGAGGTTTTAAGATGAATACTTTTGTTTCTAAGGCGTCTTCAAAGATTTCTAAGCTCTCTGATGAACAGATTCTTGGCATTATTAATACTCAAACTTCAGAGCTTAAACTTAGAAACTTGGCTTTGGATAATGCCTTTATGGGCTATGTTTTGGTGGATAAAGATGGCAATGTTGCTTATCTAAATAAAGCTGTATCTTCTTTGGTTCCTGTTTTTAAAAGGAAGAAGTACAATAATTGTTCCATTGAGAAAGTATTTATTGATCAAAAAGTTATTTTATTTATGAGAAGTTGTATTAGTGAACAAAAGGCTAATGTTGCACAACTTTTTGAATTTGAAGATACCAATGGGGAAAAGAAGTCTGTTAACTGTCGTTCTGCTAAGGTTGAAGATTTTGATGGTTTTCTTTTTACTTTTGGAGATGTGACTTTCTTTAATAAGTTTAAGGATGAGTTTAGAAAGAATGAGAGTTTAGCTTCTATGACTACAATGGCAGCTGGTGTGGCTCATGAGATTAAAAATCCGTTGGCGTCTGTTTCTATTTATGTTCAACTTCTTCAGAAGGAGTTGGACCGCAATGGCTCAATTTCTGCAGATACTGCTAAAAAATACATTCCAATCATCAAAGAAGGACTTGATAGAATAAATTCTATTGCTGTGGATTTTCTTTTTGCTGTTAAGCCTATGAAGGTGAGTTTTGAAAAGTGTAGTTTTAACGAGATTGTTAATAGGGTTGTGAGAATTTCTGAAGCTGAGTTGAAGGATGCTGGAATTTATTTGGATCTAAATTTATCCACTTCTATGCCAAATGTTTTGATGGATGTTGGTCTTATGCAACAGGCTCTCTTGAATTTGGTTAAAAATGGCCTTCAAGCTATGGAAGATACTGGCAGGGAGAAGAGGATAACAATTTCTACCTATCTAGAGGGAGCTAATGCAATTTTAAGTGTAAGAGATTCTGGCTGTGGTATGACGGACAAACAAATGGAAAAAATTTTTGAACCTTATTACACTACTAAGTCTAATGGAACTGGTTTGGGTCTTACTGTTTTGTTTAAGATTATCAAGGAACATAGTGGAGATATTCATGTGCATTCGGTTAAGGATGAGGGCTCTGAATTTATTATTTCTCTTCCTATTCCTCAAGAGGAGCTTTTTAGAATTCAATATAATCCGGAGGGCAAATGAGTAGAACTATTCTAGTTGTTGATGATGAAAAATACATTAGAGAAGGTCTTTGTGCTGCCCTTAGTATGGATGGTTATGATGGCCTTGAAGCTGAGGATGGGCAGCAGGCATGGGACCTAATTAATAAGTCTCCTATTGACTTAGTTATCACAGACCTTAGAATGCCAAAGATGTCCGGAATGGACCTTCTTAAGCGAATTTATACTACTTATCCTACAATTCCGGTCATTGTTTTAACTGGACATGGTACTATTGAGGAAGCTGTTGATGCTATGCAAAATGGGGCTGTTGACTTCCTAACTAAGCCAGTTAACCTAGATCATCTTTCTGTCCTAATAAAGAAATGTTTGTCCAACAAGGACCTAGCGGACAAAAACCAAGAACTTAAACAAGAACTTGATGCTTTGAAATTGCGTAATGGGTATTCCAAGATTATCGGCAAGAGTCAAAAGATTGTAAAGCTCTTGGATACGGTGCAGAGGATTGCTGGGTCAAAAGCAAGCGTGCTGATTACTGGAGAAAGTGGTGTTGGAAAGGAACTTGTTGCGCAGGCTGTAGTTAACTACTCGGATAGGCGTGATAAGCCGTTTATAAAGGTTCATTGTGCTGCTCTTACTTCAAGTCTTTTGGAGAGCGAATTGTTTGGGCATGTGAAGGGTGCTTTTACTGGTGCTGTTGCTGATAAGAAGGGGCGTTTTGAGATGGCTGATGGTGGCACAATCTTTCTGGATGAGATTGGAGAGATTGATGCAAATACTCAAATTAAGCTTTTGCGTGTGCTACAGGAGCATGAGTTTGAAAAGGTGGGTGGAGAAAAGACTCTTAAGACGGATGTTCGTGTGATTGCTGCTACAAATAGAAATCTTGAAGAGGAGATTAAGGCTGGCCGTTTTAGAGAAGATTTGTATTATAGACTTAATGTGGTGCGCCTAGAGGTTCCTCCTCTTAGGGAGAGAAAGGAAGATATCTATCTTCTTATTACAGAATTTCTTAATCAGTTTAATCAGGAAAATGGTAAACATATTGAAGGTTTTTCCAACGAGGCTAGAAACAAGATTGTTAGCTACGATTGGCCGGGTAACATAAGAGAACTTAGGAACTGCGTTGAGAGTGCTGTTGTTATGTGTAGGGGTAATGTGATTGAAGCAAGTGATTTGCCTCTTAATATTCAGAAGGTTTCAAGCGATAGTTCTGTAGAAATTCCTATTGGTAGTACTATGGCTGCTGCAGAGAAGGCTATGATTTTGGCTACTATTGCTCATTGTAATGGCAATAAGTCAAAGGCTGCGGATGTTCTAGATATCGGAAGAAAAACATTACTTAGAAAGCTACAGGATTATGAGGCTTCTAAGTGAACGACAAGCAAATATATGAAATCTTTGACCAGGATGGGCTTCTCTGTAATTGTTTAGATTCGTATGAATTCAGAGATGGTCAGCTTAAAATGGCTTTAGATGTTCTGCACTGCTATGAAAAAGATTGTATTGGCGCTATTGAGGCAGGTACTGGAATTGGTAAGAGTTTTGCTTATCTTGTGCCTGCAATTTTGCACACTTTAGACGCTAGAGGGGAGTTTAAAGGGTCAGCTGGCAATTCGTTAGCTGGTAATTCGTTAGCTGGCAATTCTTCAAGTGCCAAGGTCACAGCTAAAGAGCGTACTGTAATTGCGACCTCTACTGTTAATCTTCAGCGTCAACTAATGGATAAAGATATTCCAACCTTGTTAAATATTCTAGGTGTGAATTGCTCTGTTGCATTTGCTGTTGGAAGGGCTCATTATTTATGTCTTAGACGCCTTGCATCAGAAGTGGAGAGTGTGGCTTTATTTAAGGACGATTTATCGTCTGAGATTATTCGCCTCAATAGGTATGCAAATGAAACAGAAACTGGTCTAAGAGAAGACTATCCTAATCACATAGATGGTGGTGTTTGGAACTCTGTTTGTTCCGATGCAGATCTATGTATTTCCGGTAAATGTCCGTTTTACAACAAATGTTTTTACTTTAAGGCAAAGAAAAAACTCATGGATTCCTCAATTATTGTGTGTAATCATCATCTACTGTTTGTTGACAGCCATGCCAGATACGTGGATGAGATTAATTACAATGATGATGCCGTACTTCCGGGGTTTAACCACCTTGTGATTGACGAGGCACATAATATTGAGAGAACTGCAACAGATTTGTTTACTAATTCTTTTTCTAGCTATAATTTAATGCGCCAACTTAGCTATATCCAAGATAGAAGACAGTCCAGAAAGACAGGCTATGGCCATATTTTGGATGACCTTTTGCCATATTGCACAGAGCGCGCATTATACGAGCAAATTCTCACAGCCTACGACTTGCTTAAGGAGCGCTGTGAGACACTAAATTTAATTTTCACAGATATCTTAAACTCTCGCCATGAGGTGCATCTTCTTTTAGACAATGCAAATGCAAAAGAAATCTTTAATATTGGTGGAGATGTTGCAAATCAGGTGGTGGTAGCGGGAGAGAATTTGACTGCAAAGCTAGCGGATTTCTACATGAAGATTAAATCTACCGACGAAGCTGTCTTAACTAAGGCCGATGACCTTAAGGTCCATATTTCTAGGATTGTTGACCAAATTTCATTCTTAAAAGACTACATTCAGTGTAAGGATTTAAATGAAGGAATTAATTACCTTGAGATTCAGAAAGTTGGCAAGGGAAAGTATGTTTTCTTCAATCAAGCTCCTCTTGAAGTTGCTACAATCTTATCTGATGCGCTTTTTAGACCGCTTTCTTCCGTGGTGTGTACGAGTGCCACAATGTGTTTGAACGATGATTTTGCCTATTGGTGTTCAGACATTGGTCTTCCTATTGAGGGAAGAAATTTTATTCGTAAGGTTTATTCTTCTCCGTTTGATTATAAAAACAGGCTCATGTTGCTTACTCCTTATGATACACCTATTTTTTCTCCAAGCAAGGAAGATGAATATGTGAAATTTCTCATTGAGAATATTCATAATGCTATTGCAAGCTCCAATGGTGGTGCTTTGGTTCTTTTTACAAGTTTTAGACAACTGGAAGCTGTGTACAATAGCGTAGCACCAATGTTGATGGGCTTGGGTATTACTGCCTTCAAACAGGGCGATTTTGAGCGTCATGTCCTATTGAACAAATTCAAAGAAAATATGGACAGTGTTCTCTTTGCCACCGATAGTTTTTGGGAGGGTGTTGATGCTCCTGGCGATACACTGAGATTGGTTATAATAACTAAACTTCCTTTTATAATGCCAGATGATCCTATTTTTAAGGCTAGGTCACGTGTTTTGGAAGAGAAGGGGATTAATCCGTTTTACACTATGAGTCTTCCTCATGCTACTATGCGTCTGAAACAAGGGTTTGGTCGTCTTATGAGACATACTTCTGACCGGGGCATTGTTCTAATCTTAGATGCTCGCATAATCAAAAAGAACTATGGTTCATCAATGCTTAGGGCTTTACCGGAAAGCTATTATCCTGAGACCAATATGGCTTCCTTGGGGTCAAAGATTGAGAGCTTTTTGTATTGAAGGAGTGGAACGTCCAAACGACTGAGACGTCCTACACGACTGAGACGTCCCAAACGTCCCAAACGTCCCACACGTCCTAAACAGATTGGCAAACAGATGAAACAGATTATGGGATGTTCTGCGAAAGCTATTTATTTGCCTCGTTCTGCCATAAGGAGGTTTATTTCATTTTCATTGATTCCTACCATAGCTTCTCCTAGGTCCTCTGAAAGTTCTGCTATTAGTTTTGCATTTGTGTAGTTTGCCACGGCTTTTACAATTGCATTTGCACGTTTTTCAGGGTTCCCTGATTTAAAGATTCCTGATCCAACAAAGACTCCTTGAGCACCAAGTTGCATCATTAAAGCTGCATCTGCAGGAGTAGCTACGCCACCTGCTGCAAAGTTTACTACGGGAAGACATTTGTTTTTATGCACGTATTGTACAAGCTCATATGGTATTTGAAGGCTCTTTGCTGCTTCAAAAAGTTCATCCTCTCTCATGGATGCTATTTTTCTTATTTGTGCGTTCATTTTTCGCATATGTTGTACTGCTTGTATGATATCTCCTGTTCCGGCTTCGCCTTTGGTTCTAATCATAGATGCACCTTCATTTATTCTTCTCAAGGCCTCTCCTAAATCTTTTGCTCCACATACAAAGGGGACATTAAAATCCCATTTGTTTATGTGATGGAGGTTATCGGCAGGGGAGAGAACTTCACTTTCATCTATTAAGTCAATTTCTATAGCTTCAAGGATTTGTGCCTCAACAAAATGTCCAATTCTGCATTTTGCCATAACTGGTATTGATACTGCTTCTTGGATTCCTTTTATCATTTTAGGGTCACTCATTCTAGAAACACCGCCGGCTACTCTTATGTCAGCTGGGATACGTTCAAGGGCCATGACGGCACATGCTCCTGCGTTTTGGGCAATGATGGCTTGTTCTGGCGTTGTAACGTCCATAATTACACCACCTTTGAGCATTTGGGCTAGGTTTTTTTTACACATTGTTGTTTCCTCCGTTTATGCTCATAGTGTAAGCTTGAATTGACCTTATTGAAATGGTCAAAAAATATTTTTATAATAAGGTCAGTTTGATATTAAAATGGTTGGTTTTTATGTTAACTTATGATTTAAAAAGTACGAAAGAGCCTCTGTATATTGCTTTATATAACGCAATTAAATCAGACATTCTTGATGGTACGCTTTCTAGCAAAGATAAAATTCCATCAAAAAGGCAAATGGCTATAAATAATGGTGTGAGTGTTATTACTGTAGAAAATGCTTATGAACTTTTGCTTTCTGAGGGTTATATTTCTTCCAAACCTAAAAGTGGTTATTTTGTTTGTGATATTTCAAATAATGTTGTTCATGCAAAGATTGGACGTTTAAAAAACAAGACTGTTTATTCTGAAGAGTCTCAAAACAATGGTCTAAAAGAGAAACTTATCATTGATTTTTCTAATAATCAGACGCCATCGGACCTTTTTCCTTTTGATAATTGGTTGAGGGCAACAAGAAAGGTTTTCTCTGAAAAGAGACAAGTTTTACTTGAGAATTCTCCATCTCAAGGTGTTGTTTCTTTACGTAGGAGTATTGCTGGGTATTTGAAGGAATACAGAGGTTTAAATGTAGATGAGGCCTCAATAGTCATTGGTGCTGGAAGTGAATACCTTTATGGTTTATTAGTTCAATTGATTGGCAGAGATGTTAATTATGGTATAGAGAATCCTGGTTATTCTAAGCAAGAAAAGATTTATAAGGCTCAGGGTGTTAAGGTTGATTATTTGTCTCTTGATGGGAAGGGTGTGAATGCTAGGGAGGTGGAAAATAAAAATATCGGTGTGCTTCATATTACTCCATCGCACCAATATCCTACAGGCAGAATAATGCCAATTTCTAGAAGATATGAGCTTTTGGCTTGGGCCTCCGCTGTGAGGGGTAGATATATTGTGGAGGATGACTATGACAGTGAATTGAGGCTTGATGGGAAGCCTATTCCTTCTTTCAAGTCAATTGATGAGGCTGGCTGTGTTGTATACATTAATACCTTTTCAAAGGCGTTGTGTTCTACTGTTAGGATTAGTTATATGGTGCTGCCTCCTGTGCTTGCTCAAAAGGTTAATGAGAATTTCTCTTTTTATTCGTGTACGGTGTCTACTTTTGAGCAGTATACGTTGTCCGAATTTATGGACAGTGGAAAAATGGGGTCGCATATAAATAGGTTGAGAACGTATTATAGAAAGAAGAGAGATGCTTTTATAAGGGCTATAAAAGCTAGTGCTCTTTGTCCTATTGTGGAAATTTCTGGGGAGAAGGCGGGGCTTTTCTTTTTGATGAAGGTTTTGTGTTCAAGGGATGAAAACTCTGTTGTTGCGCAGGCTAGAGAACAGGGCCTTGGATTGTGTACTTTGTCTAGTTTCTATCATGAAAGTAATGCTTGCAGGAATGTTTTTATCATGAACTATGCTACTTTGGACATGGATAAAATTAGTGAGATTGTGGAGAAGTTGTGTCTGTGTTTTGTTTGAAACTAAAATAATTTTGCAATGTTATAAAATTTAGGTATTATTGGAAGTAAGGAAAATTTAGAAGAATTGGAGGGATTTTGATGAAAAGAAAACTGTTTATGCTTTTGCTTTGCGCTTTATTTCTAACAGCAAGTGTTTATGCGGGAGCAAGTGCAAATCTTCAAAAGATTTATTCGGCAACAAGCCAAGAATATGAGGCTATTAAGTATGTTTACTTATGCCAAGGACATAGCCTTCCTTCAACAACGGGTCCATACAGTGGTGATGAACTTCTTAAAATGATTGTTGAAATTGAAGGTGAAGTTTCAAATGATGTGCTTGCTAATATGCTTCAAGATGCAAAAAATAGTATTTTAGCAGAGCATCAGATTAAAACATCTACAATAGATCTTTAATTCTCTGGAGATGTTAATCTTGAACTTTACTATCATACAAACACTGAAGGTTATGAAAGAACGCTTGCAACTTCAAGTATTACTGAAAAAGCTTTCCAAGGCAGAGACCAGTGGATTTATAATTCTACAAAGCAAAAGCCTTTTGTTGATATCAATTGGGAAACATGGGCTACAGATCATTTCTATGCCTTCTTTCAGTTAAATCTTCAAAATACTGTTCACGCTGGTTCTAATTATTCGAAAGAATTGGGAGTTAATTCTCTTAGTACAAACATTCTTTTCTTGCAGAATCTTGAGTTTGAGCCTGCTCTCATAGATGGTAATTATCCAAATAGGGCTTTTGTTTCTGCTGGTGGTGATGGTTGGAGCGCTCAATTTGGAAGAGATAGGATCTCTTGGGGTGCTGGAACTACAGGTAATCTAACAATAAGCGATAATCTTCCTCACCACGATATGGTGCGCTTCACAACTTATTCTAATAAATATAAATACACTTTCTTGACTTCTTTCTTCCCACACCCACAGAATTACTGGGGTACCAATGAGAGCAGTCCAATTTGGCAAGGTTTGAATGATATTGAAGGAAGCAAGAAGTACGGACCTATGAAAGGTTTAAAGTTTTATACGGCTCACAGGGTTGAGGGTAGGTTCTTCTCTGACAAGCTTACGCTTACTTTAACTGAAGGTCTGATGTATATGTCTGAAGACAATACAATAGACATTAGAGCCTTAAATCCTGTTAATTTTAACCACAACAACTATACAAAGCCAACTTCAAATTCCACTTTGGCATTTGAAGCAGACTGGACAATTATCAAGGGGCTTAACGTTTATGGTCAGGTAATAATTGATGAATTAGCTTTCCCAATGATTGAAGAAGGTCCAAATCCTGATTATAAGGATGCACCATCTGCTTTTGGTCTCCTTTTGGGCGTGCAGAGTGCTTTTACTCTCAAGGGTGGTGTTCTTCATGCTTCATTGGAATTTGCAAAGACCGATCCTTATTTGTATTTGAGAGATGTTGAGGAATACGGTTCTTCCTCAAATAGTTATGGTATGAATTATGTTGTTGCTGTTAGAAACTGGAGTTCTTCTACTAATACAATTAGCTACGATGAATATGCTTTGGGTTATACATATGGTCCTGATGCTCTAGTTGGAAATCTTAATGTAAATTGGGTGTCCAGTGATTTTAAGTTTGAGTTAGGTGGTAATGTTTTCTTTATGGCACATGGTACTCACGATATTTGGACTCAATGGGATGCTTTTGGTGGTTCTTCTTATGACGAGTATGTAAAATATAACAAGAACACTCCAACGGAGAAGCATACAACTGCAAATGATAAATATCCAAATGCGCAAACGGTAAGAAATGCTGTTCAGTATACTACCGTGGTTGGTGTTAATGCTTCGTATGTTATTACAAAGGCTCTTAGTTCTTATGCGGAAGTTAATTTCATTAACATTAACAACTATGGAAACGAAAAGGGTGTTAAACAACAAGATTTGCAAATGGTCTTGAGTTTATCTTACGCTTTCTAGTTTGAGTGCTCAATTTGTTAGTATTGAGTAGGAAATTGAACCACCAATGGCAAATTGAGCATCAAATCCTCGTTTTTTACTGTTTGTAAGAGTAATATCTGCAAATAGTTTAAGGGGGAGGTTAGACCATAATTGGGTGTTGTATTCTCCCTCTATATTGAATGTTAGTACTGTGTCATAGTCGCCACTTGGAGCTGTTAACAGCATTGGGGAATTGTACTCGTCATAGAGGGTAAATTCTCCGTCTAAGCGAAGTTCAAGGCTAGAGTAGATTGTCCAGTTGTCATGCATGTAAGTAGCATCTGCTCTTAGGTTGATGGTGTCTCCACCGTATTTGTATCCTATATAGCTGAAAAATGGATACCTATAATAGTCGTTGGCATTGATTGCATTGTAATTGATGATAAAATCCGAGCTTCCTGTGGGCCTGTAGAGGGCTGGGTTTGTGTATATGCCTTCAATTGAGAATTTTGCAATTCCGTTCATTATAAGGGTATTGTATTCTAGTCCAAGCGAGAATCCCATTGCTTGGTCTTCAGTTGATTTGTCTTCAAAACCTGGGAATGAGCCTTGGTCACATACCCATGAGCCGTAGAGTAGTAAAGATGGAAGAAGTGATATTTCAAACTCTACGTGAGCTATGGCGTTAAATTGATTGTTGTTTACATTGTTATGGTATATGGTTGCTGGGTTGAGCTGGGTTATGTCAAAATAATTAGTGAACCTGTACATTATGTTTTCACTTAAGGCTATGTTTGCTCTGTCAAAGAGTCTAAATTCTATTTGGTGAGTTGCGAAGACTCTTCTGTATTCTTCTCCGTCTTTTGAATAGTAATTGGTGCCTCCTCTGTAGGTTTCTGGAAAGACTAGGGCATACTCAAAATTAAAGTTTTTGGAGTAGGTTTTTAGGCCTAGCCAAGAGTAGTAATCGTTGTGGGTATCAAAGATGAAATTTCCTCCTTTATTGTATCCCCAACTTTTTTGTGCTTTGTAAATTCCAATTGTCATGAAGGAGTTGGCCCAGTTTAGGTATGCTCGACGGGGCACATTAATATCGGCATTACTGATGGATGGCATATTGAAGGAAAGGCGTTCAGAGTAGTTTTTTTGGCTGGTGATGACTTTGTAGTTGTCGCCTTCAACTTGTGCTATTAGCGTGCCAATGCCTCCCCATGTTTTGCCGAGGCTTTCTACATACTGCTTAATGGTGATGGCTGTTGTGGTGTCGTCTGCTGCAATCATACTTTTTCCTAGGGAGAGTTCTAGGTGTCCATAGATTCCGTGTGTGCTGTTGTCTATTACAATGGCGGCTATGTGATTTCTTTTTTCGTAGTCGTATTGCCAGTACTCTTCGCGATTGTATTGTGTGTTTGTGTGAAAATAGGCTTCAGGGGAGAGTGTGGCTGTTAGGGTGAGTGTATTTTTATCTTCTGTAAAGAGATATGTGTAGAGCTGGTTGTAGAGCTTTAAGGTTTCTTTGTTTAGTTCACTTGGGTTTATTATGAGTAGCTCACTTCTTGCTTGGGCTACTGTCCATGGTCTTGATGTGCTGGGTACTCCTTTTCCGGCTAGGATAAATAGTGCATCCATCTTTGCATAGATGCTATTTCCTATTGTATTGCTTTCTATTGGAATTAGGACGCCACTTTCGACAAATGGTAGTTGGCTACTGGTTGTGGAAAATGCGAAAAGGTTTGGTATTAATAAGAATATTGTTAAAATGCTAATTATTGTTTTTTTCATTTTTGGTCCTCTTTTGTGTGCTAGTTTGAATGATAAGTATGTGAAGTTGAATCTGTCAATAAAGTTGATGGTGGAGATGGAACGTCCTCCACTATTATTTCAAGTGAAGTGTTTCCTTTTTTTTGGGAGGGTTCAGACACGACTGGAACGTCCCACACGTCCCACACGACTGGAACGTCCCATACGACCTACACGTCCCACACGACTGAGACGTCCCACACGTCCCAAACGTCCCACACAGATTGGTAAACAGTTAAAACAGATGAAACAGATTTGGGCCAAAGGAAGCGTCCAAGGTACCTGAGAGGAACCCTCCTAGACTTTTCAAGAAGCATTTCTTATTATCGTGGACATGAAGATAAAACTGTTTGCTATTTTGATGCTGCTTGTTGTAACTTGCAGTATATGGGGTGGGGTAGCCTCAAATCTTAGTTCATTCATAATTCCAATATCGGAAAGTGAATTTTACAATGATACATACATGCTTTATTCGCTTTTAGGATTGACTTCCCCGTCTTACTCTCAGCCATGGACTGGAAGTGAAGCAGAGATAATTCTATCTAGGGTAGAGAAACTTGCCATAGAAAACGAATTTACACAAAATCTTCTTTCTTCTCTCAAATCAAGATTAGAAAGATATAGTTCAAAATTCTCATTGTCTGATGGGTTCAGCTATAATATTGGAGTTGTTGGATCTCCAGAAATATATCTTCATGCAAATACTGAAGATTATGTAAATGACACAGACTGGTTTTACAACTTTGATAAAAGGCAGAAACTTCTAACACTTGAGCTAGAATTTGGCGTTAAGGATTTCTTTTATACTTACTCTGAACTGGCCCTCACAAAAAGCCGATACGCCTGGGATGGAACAGAACTCTACAGTCATGAGACCGATTTCCCATATGGCATTGGCGCTATTGTTGATTCTTATGAAAATGTTAAAAAGAAATATATGCATGAAAACGGCATAACGGAGGAGAAGGATCTTCCTGCAGATTGGGATTTGGAGTACAGATATTCCCCACATGTCGTTAAGTCAAGTACAAGCTTCTCTTCTATGTATAACGACAATACTCCATTCTGGAATTTTTGGAATATTGCTGCAAATTTTCCAACACGAGCTTTTGTTTCATTTGGGGGTAACAACTGGAATTTACTATTTGGACGGGACCGGCTAAACTGGGGACGAAGCATTATTGGGTCCTTTATAATAGACAAGCATGTGAGTTACCATGATTTTGCTCGGCTTTCTATATATACCGATACCTTCAAGTATGAATAGAATAATATATTCCTTGAAACACAACCGTATGTATCAGAAGAAGATAAAAAGGGTCCAGACGATATAAGAATATTCATGAACCATAGGTTGGAATTTAAGCCCCTTAGTTGGCTAAGTTTTGTTCTTACAGAATCTTTAATGTACCGCAGTCAGGTTCTAGAAATTCAAAACCTTAATCCTGCGTTTATCTACCACCAGCTCAACAATAGAGACCTATTTAACTCTATTGCCTCTCTTGAACTTTATGTGACACCGCTTAATGGGTGGGATATTTACTGGCAGTTTGGACTTGACAATGGAACTATTCCGGGAGAAGGAAACAGCCAGTCCAACGCTCTTGGCATGCTTTTGGGGTCTTCATATAGTTTTGTTTTGGGAAATGGCTATATAAAAGCAACAGCGGAAGGCTCTTTTACAACTCCAATGATGTATAGACGTGACGGTGTAGACTTTCTTATGCTTCAAAGAGACTACACCTTCATATATCAAGGCTCGGGAACAATAAAGCTTAACTATATTGGTTTTCCTTATGGTTCTGATGCAACTGTTGGAAAACTCCAAGTTGAGTACAATGTTCCAGAGGTGGTTTATATTGCATTGGGATCTGAATTCATTCGCAAGGGTGAAATAACTATGTTCCATTCACACAATACAGAGAACAATAATAATGAAAAAGCCAACATTAAAGGACCAACTCCTTATGGTGACACAATCACATATCAGCTAACTCTTTCTATAGAGGCAAAATATTATGTGCCACAGCTTGTGAAATGGATGGATATTTCTGTATTTGGAAACCTTGCATATCTCTCTCGTTGGACACACAATATAAAAACAGGAGAGACTTCAAAGGCTAAAAACGATATTCAATTCTCGTTTGGATTATCTATAGAAGTGTAAAGTTTTAATGCAATGATAAACGAACACTGCGGTCTAAGGATTTGGTGGGGTAGCTGTTGTTTTGGCAACATAAATTTCAGCTAGACAGAGTATACTTTGCTTTATTAAAATGATGATATGGAGGTTTGGGGTGTTTTATGAAGATAAATTTGAGTAAAGTCCTTATTCTTGTATGTTGTTTTGTTTCTTTTTTTCTTACTATTTTCTTGTTTGTTTCTTGTGATAATAGCACAAAGAAACCAATAGAGCCTGTAGAGCCTGTAGAACCAAGCCCAACACCTTCACCACAACCTAGTGATGGTTTATATAAGGTTGGTGATATAGGACCTGCCGGTGGAATTATCTTCTACGACTGCGATGCTGACAACAATGTCCAGTATGTTGACGACTTTACAGGGGGGGGTGAGACAAAAACAAATAAGGATGGTCTCATTTCTTCTGAATGTGGCTGGAGATATCTTGAAGCCGCACCGGAGGATTTAAGCTATAAAAACTCTTATGGCGTTTTGGACTACGAATATGTTTTTGGCTATTGTTTAAAAACTGGCTACTCATCAACATACAGAAGGATAGGAACTAAATGGGACATTGGTGCTGGAAAAGACAATACGACTGCACTTGTAAAAAGTGATGTAGAAGATAACATGTATTTGGCTTATGGCGGTGAACAAAAGGGAATTTATGCGGCATTGGCCTGTTCAAGATATTCAAATAATGGATTTGATGACTGGTTTCTACCAAGTAGTCATGAAATTGGACTAATGTACACGAATCTATATATGAAAGGGTTGGGTTCTTTTGATGATAGTAGCATATACTGGTCCAGTACTGAGTCGTCTGGTGAGGTTGATTCTATTGCTTGGGACTTCAAGAATGGTTACCATATTATAAATTCACAAGGCAATAAAAACAGGGTTCGTCCAGTCAGAAGGTTCTAGCAGGTCAAAAGGTCAAGAATGAAAAAGATATTGTTTTTTTGGGCGGTTATTTTAGTTGCTCTTTGTATGATGGGCTGTAAGCCAGAAGTCAAGGTTAAGAAATGCACTGTAACTTTTGATGCTAATGGTGCTGAAGGAACTGTTCCTGATTCAATTGAAGTTGAGAAAGGTAAAAACATAACACTTCCTTCTTCTGATTCGCTTTCAAAGGTGGGGTATATATTTGACGTATGGAATACTTCTTCAAATGAGGATGGAAAGTCTTATCTTGAGTCCGAGTCTATTACCGTTCATGAGAACTTGACGCTTTATGCAATTTGGAAACCTAATTGCTTAGAGTATTCTTTTGTTGTTGAGACAAATACATATTCTGTGATTTGTAAAGAGAAGAGCATTACCTCAGTAGTTATTCCTTCCACGTACAAAGGAAAGGCTGTGACGGATTTGTGGCGAGATGCGTTCAATAATTGTAGCAAACTTTCTGAAATCACAATACCGTCAAGTGTAACAAATATCGGGTCTTATGCCTTTGGTAGTTGTAGTGAGCTTGAAAGTATAGCCCTACCTGACAGCGTGACAAGTATAGGTGTGGGAGCCTTCCATAGTTGTAATAAGCTTAAGGAAATAACACTACAATCAAGTGTGACGAGTATAGGCAATTCTGCCTTTGCAAGTTGTTATGAACTTACTGAGATAACAATTCCAACTGGTGTTACAAGCATAGAGAAAGATTTATTTAACAATTGTAAAAAGCTAGAAAAGATAACTATTCCCAGTAGCGTTACCGTAATAGGCAATAGTGCTTTTTCTTATTGTTCGAAATTACAAACCATTAATTATGATGGATCTATGGAGCAGTGGAATGCTATTGAAAAGGGTTCTAACTGGGATTCTAGCACAGGAACCTACACCATATATTGCACAGATGGAGAAATTACAAAGAACTGAAAGGAAAGTAATTCTGTTATTTGCACTTATGCGTGAGGTGATATAAATGGAGACTTTTTTGGGACTATTAATTCCATTTTTAGGAACTACTGCAGGATCTGCTTGTGTTTTCTTTATGAGAAAAGCTCTTGGGGCTTTAGTTCAGCGTGCTCTTGCCGGTTTTGCTGCAGGGGTTATGGTTGCAGCTTCCATTTGGAGTTTAATAATTCCAGCCATTGATCAATCAGAGGGGTTGGGAAAGTTCTCTTTTTTGCCTGCCTTTGTTGGGTTTTGGCTTGGTGTATTATTTCTTCTTATTTTGGATCATGTAATTCCTCATTTACATGTAGGAAGTGACAAATCAGAGGGTCCAAGAAGTAATCTTAATCGTACTGCCATGATGGTTTTGGCGGTAACATTACATAATATTCCAGAGGGAATGGCTGTTGGTGTTATGTACGCAGGACTTATGTCTGGTAGTGCACAAATTACAGCTACTAGTGCTTTAGTTTTATCTTTGGGTATTGCTATTCAAAACTTTCCTGAGGGTGCAATTATTTCAATGCCTCTTAGGGCAGAAGGTAATAAAAAAAGTAAAGCATTTCTAGGTGGGGTGCTTTCTGGTATTGTAGAGCCAATTGCTGCTTTTTTCACAATTCTAGTTGCGCATCTCATAATTCCTGCTCTACCTTATTTATTGAGCTTTGCTGCAGGGGCTATGCTTTATGTTGTTGTTGAGGAGCTTATACCAGAAATGTCGCAAGGGGAGCATTCAAATATTGGCACTGTTCTCTTTGCTGTTGGTTTTAGTTTAATGATGGTTTTAGATGTGGCGCTTGGTTGAGTTGAAAAATCCCTAAAGGTGGTAGTTATGGAAAAAACAAAGGAATCAGTTGGAAAGACTGTTAAGAGTGTGGTTGTAGATGGTGTGATTGACAGGAAGGCTTTGCATAACATCACATATGGTCTTTTTGTTCTTAGCGCAAGGAGCAAAGAAAAGGACAATGCCTGCATTACTAATACTCTTTGCCAAGTGGCAGAGAATCCTCTTTTAGTTTCAATTGCCGTAAACAAAAGTAATTATACTAATGAATTAATTCAGGGATCTGGAATTTTTAATGTTAGTATGATAAGTACTTCTGCTAAGATGGATCTCTTTAAAAGGTTTGGTTTTGTAAGTGGAAGGGATGTTGATAAGTTTGAAGATTATGAGTTCACCAAAAGATCTAGTAATGGCGTATTCTACATAACTGAAAGTACTTGTAGTTTTCTTAGCGCTTCTGTTGTACAAACTGTTGATGTTGGAAGCCATTGGCTTTATATTGCACAAGTCACTGAGGCAAAAAAAATTAGCACAGAGGCTCCTTGTTCTTATTCTTTTTATCTTTCAGACATTAAGGGCTCTAGTGTTGGGAGTGCTAAGGCTGAAAATGACCCACAGTCAAAGGAAGAGAAAAAAGCTACATGGGTTTGCAAGATTTGTGGTTACGTGTATGAAGGAGATCCTTTGCCAGCTGATTTCATTTGTCCTATTTGCAAACATGGGGCAGGGGACTTTGAAAGAGAAGAGGCAAAAAACTCATAAATTATGTTTTGTTGTTTTGCTACGTTCTTGTGAGCCCTCATTTTCTTGCAAATGCCTGTTCAATTAGACTCATTAGCTTTGCCTTTGTAGCCTTACTTGTTATGGCTCCAAGAATAGGGGAGCCTACAATTTTGCCTTCTTTGTCTAGTACATAGGTTGTTGGATATGCATAGATGGAAGATACTAGTTTTCCTAAAGGAGATTTTGACGAGAAGGTAATATTCATATAGCTTGCGTTTTTTGCTTTGAGAATAGACTTGGCCTTCTCAATCATTTTTGTGTTGTTGTTAAGAGTATCTACATTTATTCCAACAACCATTGCACCTTTTTGCTGTAATTCTTTATCAAGAGCATCTAATTCTCCAAGCTCAGAAATGCAAGGTTGACAGGTTGAGAACCAAAAATTGACAACTGTAACCTTGCCAAGAAATAGTGATTGGTCAACAGGATTTCCATCAAGATCTGAGCCTTCAAATGAAGGGAACATATCGCCATCTTTTGCCCAGATAATTGTTATGCTAACAAGCAGAATAATTAACAATAAAACTAATTTTTTTACGTTCATTTTTGTTCCTCCGAGTTTTTCAAAATATGCGAGAACGATATTGCATAAGTGGGGCATGCTTTAATGCACTTGCCACAGCGGATGCACTCGCCGTCATTTGCATTTTTTGTAACATCAACATCCATCTTGCACACCTGTGCACACTTGCCACACGAGATGCACCTATCCTTGTTAACGTTAAGCGACACTAGCGATATTCTATTGAACAAGGAATAGAACGCACCAAGGGGACATATCCATTTGCAAAATGGTCTATAAATTAATACCGATATTAAAATAACTGCCATCAAAATGGTCATTTTCCAACTAAATAAGAAACCTAGAGCACCTCTAATGGCTTCATTGACAATTGCTAAAGGTATAGCTCCCTCTAAGACTCCAACAGGGCATAAATACTTACAAAAGAAAGGGATAGAAAGTCCAACTTCATCTACAACAAACATTGGAAGAATTACAACAAAAACAGCAAGTATGACATATTTTACATAGGTTAACTTTCGAACCTTTGTTGTTGAAATCTTCTTTGATGGAACTTTGTACAACAGCTCTTGAAACCAGCCAAAGGGACATAGAAAGCCACAAACAAACCTTGCAAGCGTAATGCCAAAAAAGATTAGTGTTCCTATGACATAATAAGAAAAGCTATGCTCAGGTGAGCCAACAACAGCTTGGAAAGCTCCAATTGGGCAGGCTCCAGTTGCAGCTGGGCATGAATAGCAATTAAGTCCAGGAACACAGACACTTTTTGCTTTTCCTTGATTAATTACTCCTTTAGCAAAATTAAAAATGTGTATGTTTGATAAAAATGTGGCTAGTATTCCAATTATGTATCTGTACTTAGAGAGCAAAAATGATATGGTTTGTGGCTTTTTCTGTTTCATTATCCTATTCCAATACATTCTAAGCAGAGCTTTATTGCCTTGTTCAGAACAATAGCTACTTCTCCTCTTATAATACCAATGGCAATAAATAAGATGGCTATGAGAATTAAAATAATTCTAATCTTACTTATTTTCTTCATAATCTGTACTCTTGGCTTAGGATTTTTTCTTCTATTTCCTTGACGCTAATTTGCTCAAGAAACTTGTACAAAAGGCTGTCCATTTTTTGCCCTAAATTTTGCATTATATCTTTCATGTGAGTGGAAATGAGGCATTTTTCATTAAATTCTTCGTTTTTCCACGTTGGTTTTGCAAAGGAGGAATTCAATGCAACCGCTATATCTTTGAGGGTTATAGTTCTTGGGTCTTTGTTAATTTTGTAACCTCCTAGTTTCCCTTCTTTTGTCTTAACAAAACCCTTGTTGCGCAATTGCGACATCACTTTTCTAATCCGTGCGGGATTTGTACATATATTCTTGGCTAGTTGCTCACTTGAGACAAAATTATCAACATGGCCTAAATAAACTAAAGCATGAACTGCAATTATAAAAACTCCATCCATAAAAACCTTGTCTTCTTAATAAAATGTAATTTATAAAGTTACAGTTAATGCTAACAGACAACCCGTTATTTGTAAATAGCTAGTCTTTTTGAAAAAGCTTATAAGGCTTTGGAACTAATGTAGTAGTAAGCGAGAAAAAAGGGTGTTGCTATAACAACTGCAGATTCTAGGTTCTGATTCTAAACTGAACACAAAGGGAGAGCTTTGATGATTGAATCTATAGATTCTCTTCGAGTTTTAGTTGAAAGACAGGGAAAGAAGACTGTTGCTGTTGCTTGTGCGCAAGATAGTCATGTATTGCACGCAATTGATGATTTACATAAAGAAGACATAATTGATGCAATTCTTATTGGTAACAAAAGAAAGATTTGTCATATTGCTGAAGAATGTAAAATTGATTTAAGTGAATATGAGATTGTAGATGAAATAGATGATATTGCCTCTTGTTCTATTGCGGTAAAACTTGCAAAAAAAGGTTTTGCTCATGCTGTTATGAAGGGTCTTGTTGATACTTCCATTATTCTTAAGGCTATTTTAGATAAAGAGTTTGGACTACGCCAGGCAAGGCTTTTATCTCATGTGGCGTTATTTTCAATTCCTGAATTTGAAAGATTATTGTTGGTAACAGATTCTGCAATGAATATTGCACCAGATCTTGATGCAAAGAAAGATATCATTGCTAATGCCGTTTGGGTTGCTAATGGGATTGGTATAAAAAGGCCTGTTGTGGCGTGTTTGTGTGCAGTTGAGAAGGTCAATAGTAAAATGCCTGCAACGTTGGATGCATCTGAGCTTGTTAGCTTAAATATGGCTAAAGAGATAGAAAATTGTACGGTTATTGGGCCTGTTGCATTGGATAATGCAATTAGCGTAGAGGCTTCTAGACATAAGGGAATTAAGGATCCTAATGCAGGTTGTGCCAATATCTTGCTCGTTCCAAATATTGAAACAGGCAATGTACTGTATAAGGCTTTGGTATATCTTGCACACGCAAAGGTGGCCAGTCTTATTGTGGGTGCAAAGGTTCCTGTAATAATTACGTCTAGGGCAGACGATGTTCAAAGCAAGATTAATTCAATTTTGTTTGCACTTGCTCTGGACCCCAAGAATGGAGGGTCATGTGGGAGTTAATCATAGAATTCTTGCAATTAACTTTGGCTCTACATCTACCAAAATTGCTGTCTATGAGGGAGAAAAGAGGCTTTTGGTTCATACTTTTAATCACTCTCATAAGGATATGGAGGGAGTGCACAACATGGAGGAAAACGCCACAATGCGTAAGCCTCTAGTTCTTGAATATTTGAAAAAGCATGGATTTGATTTGATTAAGTTTGATGCAGTTGTTGGAAGGGGTGGTCTTGTAAGGCCAATTGTTGGTGGAACGTATAGGGTCAATGAGAAAATGTTGGAGGATCTTATTGAGTGCAGGTATGGGACACACGCATGTAATCTGGGTGGAATACTAGCATATGAAATTGGGCAACAAATCTCCAAGCCTGCTTTTATTGTTGATCCTCCTGTAATTGATGAGATGACAGATATTGCACATTTATCTGGCCATCCCGATTTCCCTAGACGTTCTATTTTTCATGCCCTTAATCAAAAAGCTATAGCTAAAAGATATGCCAGTGATGTTGGCAAAACGTATAACTCTTTGAATGTAATTGTTGCTCATATGGGTGGTGGCGTTACTGTTGGAGCTCATAAAAAGGGGAGGGTTGTAGATGTTAACAACGGCTTAGAGGGAGATGGTCCTTTTACTGCTGAGAGGCCCGGAAGCCTTCCTGTTTTGCAGGTGCTTAAAGCTGCTTTTGAGCATAAAAATGGAGCAACATTTGAGGAACAAAGACGTTTTTATATGTCAGAATGTGGATTATTTGCCTATCTAGGAACAAATGCCGGGCAAATTATAGGTAAGCGTATTAAAGATGGGGACAAGGAAGCTGAGTTTGTGTATAGGGCAATGGCTTATCAAGTTGCCAAGGAAATTGGTGCCTTGAGTGTTGTTTTGTCTGGTGATGTTGATGCTATTTTGCTTACTGGTGGGCTATCTCATGATAGTTTTTTGACTGGTTGGATTGAGGAACATGTTTCTTATATTGCACCTGTTCATATTTATGCTGGAGAAGATGAAATGCAAGCTCTTGCAATGGGTGCTTTGCGTGTTCTTAACGGTGAAGAAGAAATCTTGGAGTACTGATATGGCGGTAAAAGTTTATTTTAGGAGTGAATGGTGTAAGGGTTGTGAACTTTGCGTAAGTGTTTGTCCTAAGCAAATTGTTGTAATGGAAGAAGTTATTACTAATAGAAATGGATATCATCCTGCAACTATTAAACCTATAGATATGGATAAGTGTATTGGTTGCGCTAGTTGTGCAAAGATTTGTCCTGATTCAATTATTACGGTTGAGCGCTGAAGGAGGAGGTAAATAATGGCAAAGGAAGTGTGGAAGGGCAACGAGGCTATTGCGGAGGCTGCAATTAGATCTGGTTGCAAGTATTTCTTTGGTTATCCTATTACGCCACAAAATGAAATTCCAGAGTATTTTGCAGAGCATTTACATGAAATTGGTGGATGCTTTCTTCAAGCAGAGTCTGAAGTTGCGGCAATTAACATGGTTTACGGGGCTGCTGGTTGTGGCAAAAGGGTTATGACCTCTTCTTCTTCCCCTGGTATTTCTTTGAAGCAAGAGGGAATTTCTTACCTCTGTGGGGCTGAGCTTCCTTGTGTAATTGTAAATATGATGCGTGGTGGTCCTGGTTTGGGTACAATTCAGCCGGCCCAAGGAGATTATTTTCAAGCAACGCGTGGTGGTGGGCATGGGGATTACAGGCATTTGGTCTATGCTCCTGCGACTATTCAGGAGGCTACTGACTATGTACGCATGGCTTTTGATGTGGCCGATATTTACAGAAATCCTGTTATGATTCTTGCAGATGGTATGATTGGCCAAATGATGGAGGCTATTGAATGGTCCAATATTCCTTTACGAGAGCTTCCTGCAAAGGACTGGGCTACTACTGGTACAGAAAATAAACGCAAACCTAATATTATTAATTCACTTTACATAGATCCCAATGTTTGTGCTGAACACAATGAGAGATTGGCTAAAAAGTATCGGGATATAGAGGAGAGGGAAACGAGATGGGAGCAGTCCAATGTGGATGGCTGCGAGGTGGTGCTTGTGGCGTATGGGACTCCGTCGCGCATTGCAATGGCCTCTACAAAGTTGCTTGAGAAGGAGGGGATTCGTGCGGGCGTGTTTAGGCCAATCACGCTGTGGCCTTTTCCGAGTAAGGCGCTCAAGAGGGTGGCTATGCAGGATTCGTGCAAAATTGTGGTCACTTTTGAGCTTAGTATGGGCCAGATGGTGGATGATGTGCGAATTGCCATTGAGGGGTGCCGGCCAGTTGTGTTTACGGGTAAAGCGGGTGGTGTTGTGCCAACTCCTAATGATGTGGCCAATTTTGTGAGGGGATCTCTTGAAAAAATTGAAATGGGGAGGTGAATATGGCAATTGTCTACCAGAAATCTAAAGGGCTCACGGACGTCCAATTGCACTACTGTCCTGGATGTTCCCACGGTATTGTTCACAAATTAATTGCTCAATCTCTTGAAGAACTGGACGTGCTAGGTTGCACAATTGGGGTGGCTCCTGTGGGGTGCGCGGTTTTTGCCTACAACTATTTTAATTGCGACATGCATGAGGCTGCACATGGCAGAGCACCAGCAGTTGCAACGGGTATCCGTAGGGTTTCTCATCCCGATACTGTTGTTTTTACTTATCAGGGAGATGGAGATCTTGCTGCTATTGGTACTGCTGAAATTATTCATGCGGCCATGCGTGGCGAGAAAATTACTACTATTTTCATAAATAACGCTATTTATGGTATGACTGGTGGTCAAATGGCTCCAACTACTTTGTCTGGGCAAAGGGCTACTACTGCGCCTTTGGGGCGCCTAAAGGGAGATTATGGTAGTCCGCTTAGGATGTGTGAAATTCTTAGCACTATTGATGGCTGTGCCTATGCTGCTCGTGTTTGTGTTACCGATATTCCTCAATTAAATAATGCAAAAAAGGCTATTAAAAAGGCTTTTGAGCTACAAAAAGAGGGTGCTGGTTTTACGTTTGTTGAGGTTCTTGCAACATGTCCTACTAACTGGGGGAAGTCTCCGGTTGAGGCGGTTAAATGGCTTAAGGAAAACATGATTCCTTATTTCCCGCTTGGAGTTTATAAGGAGGCTGAAGCATGATAAATGAGATAATAATATCGGGCTTTGGTGGGCAGGGTGTGATGGCTATTGGCAAAACGCTTTGTGAGGCTGGTATGAAGGAGGGGAAAAATGTTTCTTGGTTGCCCTCGTATGGCCCTGAGATGAGAGGGGGCACGGCTAATTGCTCCGTTGTGATGTCTGAGCAGGCTATTGTGAGTCCAATTGTGTTGGAGCCAACTGAGCTTATTGCAATGAATTTGCCATCTTTGTTGAAGTTTGAAAGCTGTGTGGTCCCAAATGGCTTTGTCTTTGTGAATAGTTCTATTATCTCTGAAAAAGTAAAGCGTAAGGATGTGCAAGCTATTTACGTTCCTTGTATTGAGATAGCTCAGGATCTTGGGAATCTTAGGGTCTCTAATATGGTGATGTTGGGGGCCTATATAGAGGCTATGAAAAATCTAAAAATAGGCACAATTAAGGAGATGCTTGCTCTAATGTTTACAGGGGCAAAATCCTGCTTAGTGGAGCTAAATATTGAGGCGTTGAAGCGTGGAGCGTTGTGTGTGAGATAGTTGGACTTGAGCTTCACTTGAGCTGTGGTGGGGGTAGCAATGTTGGACTTGGAAATTAAAATTACTAAAACAGAAAAGCCTAAGCAAAAACCTGCAGATGAAAATCATCTTGGATTTGGTAAAATCTTTACGGACCATATGTTTATAGTTGAGTACACGGAAGATCTTGGCTGGTATGACGCCCGTATTGTGCCTTATAGTTCTCTAAGCATAGATCCAGCTTCTCCTGTTCTCCACTATGCTCAGGAAATTTTTGAAGGCTTAAAAGCATATAAGAGAAAAGATGGTGGCATTCAATTGTTTAGACCAATGGAAAATGCATTGCGTATGAACCTTAGTGCACAACGTTTATGCATGCCTACTTTGGATCCTGATTTTCAATTAAAGGCAATGAAAATGCTTGTTGAATTGGAAAAAGATTGGGTCCCTTCATCTATTGGAACTTCTTTGTATATTAGACCAATGATGATTGCTCATGGTGCTCAATTAGGAGTGCATCCTGCAAAACATTTTTTATATGTTATAATTTGTTCGCCATCTGGTTCTTATTATGAAAACGGAATTAAACCACTGCGTATTCATATTGAAGACCTTCATGTTAGAGCTGTAAAGGGTGGTATAGGGGGAGCTAAAACTGGTGGCAATTATGCAGCTTCCCTTAAAGCAACATTTGACGCAGCGCAAAAAGGGTTTGACCAAGTTCTTTGGTTGGACGGGCGAGAAAACAAATACATTGAAGAAGTTGGTGCAATGAATATTATGCTTGTGATTGACGGCAAGATTGTTACTGCGCCAATTGAAGGTAGCATTCTTGACGGAATAACTAGAAAGAGCATTTTGCAGTTAGCACAAGATATGGGCTTTGAAACTGATCAACGCCACATTAGCGTTGACCAATTGTTTAAAGCATATAAAGATGGCTCTTTAACTGAAGCCTTTGGTACTGGCACTGCTGCTGTTATTTCACCTATTGGTGAATTGGTATACAAGGGTAAGTCAATTGTTCTAAATAAAGGTAAAATTGGTAAGGTTGCACAATTGTTTTACGATACTCTTGTTGGAATCCAACGTGGGGATTTGCCTGATCCTTATGATTGGATTGTTAAAACATCATAGTGCAGAATACTCAACTTTTATTGTGGCTTGATATTCTCCTGTTGCAAGAGTCTTGTCCCCAGTCCATCCAAAAGCCATTTGTACAAGTACTGTATCCTTAGCTACAAATTGACCGTTTGTATAGGATGCTGTAAGTGTATATGTTTTTCCTGTAGCAGATGTTGTGACTTCTGGTGTAACTGTTAAAGGTGAGGATAAATCCTCGTGAAAACTGTTGATGAACCAGCCAACGTTTTGTGTTGTGTTGTTTGAAGTAAGATTTGTATTGGTATTTACTAGTTCAGTAGCGGTAATAGTAATTTTATAAGATTTGCTACTGCGGACATCGTTTGTTTGTACAACTCTAAAATAAGCTATTACTTTGTTTATAAAGGAGTTATGATTATTTGGTGTTGTAATGTCTATGTTGGAAGATGGATTTAATGTTCCTCCAGTAGATGTTCCGTCTACCCATGAAGAAGTGGTATCAAAGGTTCCCTGAAGTTTGAAAATGGGCTCAATATCACTCACCGTGGTTGATATTACTAAATACTCTCCTGTTTCTGCAAAAAGAAGTTGGCTTGCGAAAAACAGGGCTAATGTAAAAAAGAAAATTGTAAGAACTTTTTTCATAACATTTCTCCTTGAATTGTCAATATCCTTGGTAAAAACCAAGCAACATAGTGTGGAGAATTAGTAAAATGATGTATGTTGTTTGAGCAACAAATAAAAAGCGAGTATCCGTAGCAAAGAAAATAGCTCTAAAATTTTTGCAAGAGCGAAAAAAGATCTACAAAATAGGTCTATTTGAAAAGTACATGGCAAAAAAGTTCTATTTTAAGGTTTTTACAGTTCTTCTTGGGTTTGAATTAGATTGCTGTAGTATTTAGTTTTTCCTGAGAGGACATTGTTGTAGAAATTTTGCTTCCAGTCTATGAATACTATAGAGTCCTCTATTTCCTTTTTTGCTTCAAGTAGGTTCTTTCTCTTTTTTTCCAGTATTATTTTTCTTTCAGGGATGGAAGATTCTCCCTTGAGGCATAACTTTAGGTATTCTTTCATCTCGTTAATTGTCATACCACAGCGCTTGAGACAGCCTAGGCTTTGTATCCATTTGATATCGTTGTCGCTGAAGACTCTGTAGTTTCTTTTGTCTCTTTTTACGTTTGGAATTAGGCCCTCGTTGCAGTAGAACTTTAGATTTTCATAGCTCATATTTGTCATTTGGCAAGCTTCTTTCATTGAATACATAAAAACCTCAAAAATTTATGAAAAACTATTGACCGGTAGTAGCTACCGTCTAATACATTCATTCTGTCATCCCTAGAAAAGGGTGTCAAGGAGTAAAAAATGAAAAGCTTTTTGTTGAAAACAAAGATTTAGAAGTAATGCATCTGAGAATGATGTGCTAGCTTGGTTGAATGGGCTTGGATTTTGATGGAGGAAAATATGGAGTATGTAACATTAAGCAATGGCGTGAAAATGCCACAAGTTGGGTATGGTGTGTATCAGGTAACTAAAGACGAGTGCGAGAGATGTGTGCTTGATGCGCTTGATACGGGTTATAGATTGATTGATACTGCTCAGAGCTATTTCAATGAAGAGGAAGTAGGTGAGGCTATTGGGAAATCGGGAATAGAGAGGAGTGAGATATTTTTGACAAGCAAGGTCTGGATAGAGCACTATGGGTATGAGGCCTGCAAGAAGTCTGTCCTTGAGTCCATGGATAAACTGCATACTTCTTATCTTGATTTGATGCTCCTTCATCAGCCTTTTGGTGATACGTATGGCGCATGGAGGGCCCTTGAGGATCTCTATAATGAGGGAAAACTTCGTGCAATTGGTATTTCAAACCATTATGTAGACAGAATGGTGGAGTTTGCGTCATTTGTTTCAATTCCTCCTATGGTAAACCAAATGGAGATCCACCCTTTAAACCAACAGCTTGAGCTTATTCCTTGGGCCAACAAATATCACATCCAGCTGGAGGCATGGGCACCGTTTGGAGAGGGTAGAAAGGGTTTGTTTGATAATCCTGTTCTTAAATCAATTGGAGATAAATATGGTAAATCTACAGCTCAAGTGATTTTGAGGTGGAATATTCAGCGTGGTATTGTAGTAATTCCAAAGTCTACCCATAAAGAGAGGATGAAGGAGAATCTTGATGTATTTGACTTTGTTCTCTCCAATGATGAGATGACTCAAATTAGGGCTCTGGACACTGCAACTTCTTCTTTCTTCTCTCATAGGGATCCTAATATGGTTGAGTGGTTTGTTAAAATGATTAATGAGAGGAAAAGGTAGTGTAGGGGTTTTTAGTATTATTGCTATCCTACATTTTTCTTGTGTCATGTACACTATAGTATATGGAATGGGGGTGTACTAAGCCTTGACGAAAGTGTTTAAGCATGGTTATTATTTAAGTGGTTAAAGAAAGAGCTATCCGAAAGCGGTG
>CAVFGI010000013.1:0-47712 GCA_963621975.1 Selenomonadaceae bacterium
CAACAATAATGCTCTATATCTATCTAAAAATCAGAATTATTTATTTTACGTTTACGTTATAGGTGTCAAAAGCAGCAGAAACACGTGCCTCTATCTGCAACCCTGGGGCATATAAATATTTACATTCTGCATTTAAAAGAATTGTTGCCATTCTTTCCCCATTAAGAGTATAGACGGCATTATAGTCAATATCTCCTGTTCCAATAGTTTTGGACCCACAAGGAGAATCTATTGTATACCCGTTTCCCCTGATAAGGAGCCCAACAGAAGAAGCTATTGCAATTTGTCCACTTGCATAATTGACTCTCAATTCTTGGTAGAAGGAATTGGGACCATATTTAAAACCTAGATACATTGCGTTTGGAGAAAACAGGTCTTGGTTGCCATCCGTATGAAGTGGAATTGTGAATTTTCCAGCATCAAATTCTCTGTTGTAGTTATAGGGATTACAGAAGTAAACCTCATATGTGATGTTTAGGCCAGAAGTAAATACATAAGAAATGGAAGAAAGACAATATTTTTCACTATTTGTCTTTATTTGCAAGGTGGGGCAGCTCTCATCCAAGATATGCCATTGAAGCCCTCCACCAATTCCAAAAGCTGTAGGCTTCCCCTTCTCTTCTTCTGTTGGTAGGCTAAAATCGTCCATTTCAACCTCTCCAAAAAGTCTTACCTTTCCAAACCTTCCCAGTTCTACTACCCCTTCAACCTCCAAGTAAGCCATTACATTAGACCCTTCTTGATATATGTTGTGATAGACACCAAAAGGGTTCATATCAAAAAGAACGGGATATCTGTTATAGATTAGGTTAAGTTCTCCAATACTAAATCTGAAAAAACCAAAATCCCATTCTAATCTATGTGCAACCACTGTTTTCAGATCTTCTGAAGAGTCCGGTTTCAGAGTTGAATACCTCAATCCACGATTATTGAAACCAATAAAAACAAAATTGTAAGAAAAGGATCCTCCGTGAATGTCTGTTCTGTACTCTGTCCAAACATTGTCAAGAAAAGGAACGTCTCTACTTATTGTAAATTGATAGCTACCGGGGCCCCATGATATTGGTCTCCTTCCGAGAGACATAAAGAATTTACCATAATTAATCTCACCGTAGGCATAACGAGGAAAGTTAATGTCAAGAATATCGTTGAGAGTATCAAACTGGTATGGAATATTAGAGTAGTAGTTTCGTTTATAGAAAGAGTTAAGAGTTTCTCTAAGGTCTATATCAAATACGAGATTAAAATGTTCATCATTGAGGTTAAGTCCAATATCGAAAAAGCTATCTCTCTCATAATAGCGGTAATATTCGTCTTGTATTGTGGTATAGAAACCTCTGTTTTTGTACTCATCACTACTTGGAGACAAAGCCAAATTGAAATTAGGAAACGAGTCATAAATAACCTGTGGATTCGCACCAGCAATAAGAGAAACTGTTGCATTAAGAGAAAAAGCAACAAATAAAACTATAAGAGCAAAAAAAAATTTCTTCATTTACTAACGAAAAATTTAGTTAAAAAGGAAATGTATTGTCAATTATCTATAGCAGCCACCTAAATATTTTCCGCTTCTTATAAGGGTTTTCTGAAGGTTTTGTCTTGCTTATGTTTGCGGAAAACACCAATATAGCATTATGCAAACAACTAAAACCGAACCAAATCTTGTATTTTTTAATAAATCAAATACCTTTCTTAATAACATGATGCCGGTGATGACTCCCCTTGCGGTTATTATAGGGCTGATTTTAGGAAACAATGTTTCTTGGATGAAACCAGCAGTTAACTGGCTTTTTGGAATTATGACCTTCTTTGGGGCTATGAAAATTAGTGTTGAAGAAGTTGGAAATGCCCTGAGAAAACCAATCTTCTTATTATCTTTTGCTTTAGGAAGCTATATTATTATGCCTCTTGTTGCTTATGGCATTTCTCATATCTTTTTTAATGGAAATAAGGAAATAATTAGTGGTTATATTTTACTCAGAGCCACTCCAACAGCTGTTGTAAGTACTGTATGGACCACCATTTATTGTGGAAACATGGCTGCCTCAATTTCTGTTCTTATATTAGATTCTTTCCTTTCTCCAATACTGACTCCTTTTATTTTAAAGCTTTATACAGGAGAAGCTATTGCTGTAGACTCTTTGGGAATGATGCAATCTTTACTGTTTATGGTGTTAATTCCTTCTTTCTTGGGATTAGTTGCAAACCATTTCTTTGCTCCACAAATCAAAAAACTTTGGAGTCCAATTACTAATCCTATTTCAAAACTGCTAATCTTCATTGTAATTATCATCAATACCTCACAGCAGGCAGGTTCTATTATCTCCAACGCTTCTTGGCAGTACCTTTTAATTGGATTGGGAAACATTCTTATGGTTGTAGTTGGTTTCTCTTCTGGATTCTTCTGTTCTCGCCTTATGAAACTTGACAGAGAAAAAACCATTTCTATGACCTTTTCTGTCTCAATGAGAAATACAAGTGCTGCTTTAGTATTGGCAATTTCTTTCCTCCCTGCTGCAGCTTCTCTTCCTTGCATCTTTGGAATTGTTTTCCAGCAAAGCATGGCAGCACTAATGAGTAAATTTTACTTTGAACATGTTCTGCCACAAAAAAAGGCATAAAAAAATAGAGTGGTAAGCAACGCAAAACCACTCCGGATAGAACAAAAAAAGAAAAGAGCTTTGTCTTTTCAAAAACTGATTAGTCACAACCTTATCGATTCAAGAAAGAAATGTGAAATACCATTTATTGATAACAGTAATACAAAAAAATGATATGCCACACTAAATCTTTACACCAAACCAAGTTTTAAATAGTGAAAGGTCTTTCCGTCTGAATCTACAACTATTATTAGCTCTCGTTCTAACGTTCTGTTGTAGTATCGGTGCACGCCTTCAGATAAATGCAAAATTCCTGATGTTCCGTCTACCGTAAGAATATTATGGTCTAAAACCGATTCACTTATCCAAAAACCATTGGGTATTGCAAAAGATAGGACATCATAGGCCTCAACAGCAACAATAGAAGACTTACTTAAATTCCCATTTAATGCGTCCTTTAAAATCTTAATCTTATTCAAATTTCTAAAATCAAAGGAAACTTCAAGAGCATAAGATTTTAAAAGTGGATAGTTTATTCCTGCCACAGCGGCTCTGTCAGAATCCATGAAAAGTTGAGCAAATACTCCATCATTTTGACTAAGAACAAAAAGAGAGGAATTATCAAAAGGTGTAATTATGAAGCCAAAAGGCCTCATGTTTCCCAAAGGAAAGGCACAGATAAATACACTTTCTCCAGAAGGAATTGTGAGTGAAACTTCCCTTTTCTCTTTTGAAATATATAAAACATTTATTTCATTTCCTGTTGTCCATTTAAGAGAATACCAAAGCTTTGTATCATCATCCTCCCAAGGATGTTGAGGAATTTGAATAGTGACAGTTCGTTCTGGTTTGATGTCAGAACAAGAGGAAAAAGCGAACAAAACACAAATTAATGCTAATAAAATCCAAATATTTTGTCTCATATAAATGAATACAAAATAATTTTACTTTTCATTCAGATTTTTGGCTTGTTTTAATAATTTTCTATAAAAATCTCTAAAAGAGCGTAGAATCGCCTTAATATCATCGCTACTATAATCGGCATAAGACCAAGGAAGGCGCTGGAAGTCCTTATCTTGAAAAATGAGCGTTGTCTCCGCATAAATACCGTCTTGCAGAGGAATACGGTGCGAGCGGTCTTTACAGGTGGCGAGAATAAAGCTAGAAAGAGAGAGAATTCCGGGGTCAAGATTAATTTTTCTTCCTTGAGCCTCGGCCTCAGGGTTGGCGTACTCCAGCTCAAGTGCGTTTGTCCATGTCTTGATAGAAGCCAGCGTAGACGGGTCAATTAACGTCTCGAAAAGAAGAAGATATCGGACAGGATGTCCACCCATCTCCCCATCATAGTAATTGGTGTAAGGAAAGGCCATGACAGGACTTGCAATTGCAATCTTGCCAAATTTAGCCTCCAATTGGGCAAAAAGCTGCTCACGTCTTTTTTCTGCAGTGGAAAGAACTCCCATGACCAGTGCACACTTCTCAAACGGTCTAGCTAGTGCCATACTTCTCCCTTTCTCCGGTTTTTGCAAACCTCTTTATCCCGATTATTTTGTCTTCCTTGCATATTGTCAACTTGCCTCTGCGTTAAGTTGGGTTTATAGTTTATATATGCCTAAATTGATTGTCTTTCTAGGAAATCCGGGAGTGCAATATAAGCAAACTCGGCATAACGCAGGCTGGATGGTATGTGATGCCTTTTTGGCCAAAAACACCATAAGTCAAAACTGGTTGACTAAGTTTCATTCACTATACCTAAAAGAAGGCAATCTAATTCTCCTAAAACCACAAACATTCATGAATGAAAGTGGCATTGCAGCACAAGAAGCCTCAAAATTTTACGGAATTGAAAGTTCTTCTATACTTGTCGTACACGACGATATTGAACTTTCATTTGGCTCTGTTAAATTGCAACAAGGTGGTGGACTTGGTGGGCACAATGGGCTTAAATCAATTAAGACTCATTTGGGAACAGAAAACTTCTGCAGGCTTAGACTTGGAGTTGGAAGACCACCTACACCCATGCAGGTTGCAGATTTTGTTTTAGGAAGATTTTCTCCTTCAGAAGAAAAATCATTTTCAAAAATACTGGATAACGCAGTAGAATGTATAAACCAGTTTGTCTTACAAGGAATAAAAAAATGAAAAACCGAGATTTCAGAATTTCAAAAGCCAGCAGATCAGAGATGTCTTATGAGGCCCCTTTGTTTGAAACCACGAACAAAATTAACGAAATGTATAGACAGGCTCAAGATGTAACTTATGCTTACAATGAAAGTCATGGTCGCCCACTTTCTGCCGCAAGTGTACATATTTGTGCAGTTCTTCATCTTGTTTATCAAACAGTAATTTCTGCGTACCTTAGAGGCACGGATTCTGACCCGTTTTCACGAATTAGAGTTTTGGCAGAAAAGAACAGTGCTTGTAAAGAAGTCTTAAGTTTTTATAACAATATGTTTCCTTCTAGACTCAGTGAAGACAGATTTGATTCTGTTGAGGAAATGGCTAGAGCCTTCTTTGTACATCAAGTTTTAGAAGCAAACCCAGCCATCATCAATGCAACAGGTGACATGCTTAGCCAAAGTAACATTGAATTTCCTCAAGGAACAAAAGCCTTAATTGCAATGATGGGCAGTTATTTAAAAGGAACAACCTTTATAGAAAACACTGAAAATGCCGACGATTTATTTTCATTTCTTACAATGCCAGCAAGGCTTTTCCCAGATTCTTTACTAAAGCAGTTGGAATATATATCGGAGCATTGGGATCTTTTATTGCCTGCTGAGCTTATTGCCCTTTTAACTAAAGCAAAAGATTATCTAAAAGAAGAAACAAAACCACACTTTGCAGGCGGTGGTCCAGGTCCAATTGAAATTCCTAACTTTAAAGCAGAAGACAACGATTATGAGATGTTCACCCCAGACAAAAACTGGATGCCTAATGTTGTTATGATGGCAAAAAGCACCCTGGTTTGGCTTGATCAGATCTCAAAGAAATACAATAAAGACATTTCTAGGTTAGACCAAATCCCAGATGAAGAATTAGATGAATTAAAAGACAGGGGTTTTAATGCCCTTTGGTTAATAGGTCTTTGGGAAAGAAGTCCAGCATCAAAAAAGATAAAAGTTTTATGTGGGAATTCTGACGCGGAAGCCTCGGCGTACTCTCTTAAAGGATACGAGATATCATCTAGACTAGGTGGTTGGCAAGCATTAGAGAACCTAAAGACAAGAAGTTGGGAAAGAGGAATTAGACTTGCCAGTGACATGGTTCCAAACCATACAGGAATAGACAGTGATTGGATGATGAATCATAGCGATTATTTCATGCAACAATCTCATCCACCATTTCCTTCTTATACTTTTAATGGACCTAATTTATCTGAAGATCCAAAAGTTGATATTAGAATTGAAGATCACTATTATAACAGAACGGATGCTGCGGTTACCTTCCGTAGAATAGATAATACAACTGGTCAAGTTTCCTATATTTTCCATGGCAATGATGGAACAACAATGCCCTGGAATGACACCGCTCAGCTAGATTTTCTTAATCCAACCACTAGAGAGGCTGTTATTCAGCAAATTCTTGCGGTTGCACGAAACTTCCATATCATAAGATTTGACGCTGCAATGACTTTAGCAAAACGCCATATTCAAAGACTTTGGTATCCAAAACCCGGAACTGGTGGAGATGTTGCTGGAAGAATCCCATATGAAATGTCTGATGAAGAGTTTAACAGGAGAATCCCCAACGAATTTTGGAGGGAAGTAGTAGATAGAATCTCTCAAGAATTGCCAGATACTCTTCTTATTGCAGAAGCCTTTTGGATGATGGAAAGTTTCTTTGTTAGAACGCTTGGAATGCACAGAGTTTACAATAGTGCTTTTATGCACATGATTAAAAATCAAGACAATGAGAAATATAGGGACATGATTAAAGCAACTATTGCTTTTGACCCTGAAATTCTTAAACGATACGTGAATTTCATGAACAATCCAGATGAAGACACTGCAATTGCTCAGTTTGGAGATTCAGATAAATACTTTGGTGCTTGCACTCTTCTAGCCACAATGCCAGGTCTTCCAATGTTTGGTCATGGTCAAATTGAAGGTTTTAGAGAAAAATATGGAATGGAATACCAGAGAGCCTATTGGGATGAAAAACCAAATGAAAGACTTATTGAAGAACACAAGAGAAGAATATTCCCTCTTTTAAAAATGAGAACATTGTTCTCTGAATCTAAATATTTCCAAATATTTGATGTGAAGAAAAATGACGGAAGTATTGCAGAATCTGTTTTTGCTTACACAAATGGAAACGACCAACAAATGGCTCTTGTTCTTTATAATAACCAATATGAACACGTTGAAGGAACCATCACGGAATCTTCTCCAAAACTAGTTAGAAACGGAGACGCGCGAAATCTGGAAACTGTATCAATTGCCAAGAGTTTACGCCTTTCAAGAGGGGTTAGACGCTATGCAATTTACAAAGATTTTAACGAAGGTCTTTATCATCTAATACCTTCCGTAAAACTTTATGAAGAAGGATTAACGGTATCCTTAAATGGGTATCAGACCAAAGTTTTTACAAACATATACGAGATTGAAGACATTGATGGCATTTATCAAAAACTTTATGAAAAACTTGGAAATAGAGGGGTTGCAGATTTAGACTATGAGATGAAAGTTCTCTATCTTGAACCTTTTTTTGAAGCTGTAGAGCCAATTAAAAATCAAAAATTCGTTAAAGATTTAAAAACTCTTCTAAACGGCTCCTCTTCAAATGCAAACAAAAAAGGAATAATGCAAACTCTAGGAACTTGCTACACCTATATGGAAGAGCTTAATGGTCTATTCGAAAAATTAGGACTTCATCCAAAGACAATTAAAGCTCAAATGATTCTTGGTATGATTAACAATATTGAAGTAATAGGAAAAACAAAACCATTCCAAAATGCCAATTTGATTTTGGATGACAATCTTGCAACGGTAGTTTCTGCAGCATTCCTAGAAATACCTTTCCTTCATTCCAATAATTCCTCCCTCGAAGAAATGTTCAACATTGCAAAGACACTTCACTTTGATAGACTCTTTGATGTTCAACCAACCATAGCACTAAGGTGTGCATTATTAACTTCTACAAAACCAAAAGAAATGAAGGATTTGCTTGAAGACAAGACTTTTCAAATTCTCATTGGTTGCAACGAGTATCAAGGTATTTGTTGGTATAGAGGCGAAGCTTTTCAAGAATGTCTATATCTTAATGTTCTTTCTAAAACTCTTGATGACAAAAACATAAAAGAAGGACAAATCACAGAGAAATGCATAAAGAACGCAGAAGAAGAATTAGATAAATGGTTGAAGCGCAGTTCTAAAGCAAATTACAAGTTGAAAAATCTCATAGAGGAACCTGAGATTACTCCATAAGATCCATATCTAGACATCTGTACTCATTTGTAAGTATAATTATGAGTTATGAAGACTTGGTTGACATATCTCGCAGCCGCAGCTATGGGGCTTGCATTTCAGGTTAATTTCAAAGAAAGTTCATTCTTTTATGAGACAATGAATTTTATGGCTAATTTAACTCTTAAAATGGGAATCTTCATGGTTTTCCCCCTTGTTCTTGTCACAATGACAGCTGGAACAGCATCTTTAAAGAGAGAAAAAGGGGCCAATGGTTTTGTTTGGATTTCTACAATCTGCTGGAGCCTTTTAACTACCGTTCTTCTTTCCATTTCTGCAACGCTCCTTTTCAAAGTATTCCCTATAGCCTTTCCATCAACTTCAACTTCTACAGTATCAGCAGAGACCGCGACACAATTGGTTACAACTCTGTCTCAATCAACTGTAAATAAATTAAATTCCGCAAATCCCCTTTCTGTAAATTTATTCTTAAATTTAATAAAAACATCGGACTGCTTAATACCAGTCATTTTTGTGGCGCTAATCTTGGGATATGCAATGAGACCAACAACAGAAGTAATTCGCCCAGCATATATGGTTCTCAACTCCCTAAGCGAAGTAATGTTTAGATTGGTAAAGAAAATTTCCCAGATCTTGTGGATTGCAGTATTCTTCATCTCTGGCATGTGGTATGAAACCCTTTGGGCCGATAGAACTATCTTCCACTCTTGGCGTTGGGTTGTGATGTTCTGTATTGTTGGTTTTGGCACACTTTTAATTATTATTCCTTTGATTTACGCCATTGCAACAGGCTTTAAGAGAAACCCATACAAACAAATTAGAAGACTTCTTTCCGCCTCTACAGCCGCATTCTTCTCTGTAAATTATATGTTCAGCATGCCAACTCTATACACAGATTGTCGCATAAATCTAGGCGTTCATAAGCGCGTGGTTGCAACAGCGCTTCCTCTTCACAGTGTTATAACAAAAGGAGGAAGTGCAATGATTGGAACCCTCTGTTCATGCTCTCTCGTCTTAGCAGTTAGCGGTAGAATGCCCACCACTACGGAGCTAATCACAATTGCACTTGCATGCACTCTCGTAAGTTATGTCAGTTGTTTACATGCGGGATACGAAGTTCTCTTCTGCTCTGCTATGGCAATGAGTTTAATTAATTCCGATTATTCTAGTATGGCCGTCTCTATTTTGGGAGTTCTTCCAATGATGAATGGCATTGCACTATTGTTTGACACACTCCTAGCTGGCCTTGGAACAAGTTTCACTGCTGTTTATCTTAATGCAGACTGCAATATCAGAGAGAAAGATATAGTCTAAAATGAGAAACAAGGCCTTCATCATAGTTCTGCTCATTCTTTTGCTGTCTGTTTTAGTTTTGTGCATTACAACTGCAATAAACGGCGCAATGACGCTCTACTATGCTAGCAACACAACCTTTACTGATTACCTTCCTTTTATCCAATCTCTGGTGAGGACTCTTTCCCTATTGGTATATACTCTTATCTATTGCAAGACATGGTTCTATGGAGAATCTCCAGGAAGTGCCTTTGCTGACCTATTTCTTTTTTCAGCAGCCCTAATTGAATTGAGAGTCTTTTATAGCTATGAACAAATAAATGGAACTTGTTTCCTTTCCCCTTTGCTTTTGAGCAGAATATTACTTTTTTCGGTTATTTTAATGCTACTCGCACTTATCAGTTTTGCTCTTTACTATCAAAACAATGAATACAGTGCCGTGACCCTGTTAAAGGGATTAGATATTGCTACTGCAATAATTATTAGTTTTTTATTGCCCGTATCCCTTTCTTTTGAAGAACTTTTTTTGTCAGTTCCAACCTATTGGATTTTCATAATTCTTTGTGCTACAGCATTTGTTGCTTTTTTATTTTTAATGTTTACTGAACCACCAGGAATAGGAACGTTCAAAAATCTCTCCTCAATACTAATTATTGGAGGGACTTTTGCCATTTTCTTTTTCAGTATATCTTATGCAGACCTAGTTGGCTCAATCTTGCTGACCATTGGATATACAGCAAATTCTATTTTCTCAGCAAGAAATGCAATTAGATTATAGCTTGGAGAAAACTATGATAATTGGACAATTTGGAGAATCTTTCATCCCTGTGTTCGATGGAGTTGGAAGAGTCATGAAAGCTTATGCCGACACCATGTCAGCTCGTGGAAATGATGTTTATGTAATAACCCCAATGTATGACACAGGTTATAGAGGTATTTATCCTTATGAAATAGTAGACTTCTTATCTGTAAAAGTCTCTTCAAAACTTCCTTGGAGAATTGGCCTCAAGCATTTAGACCCTCACTTTGTATATAGAATGCGCCAAATTGATTTAGATATTTGCCATGTTCATGGCCCTGCTTTTGCAGGCAATATAGGAATTCACTACGCAAAACAAAAGGGAATTCCAGTTGTAGGCTCTTTCCACACAAAGTTTTATGACGATATCCTTGAAGTAACAAAGATGAAGTCTGTTGCAAAGATGGGTGCAAAAATGGTTGCAAACTTCTATGAGCAATGCGACGAGGTTTGGGCTGTTTCTGAAGGGACAGGAGAAACCTTAAGAGAATATGGCTATAAAGGAAACATTGTTGTCATGCCAAATGGAACAAATAAAAGAGTCCTTCATGCAGACTTAATTCCTCAAGTAAGATCCAAATACGGCATTCATGGAGACAAACCAGTAATTCTCTTTGTTGGACAAATTAACTGGAAGAAAAACCTAAAAAGAGTCATTGAAGCTTGTGGCCTTTTAAAAAAACAAGGCAATGATTTTCAACTAGTTCTTGCGGGGCAAGGCCCAGACGAGCAAGGAGTAAGAGATTTGGCAGAAAAATGTGGAATCACCTCTAACCTTATCATGACCGGACACCTGCAAAATTTTGAAATTTTGGATTGTATTTACTATATTGCAGATCTTTTTCTCTTCCCTTCTACATATGACAATGCTCCTATGGTTTTAAGAGAAGCTGCTGCTCAGTATACTCCAGGACTTGTCGCAGAAGGTTCTTGTTCCGCAGAAGTTATTCAAGATGGGATTAATGGTCTTGTTGCAAAAGATGAAGATGAGGCTATTTGCAACAAAATTGAGAGTTTTTTTAAACTTTCAGAAGAACAGAGAAAAAAAATAGGAGATTGTGCCTATAACACAATTCCAATTCCTTGGGATGGAGCTTTAATGGACACTATCCTTGGTAGATACCAAAATCTAATTGATAAATACAAGAAAAACAGCTATTAGGAAATAATGCAAAAACCTCGGTAAAAAAAATGAAAGCGTTAATTTTAAGTGCAAATATAGGTGGGGGCCATTCTTCTTGTGCTAAAGCAATACAAGACGTTTTTTTGGCACATAATGAAGAATGTGCCATACAAGATGTCTTGTCGTTAATTTCTAAAGAAGTTTCAAAAGCAACCTCTTCTGCGCAAATATTTATGTATAGACATGCCCCTTGGATTATAAATTTAGGGTACCAAGAAAGAGAGAAGAAGAAAAATAATATCTTTAGTAAGAAATCTTTACTTTATAAGTTTTTATCATTAGGGGTGGAACATTTATACAATCTAATAAAAACAAATGATTATGACACCATTATTTGCACTCATATTTTCGCTGCTTTAACTGTTACTGCAATGCAGGAGAAATATAAACTTCCATTATTAACCTGCCAAATAGCAACAGATTACGATTGTAGTGCAAATTCTACGGAAACAAACATTGACTATTATTTCATCCCAGATAAAAAACTCATTGATACCTTTGTTAAATTTGGTCTTCCAAAAGAAAAAATCTATGCCAGTGGACTACCAGTAAGCAAAGAGCTTTTTCAGATTGTGAATAAAGATAAGGCTAAAGAAGAATTGGGCATTCCAAAAGAAAGTAAACATCTTTTGTTGATGGGAGGAAGTATGGGAAGTGGCCCAATACCAAAAGTTGTTCAGCTTCTAGCTAAAAACCTCAAAAAAAACAATTATTTATCCGTTGTTTGTGGCTCAAATAAAGAGCTTTATAACAGGCTTTCTACTTCTTATAGGAATTTCACAAACATTCATATCTATGGAGTCTCAAAACAAGTTCCTCTTTTAATGCACTCTGCAGATCTTCTTTTGACAAAACCAGGAGGATTAACAACATCAGAAGCCTATGCTGCTCATCTTCCAATGGTCCTACTGGACTTTATTGGAGGCTATGAGACTGATAACGCAAACTTCTTTACTGGCATTGGAGGCGCTATTTCAGGGAAAAATCCAGAACTTCTTGTGGACCAAACTATCTCATTGTTAAACAATCCTTCTAAACTTGAACAAATGTCCATTGCTCTTGAAGAAGTCTCTCAGGGAAGAGGCCTTCCTGAAGAGTTTATTTATAATTTCCTAAAAGAAGCCTATTCAAAGAGGTTTATAAAATAGATTTTTCATAGCTCTGTTGAGAATGCTGGTTATCCGAAAATTGGCAATTTTTGAGCATTTTCGGACAAAGTTATCCGAAATCTCATAAAAAAGAGTCTTTTTCGGATAACTTTGTCTCTTGAACATTTACAAGCAAGTTTAACTAGACAACTGAATACAGCTTTCTAGACATCTCACATATAGGCCCAGGAAGAACTTTGATGTCTTTTCTGTCATATGTTAAGAGCCCATTTGTTTCTTGCTCTACATCTGAAAGCTGTGTATAAATTGCTGCAGCAAGGCCTTTCTTTTTTGCAGGAATAATTTGTTTTTCATAGAGTTTAACAATAGCTTGAGTCAGTTCTAATTTAGAACGTATTTTTTTATAAATAAAACTCTTTTTCTTTGTAGTGTTGGTGTCATAACCATAGCCACCAAATTCTGTAAGAATTACGCATCTTCCAAGTTTATCCTTATGGAATCTATAGGGCCTAAAGTAAACATGTAAACTCTTAAAATCGCCTATCTTTTGGTCTTGCCAGCCTGAGGCATGATCAATTGTTCTAGTATTATCAAGAGTTGAAATAATCTTAACAATCCTTGCACTATCAAACTGCCCCCATCCCTCATTAAAAGGAACCCACATTGCAAGAGAAACAACATTATATAAAAGTTCAACCGTTCCATAAGCCTCTTGTTCCCAAACCTTGCGTTCTTTTTCGTCACTCCTTGCAAATTTTGCATACTGATTATCTTTAAGATGTGAACCAAAAATTAAAGGCAGTGTCACTGTTGAGGTCTTATATTTTCCACCACCAGAAACTATATCCTGCCATACTAACATACCTAGCCGGTCACAATGATAGTACCAACGAAGTGGCTCAATCTTTATATGTTTTCTTAAAGTATTGAAGCCTAAAGCTTTTGCCGTCTTAATATCATTAACAAAATCTTCGTCTGTTCTTGGAGTATAAAAACCATCTTTATAATAGCCTTGATCTAAGAGTCCATGGTGGAAATAAGGCTTTTCATTTAACAATAGGACATTGTTTCTTTTTTCATCTAAGCCAACTCCAAACGTCCTAAGCCCTACATATCCACTAATTCTGTCTTCACAAAACCCTTTGTTAGCTGTAATAACAAAGTCATAAAGATAAGGATCTTCAGGAGACCAAAGATGTGCATTTGGAATATCAATTCTTGTCACCTTTCCTGTTTGAAATTCATACTTTTTTCCTTGCAAAAATAAACAACAAGAACAAACAGAATCGTCATTCATAAGGACATTAATATAAAAACCTTGAAGATCTGGAACAAGTTTATAGCTCTTAATATATGAACGTGGAACCTTCTCCATCCAGACTGTTTGCCAAATACCGCTAGTTTGTGGATACCAAATTCCTCCAGGTTGGCTACTTTGTTTTCCTCTTGAAATTTCTTTTGTGTCCCCAGGGTCTTGAACTAGAACATCTAACTCAAACTCTCTGCTCGGAACTTCTATTTCAAAAGGTAGGTATCCTCCTATATGTTCAAAAACTTGTTTTCCGTTTATATAAACAAGTGCCCTGTAATCAACAGCTCCAAAATGAAGCAAAAGCGTATGGGTTTGAAAATCAACCTCTTCAGGAAAAGCTACATGCCTGCTGTAACGCATTGTTTCATGTGCGTGTAACGTTCTTTGAACTCCACTATAAACACTCTCTGGGGAATATGGGACTAAAATTGAATACGATGTTGCCTCTTTTCCGTCAGATATGAATTGAAGATTCCACTGCCCGTTTAAACAATAATAACTATCTCTTTTCATTTGAGGTCTTGGATATTCATTTAATGGCACGTTCATGTTGCGCCTCCTGCACTTATCTCATAACACAGCCTATCATAGCACAATACCTAGGTTTTTGATTATAATAAAAAGACCTTGCTAAGGGAGGAACAATGCGTCTTTTTCTATTACCAAAGACTTTTAACGGAGAACGTTCACTAACACTAACAGGGAAGGACTACAACTATCTTGTTAGAGCACTACGTCTAAAAGAAGGTCAAAAAATTATGGGCCGAGATAATAAAGGAAACCTTTGGACGTTAACAATATCACATATAGATAAAGACCGTTGCCTTTTAAACACAGAAAGCTCAAATCAAGCCTCAGAATACACAGATGCACTTCCTCAAGAGAAACCTCTAAAACCTATTATCCTTTACCAATGTATTCCTAAAGGAAGAAAGATAGATGACATTATAAAAAAGGCAACTGAAACTGGAGTACAAGCAATTGTTTTAGTTAACAGTGAAAATTGCGTTGGAAACATAAAAGGAAAGGAAGAATCTAAACTTGCTAGATTTGACTCAATTGTAAAGGAAGCTATCCAACAAAGTGGTTCTGTAGTTCCTACAATAGTAGATGGACCAATAGAGTTAAAAGACATTCCAAGAGATCTAAAAGAAAGAGCAAAAGGAAACAAAACTCTAGGTATTGTTCTTCACCAATGTAAACTAAAAGAAGATCAAAGCAATCTCTTTTCAACTGTAAAGAATTTTAATGGCATTACAGCTCTTCTTGTTGGGGCAGAAGGGGGCTTTACAGAAGAGGAATGCAAGCTTTTATTAAATGAAGGTTTTAAAGCTATTTTATTAAAAACAAACATATTAAGATGTGAAACAGCCTCAATTTACGCAATTGGAGCCATTCAAACAATATTAGAAACATCTTGTTGATAACTTGTGCATAACTTAAGCAAACAAAACTGTTTTCTCCTGAAATAAACCTATAAAAAAACACTTAAAAAGTTATATAACTTTTAAATAATCTATAAAATTGCTTTAACTATTAATTGCTTACAATACAAAGAATTATATTTTACTTCTTGTTTGATTAGTACCAAACTTGGAATGTTTACTTTGTTGTCCTGATAACAGGTTTTCAACAAGCGTACTACTGGTTGTGCATAACCTGTGCATTAGTGTGTGTAAAAACTACAATTATTCTTGCTTTTTCTTTTCAATTACTGAAAATACCAAGAATTGTAAGAACAATAAAAATGAGGGGTAAGACACTATCCTACCCCTAAAAATCTAAATTCCTAAATATTAAATTACTTTGAAGCATCTATGAGGTATTCATAAGCTGCCTTGCAAACATTATCATATTTGACATCGGCTATTGGCCTGTCTTCAGCATCCATTTGGGAGTAATATTCATTTCTCACAAGAATCTGAAGAACTTCTGTTCTTAACCCAGTATCTTTGAATTGACTTACAAACTTTGAAACGTTCTCGTCTGTGAAATCTGGGTTTTCTTTAACAAAGTCGGTAATCTCTGTTCCATTTACAAGTGTTGTATAAGCTTCCAGCTCTTCATCTTCAACCGTAATAGCCTCAACAACCACATCTGGTTCAACCCCAACTTCGTGAATGGCGTTTCCACTTGGTGGAACAAAACTAGCAATTGTTACAGAAGTATATCCTTCACCAAAGGAAGAAATTTGCTGCATAATCCCCTTTCCATATGATGTTGTACCAAAAAGCTTAGCTCTTCCATTATCTCTCATTGTTGAAGAAAGAATCTCTGCGGAACTTGCTGTTCCTCCGTTAATTAAAATTGCAACCTTAACATCTTCATCTACAGAGGTTCCTTCGCTTGCAACGTATGTAACATTTTGCGAGGAGTCCTTATAAGAAACAGAAAGAAGTTCAGATCCACTAATGAATAAGTCTGCTATAGACAAAGTTACATCAACATCTCCACCAGGATTGTCTCTAAGGTCAATGATAAGACTTGTCATTCCTTCTTTCTCAAGACTATCTAACGCCTCTTCTACAGCACTAAGGGTGTTTTGTGAGAATTCTGTAATTCTAAGGTAAGCAACTCCATTATCAAGCATGCTATACTCAACTGTTGGTACTATAACTTTTGCACGAGTCATCATAAGAGTAAACGTAGAAGTTTTTCTTTGTACTGTAATTTCAACCGTAGTTCCAACTTCACCCTTCATCTTAGAGGCACATTCATTAGCAGACATAGAAACAACAGATTCCCCATTTATATGAGTAATCATATCGCCAGCTTTAAGGCCTGCTTTTGCACTTGGTGTATTTGGAAAAACCTGAGTGATATTACAGTATAATGTGCTTTCATCATCGGCATCCTGATACTCCGTATATGTCTTGGAGAAGTAGATTCCAAGTCCACCATATTCGCCTGAAATCTCTTCAGAGTATTCCTCTGACTGGTCCGCTGTGATGTAGTATGTGTACTTATCGTCCAATGCATCAAACAGAGCTGTTGCCATTGCTTCGTACACAGCATCATAGTCTATGTCAAAGAGGTAGTACTTGTTGACATACTGATAAAGCCTTTCTAGAGAATTCATATCTCTAGAAATAATTTGAGAACTCATAGCAGAAGACGTATTTGTGTACTGCTTGGTCACCGAACTATTCGTTTTTGTAGTAGTGGTAGTGGTTTGATTTTGCTGATTTCTAAGAATTTGTTCAAAAACAAGCTGTTCCTCTGTGCCGTTTGCAAAGAGACTACCTAAAGCAACCACAAAAACTAAAACTAAAACTAATATTCTCTTCATGCCTGCAATATACTACATTTTTTGAAGAACGTAACTTATTTCATTAATCGTCACCTAAAAAACATATTTCTCATAAATCTTGTTTGTGGTAGACTCAGGGCATGTTGATGTACATAGACTTTCCAAGTTGGATTTCTCCTCAGGTGGTATCCTTTCTTCCTGTACGATGGTACGCCTTGATGTACGTTTTTGCTTTTTCAATTTGCTATGCTTTATTTAGATATCAATGTATCCACGGTTCTCTACATTATATGGACTCGGATCTTTCTATAAATTTATTTTGCTATGTCATTGGTTTTCTTTTAATAGGTGCTAGATTATTCTCTACTCTAATATACGAAGGTTCTTCCTACTACTGGACTCATCCTTGGATGATTTTTTGGCCTTTTAGGAACGGTCATTTTATAGGACTTCCAGGAATGAGTTATCATGGCGGAGTTGTAGGAGCCTTGTTTGGGGGTTGGCTATTTAGCAGAAAATATAAATATCCCCTTCTAGATTTGGCAGACACAGTAATTGCAGGCATTCCTTTAGGTTATACTCTTGGAAGAATTGGCAACTTTATCAATGGTGAATTATGGGGAAGAGTAACAGGAACATCTTATGGTGTTATCTTTCCAGATTCCCCTTCTTTTTCTACAACAATACCCTGGGTACAAGAAATAGCCGATAAAATTGGGCTTTCTTACACATATGGAGACTTTGTTAATCTTCCAAGGCATCCTTCTCAACTTTATGAAGCTTTCTTTGAAGGTATATTTCTTTTCTTAATTCTTTGGTTTATTGTTAGACCTTTAGCAAATAAAAACAAAACAAAACACGGGCCAGGAATTGTAACCGGTGCTTACTTTCTAGGCTATGGAACTATTAGATTTTTTCTTGAATACTTCAGAGAACCAGATGAACAATTAGGTTTCATTATTAAGCTGGGAAAAGAATCCGAACCTATAGCTTTATTTAAATCATTTTTGAATATCTCAATGGGACAAATTCTTTGTTTCATCATGATTCTTGCAGGAATCTTCTTTATTATATATGCAAAAAAATCGGAACCAATTATCTATAAAAAGAGGAAAAAGAGATGAAAGTAAATGACAGAGTAACTCTTCTTAGAGAAGAGCTTGAAAAAAACGGGCTCAGTGCTTGGATCATTAACGGAACAGATCCTCACAAAAGCGAATACGTCAGTGCTCGATGGCAGTCAAGAAAATGGATTAGCGGTTTTACAGGTAGTGCAGGAACCGTAATCATAACAAAGGACAAAGCTCTTATTTGGGTAGATTCTCGCTACTTTGTACAATGTGCAGAACAAATTAAAGACACATTCTATGAGATGAAGAAAATTGATGGCCCAGAAGCCACAAACCCACTTGATTTCTTAAAGGAAACATTTAAAAACGGCGAAAAAGTTGGAATTTCCGCAGAAACGCTCATGGTTTCAGAAAAGGCCACATATGAAGACAACGGCATTTGCATTGTAGCAATGGACGATCTTTTGGACAAAATCTGGACAAACAGACCTCCAATGCCAGAATATCCAGTAGAAAGAATGGATGACAATGTTTGCGGAGAAAGCCCCGCACACAAAATTGCAAGAATGCGTGAAAAGGCAAAAGAAAACAACGAAGACTATCTTCTCATTTCCAGCCTTGACGACATTGCGTGGCTTCTAAACCTCAGAGGATGCGACATTGATGACACGCCGGTCTTTGTTTCCCACCTCTTGATTGGCCCAGATAGCGTCAAACTTTTCACGCCAATTCAACGTTTTACTTCCGTAAAGCCCGATATTTTTGAACTTCTTGATTATGAAATAGTTGTACCAGAACTTGAAAAACTCAAGAACTGTACTGTTAGAATTAACCCGGACAGAATCAATATGAAACTCAAAAATGCGCTTGATAAGGCAAAAGATGTAAAAATTACAGAAGGTCTTGAATATTCAACAACATTTAAAGCATGCAAAAACGAAGCAGAACTTGAAGGGATGAGAGTTGCACATATTCTTGATGGCGTTGCGCTTGTTAACTTCTTAGCAACAGTAAAAAGAAACGAGTACGATTTCACAGAATTGACAATTTCTCAAGCATTGGAAGATGAACGTGCTGCAGAAGAAGAGTACTTAGGACCATCGTTCTCAACTATTGCTGGCTTTGGAGACCATGGTGCAGTGGTTCATTACACAGCAACAGAGGAAACTGATAAAGCAATAACAGGAAATGGCCTTTTAGTTTTAGATTCTGGCGGACAATACACCTGTGGAACAACCGATATCACAAGAACTCTTCTCTTTGGAGAAGCTACACAGGAACAAAAAGAAGATTACACCCTTGTCCTTAAGGGACATTTAGCATTGTGCTCACAAATTTTCCCTAAAGGAACCACAGGAGTACAACTAGATATTCTTGCTCACCAATACTTATGGCAAAGAGGAATGAACTATTTCCACGGAACAGGACATGGTGTAGGCTTTAGGCTTAGTGTTCACGAAGGACCTCAACGAATCTCTGCTAATTTTGGAAAAGGCCGGCCTGTTGCACTTGAAAAAGGAATGGTTGTAAGTGACGAACCGGGCCTTTACAAAGAAGGAAGACACGGAATTAGAATTGAGAATTTGATAGCCGTTACTGAAGCAATGACCACAGAATTTGGAGAATTTTACACTTTTGAGACATTAACAGCCTGTCCTTATGAAAGAGATCTCATTTGTAAAGAGATGCTAACCGAGCAGGAAATTGAAATGATTAATGATTATCATCAGTGGGTCTATGATGTTCTTTGTGACTTGGTAGACGAGAGTTCTCTTGACTATCTTAAGGAAGCAACAAAGCCTCTTTAAGAGCTCATAAACCTTTACCTTAAATGACACAAATATTATATTTCAATTAGTTTAAAGAGGATAATAATATGGTTGAGAAACTGGCAAAAACAGGAAAAATTAAGAGAAATGGACCGGTGGTTCTTCTTATAATGGATGGCGTTGGCTTTGGAAAGTATGAAGATGGAGATGCTGTTAAACAAGCAATGACAAAAAACTTGGACAAACTGATGAAATCCTGTCCTTGGACAAAGCTTAAGGCTCATGGAACAGCGGTTGGCCTTCCTTCAGATGCAGATATGGGAAATTCAGAAGTAGGTCACAATGCAATGGGCTGTGGAAGAGTTTTTGCTCAAGGAGCAAAACTTGTAGCTTCTTCAATTGAAAGTGGCTTAATGTTCCAAGGTGCAACATGGAAGAAGTTAATTTCTACCGTAAAAGATAATAATTCTACTCTACATTTCATTGGGCTCTTGAGTGACGGTAATGTCCACAGTCACATCAAAAACCTCATGGACATGATTACAGAAGCAAAGAAAGAAGGCGTTAAGAAGGTAAGAGTTCATGCTCTTCTTGACGGAAGAGATGTAGGAGAAACCTCTGCTCTTGATTACTTTGATCCCTTTGAAAAATTCCTTGATGCCCTTTCTACTGACGGCTTTGATGCTAAAATAGCATCTGGTGGCGGAAGAATGGTCATCACTATGGATCGTTATAACGCAAACTGGGATATGGTTAGAAAAGGCTGGGAAACACACGTTCTTGGAGAAGGCCGTTTCTTTGACAACGCTCATGATGCTATCACAACACTAAGAAATGAAACCGGGGCTATTGACCAAGACCTCCCTCCTTTTGTTATTGCAAAAGATGGAAAGCCGGTTGGTACAATTGAAGACCATGATAGTGTCATCTTGTTCAACTTTAGAGGCGACAGAGCTCTTGAAATCACAAAGGCCTTTGAAGCTAAAGAGCTTAAAGAGTTCGACAGAAAACGTGTTCCAACTGTTGAATATGCTGGAATGATGGAATATGACGGAGATCTTCACGTTCCTAAACAGTATTTGGTAAATCCTCCTGCAATTGACAGGACTATGGCAGAGTATCTTTGTGCTTGTGGAGTTAAACAATTCTCCATATCGGAAACGCAGAAATTTGGACATGTCACTTACTTCTTCAATGGAAACAAGAGTGGTAAATTTGACGAAAAACTTGAAGAATACGTAGAAATCCCTTCCGATATCGTTCCTTTTGAGCAGCGCCCGTGGATGAAGTGTGCAGAAATTGCAGACAGAGTTATCTCAGAAATTGAAAGCGGTAAATGGGACTTTATCAAAATGAACTTCCCAAACGGCGATATGGTTGGCCACACAGGCGTCTTTGAAGCAGTTGTCTGTTCAATGGAAGGTCTCGACCTCCAGATTGGCAGAATTGAGGAAGCTGTTCGCAAAGCAGGTGGAATTCTTCTTATCACAGCTGACCATGGTAATGCCGATGACATGGTTGAGCATAACAAGAAAGGAGAGCCCGTTCTTAAGTCCAATGGAGAGCCAAAGGCAAAAACAAGCCACAGCTTAAATCCTGTTCCTTGTATTCTCTTTGACCCTTGCTACAATGGTGAATATTCAACAGAACTAGCCCAAGGACTTGGAATAAGTAGCATAGCCACAACTTGTATTGAACTTTTGGGATATGAAGCACCAGAAGGTTATGATCCCTGCATTATCAATTTTAATTGAACTGTAAGCCACAAAAGGTTAAACTAATTGCATGGTTTACGGAATTGGGAATCCTTTAATTGATGTTATCGTCAATGTTGAAGATAAAGATTTAGAAAAGCTTGGCCTCTACAAGGGTACTATGAATCTCATAACTCTTGAAAAGAGGCTAGAGCTAACATCTTTCATTAAAACAAAGAAAGAGCCTCGTTTCTCTTGTGGAGGCTCTTGCCCTAATACCGTTATCACTCTTGCTTCTATGGGCATAGAAACCACTTTAGGGGGTAAGGTGGGCCAAGATGAGTACGGAACAATCTACAAAGAACGCCTTGCTTCTTTAGGAGTAAAAGATAATCTAGCAATCTCTTCAAACGTTACAGGTTCTTCCATTATCCTAATAACACCAGACTCAGAGAGAACAATGAACACCTATTTAGGTGCAAATAGAGACTATGTTGAAGATGATGTCTGTGAAGAAGAAGTAAAGAAAGCCAAATTTTTCCACTTCACAGGATATATGTGGGACACCGAAGGACAAAAGGCATCAATCAGAAAGGCAATTAAAATAGCAAAGACAAATGGAGTACAAATATCATTCGATATCGCTGACCCTTTTGCAGTTGGAAGATATAGGGATTCTTTCTTGGATCTCATTAAAGATAGCTGTGACGTTGTGTTTGCAAACAAAGAAGAAGCACGAATGCTGTTTGATAATTATGACCCTTACGAATGTTGTAAGAGTATGGGAAAGTTATGTGAAACAGCTATTGTTAAAAACGGCAAGAAAGGCTCTTTTATAAGTCACAAAAGAAATATTTATGAAATTCCTGTCATGGGACCAGAAACTCCTGTAGATACAACTGGAGCAGGAGACACCTATGCGGCAGGATTCCTTTATGGTCTATGTAAAGGCCTTGATATTAACGAAAGTGGCTTGATTGCCTCAACCCTTGCTGGACAAATAATTAAACAAACGGGAGCTCAATTCTCTCAAGAAAAAGCAGCAGAACTTAGAGCCATGCTTGAAAAAGAGCTATAAAAAAGGAGCCTTTTTAGGGCTCCTCTTCTGTTAGTGGTAACGTTTTCTTTTGCTAATTATTCGAACCTGTTTATAAAGCCCTTCGCCTTCACTCTTTGTTTCAATTCCCGTAACATCATTTAAAGCTGTATGGACAAGTCTTCTTTCATACGGGTTCATTGGTTCAAGAAGATGAGATCTTCCTGTTTTTCTTACAATCTGAGCAACTTTATATGCATTTTTTATAATTTGCTCCTCATGTCTAACTCTGTAATCTTCTGAATCAACAATAATTTTTCTTTCAGAATCATTCTTACCTGCAAATACGTTCGCAAGAACTTGAAGAGCATCAAGGTTCTTTCCTTTTCTTCCAATAATGATATTAGAGTCCTCACTTTCAATTGTGATATTAACCTTTCTTCCTGTTCTTGAAGCAACACTTACTTCAGCTTCATATCCCATGTGCTCAATGACTCCTTTAAGGAAAGCACAAACTTGAGTTTCCAGTTCTTCGTTTGGTTCAAGAGTAATCTCTTCTTCCTCTTCTTCTACATCTTCTGGAACATAGCTTTCGCTTTCTTCTCCTTCTGTTTCATTCATTTCAGGAAGTTCTTGTTCCGGTTCTTCATCTGTATCAATGTGAACTCTAATCTTAACGTTAGCCTTCTTAAAAAGGCCTCTTCTTCCGTTATCAAGAATCTCAACATCAAAATCTTCTCTTTCAATATGAAGCTCTTCTACAGCCTTATTAATGGCCTCTTGTTCTGTTTTACCTTCAAAATCTCTTGTCATATCATTTCCCCTGTTTATTATTCTTCTTTGAGTTTTTGGAAGCTTCTTTCTCTGCTTTAGCTTTATCTTCCTCAATTCTCTTTAGTTTTTCCTGATATTTTCTTACCGCTTCAGGAACCTTTACTTCTTTCTTTTCTTCTTTTATGGGTTTATTCTTAACGACTTTATTTACATAAATCTGTTGTACTATTGAAAGTACATTACTTACAGTCCAGTATAACAAAAGGCCGGATGGTGCGCTGTAAAGAATGAAGAAGAATAGAATTGGCATTCCGTAAGTCATAAACGCCATTGTTCCTCCCTGTGCTGTATTCTTAGACTGACCATTTGCCATTTTCATTGAGAAAATCATACTTGCTGTATACAGAATAGGTAAAAGGTGAATCTCTGAACCCAACAAAGGAATATTAAAACCAAGTGTTGCTATTGTCTCAGGAACAGAAAGATCTGAAATCCAACCTGGAATAAACATTGCTCCTCTAAGTTCAAAGTGTTTATTTAATAAGCCGTAGAAAGCAATAAGGATTGGGAATTGAATAAGTAAAGGTAAACATCCACCCATTGGGTTAATACCTTCTTTCTTATAAAGATCTGCTGTTTCTTGATTTAGTTTTTGCGGATTATCTTTGTATTTTACTTTCAATTCTTCTAATTGTGGATTTAAAGCAGCCATCTTAGCTGTAGACTGAGTACTCTTCTTTGAAAGTGGCCACAAAATAAGCTTGAGAATAATTGTAAGAAGAATAATACCAACACCGTAGTTTGGAATAATCTTATAAAGGATGTTAAGCATCCACTTAAGAATAGTCTCAAGCCAACCTAACCAAGAACCACTTTCCATTGCATCATCTAAGTTGAGATCTCTTATGCCCCATGCATTGTCTGTTCCACTGTAGTAAGAACCAAGGTATTTCTTAAGTTGAGGACCACAGTAGAAATAAACTGTGTCACTTGAAGAATCATCTGTGGCAGGTCTAGATAGATATATACTGTTTGTTTGATCAATATCCCCGTCTTTGCTTTGTTTTCCAGTGTACTTGTAAGAAACATTACTTTCTGGGGCAGCAATGACTGTAAAATACTTACTTGTAAGACTTATCCACTTAACTTTCTCTGTTGTTTCAAAGTTTCCTGAATAACTAGTTTTCTTTGTTTTTCCGTTATCTTTATATTGATTTACGTAAAATTTCCTGTAGTCATAGTTGTTGTTTTTCATTTGTGTAAATGAAGGACCTACTTGTGGTTCATATGCAATTGTGTATGCATATTCCCCATCTGAAAGACCTTCAAATGAAGAAGCACCAATAATATCAACAGAAACAGCGAAAAGATATTCACTATCTTTAAACTCAAAAGTTTTTTGTACAGTAAAAACATTTCCGCTTTCGTCTTTATAGTCATGTGTAAAAATGATTTTGGATTCACTTACAGTATATGCATATGTATCAAGAATTGGATTTGTTAAATCCTCGCCCCAGTACATAAGGAAAGCATTATGATCATTTTCACCTTTAAAAATAAGGTCAACATGCTGTCCATCTGCATTGGCGTGATCTTTCATAATCAAAGACTTAATACTTGCACCAACTGGATCAAAAGTTATTTCAAAGACATTGGTCTCATAGACAAAAGTGTCTGTAAAGTTATTGTCTGCAACCGGCGTAATTTCTAATGCTTCTTTCTGCTGGCTTGCATCCTCTGCTGTCTGAACTGTATCAGTATCACTTGTGGTAGTTGGCGTTGAGAAGAATGTTGTTTGAATAAACATGCTTACAAAAATAACAACAACACAAAGGACTACCGCTAATATTGATTTCCCATCCATACTAGGCTCCTACGAGGTTTAAAAACCTCCTGAAAATCTAAAATCGGTGGCAGAGAAACTGTAACTATATGAAAAAAACAAACTCTCTAGGCTTCTAGGGAGCTACTTTTTACAAAGAGTTCAAGCAATGTATTTTCTTTTTCTTCATAAGCCATGTCTTTGCCAGGGTACACAACAATGGCCATGTCAAGTCCAGGTTTAAGTTTATCCTGATTTAGTCGCCAAATCTCTTTTATTTGCCTTCTTATCAAGTTTCTTTGGACGGAATTGCCATAGTGTTTAGCAGGAATGACAATCATTCTGCTGTAGTTAATATTGTTCTCTACAACATATAACTTAAAGCAGGAAAGAGAAAATCTTTTTCCCGCTTTGAATATATTGTCAATATCTGCTTTAAATCTGATTATCTGTTTTTTAGTAAGGCTTCTTTTCATCACAGACGGAAAGACTATGTCTGCCCTTAGCTCTTCTTCTTGCTAAAACAAGACGACCACCCTTGGTTGCCATACGTGCTCTGAATCCAAACTTTCTGTTTCTTTTTACCTTACTTGGCTGGTATGTTCTTTTGCCTTTGTAACTCATGGTATATCTCCAATATATCGCTTAAAGCGGGATTTTCTTTAACGCTAGTGTATTCACTGAGCAATTGAGTATAAATTTATGCACAATTTTGGTCAAGGGCTCCCTCTTTCAATACTACCTTGACATCTTCTCTTTTAGAATCTCAAAAGAGGTTTGCCAATTATCACACATCTCTTCTGGTTTAAAGTAAATGGCTATTTCTCTTTTTGCACTCTCTTGACTGTCTGAGCCGTGGATAACATTAAAACTCATCTCTGGAGAAAAGTCTCCACGAATAGTTCCCACTTCTGCATTAGAAGGATTAGTTTTTCCCATTATTTGACGCATCCCTAAAATAGCATCTTCTCCTTCTATAACCATGGCAACAATAGGAGCGCTAGTGATAAATTTCGCAAGATTTGGATAAAAAGGTTTTCCAAAATGTTCGGCATAATGCTTTGCAGCTTGCTCTTCAGATACCTGAATCATCTTTAATGCCACAATTTTATAGCCCTTATCTTCAATTCGGGCTATTATTTTTCCAATAAGTCCCCTTTGAACTGCATCTGGTTTAATTGCAATAAATGTTCTTTCCACCATATTAAAACCTCCCATAAGGTGAAACTCTTAAAATAATCTTTTTTATATTTAATTCAGGAAAAGCTGAATTAACCTTTTTTATAATGTCTTTAGAATTTAGTCTTACAAAACTTGCATAGGAAGAACTTCTACAAATTACAAATAAAGTTCCATTTGATATTTTTTCATAAAAGATTTCTTTTGATAGTTCAGGACCAACAATGTCCAACCATCTTATATTTAATTGAACCTCAGGTGAATCAATATTTATTCCAAACCTTTCAAAAATCTTATCAATATAAACCCCACTATCTGCAGGATCTTCTGGAGAAAGAGTTTCGTAATTATCTTTCTTGTAATTATCTTTTTTATAATTATCCTTCATTTTCAAATTTTCCATTACTGACTTTATATATTTTAGAACATCCATCACTTAAATCAAAGAAAGATCCAAAATATTTTTCCTCAGGAAGAAAAGTAAAGAAAGCTTGATTATAATGTCCTAAATAAGAAAGATATCTTGCTCTTTTTTGTGTATCTAACTCTAATAGGACATCATCTATTAAAAAAACAGGATTAAGACCTGTCTTTTGCCTATAAAAAAAAGCTTGCGCAGATCTAAAAACTAAAGAAGCTAATCTCATTTGTCCCGTAGATGCAGAGTTAACAAAAAGACCATGAGAATCTGTAACTATAAACCTATCTCTATGAGGACCACTAGTTGTTGTAGAAAGTTTTATATCTACCTCTCTTTGTTGACTAAGAAAAGCAATAATTTCTTCAACACTCTTACTTTCATCCCATGATGGTTTATATTTAACTTCAATTTTACTATCTTCTAAAGAAACAGCATTATAAATATCGGGAAAAATAATTGAAAAAGAATTTAAAACTGCTCGCCGAGCTTTCATTATTGGAAGACCGTAATGTGCAAGTTTTTCATCATATACGTCTAAAAGTGAATATTGTTGTTCTTTTATAGCAGCATTTCTTTGTCTTAAAATAAGTTTATATCTTCTTAAATCATCAAAAAAAGAAGGATCATACATGGACATTGTCTGATCAAAGAATCTCCTTCTATTTTCAGGTTCTCCCCTAACAAAAGAAATGTCATCGTGAGTAAATGCAATACATGGAATACTATATATTAAATCTTTTCTATCTTTAATCTCACTACCATCAAGTCTGATTTTCTTTTTTCCATCTACAAATGAAAGTTCTACCTTTCTTTCAAGATTTTGATTATCTTTAAATATAGATTTTATAAAAAATAAATCTTCACCATGGCGAACTGCCTCTTTTAAATTTTGAGTTCTAAAAGAAGATCCATAACACAAGAGATAAATAGCCTCAAGAAGGTTTGTTTTTCCTTGACCATTTTCCCCTTTGAGAATTATTTGTTTATAAGAAGTATCAATGTCACAATCAACAAGATTTCTAAAACCTTTTAGTGACAAACTTTTTATGAGCATGTATTAGTTTAAATTCATAGGCATTATCACATGTAGATAATCCCTCTCTGGCTCCGATTTAAGTGTAAATGGTCTTCCGGCATCACTAAACTCAAGTCTAGCATCTTTCCCATCCATTACCTTCAAAGGACTAAGCAGATATGTGAAATTCATTGCTGTTTTTAATGGTTCGCCTTCATACTGACACTCTATTTCTTCCCTTCCTATACCATCTTCACTCTCATTACTGTAGATAGACATCTTGTTCTCTGTAAACTCTATAACAATCTTCTTATACTTATTTTCAACAAGCAAAGAGACTCTCTTAAGAGCATTAGAAAGATTTTCAATACTAACAACACAAGAAGAATTTTGTTTTTCAGGTATTACTCTTTTGTACGCAGGAAAATCATTTTTTATGAGATTTGAAGAAATTGTACAACTTCCAAATCTGATTGAAATAGTATTTTGACCAACACTAATATCAAAATCTCCCTCTCCAACAGAAAGCTTTTTTACAAGATTTAGAAATTTACTTGGAATAGTAGCACCAGTAAAATCAGGAATATCTCCTTCAATTTTTCTGCAGATATATGAAAGCCTTCTTCCATCAGTTGCAACCATAACAAGGGAACTTCCATTTTTCTCTAAATGTGCACCAGTCATTGCAAATTTTGACTCGTCATCACTTACAGCAAAGATAACCTGATTAATCATATCAGTGAAATCTTTTTGTGCTACTTGGAAGAAAGAATTTTCCTCTGCAAAATCCAAGCTTGGAAATGCCGATGCTTCTATGGTTCTTAATTTAAATTCAATACGATTATTTTCAGGTTTAATTGTTAATTTATCTTCTTTATCTTCAAAAGAAATCTCATCTTCTGGAAGATTTTTTACAATTTCAAGAAATTTATCACAAATAACAGTTGTTGAACCGTCTACCAATCCTTGAACTGTAATTTCAGAAACAAAGCTCATTTTTTGATCTGTAGCTTTTATAACAAGATTGTTTCCTTCAAGAATTAAACACACGTTTGCATAAACTGCAAGTGTGTTTCTTTGAGAAGTAAAATCAAGCGCATTTGACAGTTCCTTAAGTATTGCATTCTTTTGGCAAACGAATTTCATTGTCTTTCTCCCTATGTTATTTTTATTTATTAAATTTTTATTTTAGTAGTTATAATATAGCACAAAAAATGTCAAAAAAATAGTAATTCCTTTAATCATTTAATAATATAACTATCACTTTTCAAAGCTCACTTGTGTATAACTTGTTTATACCTGTGCAATAAATTAACTTTTCTATTTTTATCAACAGCTTATTAACAAGTTTTATTTCTTAGAATCAGCTTTAATTTGTCTTTTTAGTTTGTCAATTATAGTATTTATATCCTTTTCACTTGATTTAAGCATTGATTCAACTTTTTGAACATTATACATAACGGTAGTATGGTTTTTTCCTCCAAATTCCATACCAATTTCAGTAGTTGAAAAGTCTGTTATGTCTTTACAGAGAAACATTGCAATTTGTCTTGGTAAAACAACTGATTGATTTCTACTTTTTCCTTTAATTTCAAAAGGAGAAACATTAAAGTATGTTGAAACTGTTTTAATAATTAAATCTATTGAAACACCAGTAGAATCGTTGTTTCTACTTACAATATGTTTTAGTTGCTCTTTTGCTGTTTCTAAAGAAATATCTTTATGAAGTAATGTACTATATGCAATAAGCTTAGTTAGACAGGATTCCAGATCTCTCACATTACTTGAAATATTTGAAGCAATATATTCAATTACTTCATTACTAAAAGAAACACCTTTTTCTTGGCATTTTTTCTTTAAGATAGCTACTCTAGTTTCATAGTTTGGAGGAAGTAAATCTATATTTAAACCTCGTGAGAATCTGCTCTTAAGTCTATCAGAAATGTCTTTTAATTCTTCAACTGGTCTATCACAGGTAAAAACAATTTGTCTTCCTGTATCATATAGGTCATTAAATGTATTAAAAAGCTCTTCTTGAGTTCCTTCTTTCTTTTGAAGAAAGTGAATATCATCAATTAAAAGAACTTCTGCTTTTCTGTATTTGTTTTTAAACTGCTGTGAACTTTTGTCATTTACAGATTGGATAAACTCATTTGTAAAGTTTTCAGCTGTGATATAAACAACTTTCAAATTTGTAGTACTTCTTATGTAGTTTCCAATACTTTGAATAAGGTGAGTCTTTCCAAGACCTACACCTCCGTATAAAAGACATGGATTATAAGCAGATCCTGGATTGTTTGCTATAGCCAAACAGGCATTGTAAGCAAAACTACTATTATCTCCAGAAACAAAAGAATCAAAAGTATAAGCAGGGTTAAACATTAAATCATCAGCTTTCTTTTTTTTCTGTGTTGTTTTTTCAAATGATGGCTTATTTTTCTCGTTTTCTTTATTTTTTTCTACATTAATTGTATTTTGAGCGTCTTTTTTTACTTCAAATTTAATAGTGTATTGTTTGTCTCCAAGTTCACTTATTGTATTTTCAATGAGACTTTTATAAGTTTCTTCAAACTTTTCTTTTACAAATGTAGAGGTTGTATAGAGAGTAATTATTCCATTCTCTTCTTTTCCAAATAAAAGGCGAGAAAACCATGTAACAAATTCGCTCTCTGGAAGAGTGGTTTTTATTTGAGAAATTGTTTTTTCCCATAGTTCTACATAAAAAAAGTCATCTTTTGTTGGCATAGGACAAATGATATACGTTAACACTTGCCTTTTCAAGTTAGAATAAGGGCATTTATTACATTTGGAGTGCTTGAGGCTCACCCTATAATAATATATAATAATGTGAAAATATCTTAATATAGGAAGGCTCATTTTTGATGAATGAAGAAACAATGAATCCAGAGAAAGTAATGCCTGCTCAACATGAAGACGTTGCAGAAATGACACATGCATCTGAAAACTATACGGGTGAAAATATTCAAGTTTTAAAAGGACTTGAAGCTGTTCGTGTAAGACCAGGTATGTATATTGGTTCAACAGGACCTGAAGGGCTTCATCACCTTGTGTATGAGGTTGTTGATAACTCAATAGACGAAGCGGTTGCAGGTTATTGTGATAACATTAGGGTAACAATAGACAAAGGAAACTTTGTAACAGTTGAAGACAATGGAAGAGGAATTCCAGTTGATATTCACCCCACAGAAGGAATAAGCACTCTTGAGGTTGCTTTGTGTCACCTTCATGCAGGAGGAAAATTCAACGGAGGAGCTTATAAGGTTTCTGGTGGTCTACACGGTGTTGGCGTCAGCGTTGTAAATGCTCTTTCTGATTTCCTTGAAGCTGTTGTACATAGAAATCCGGACAAGTATATGCAACAGTACCACTATGGCGTTCCTGTGGAGCCAGTAAAAAAGATAGGTAGCACAGATAGAACGGGTACAGTAATTAAATTTCATCCAGACACCACAATTATGGAGTCCGATAACTTTAATTTCTCCATCCTTTGTGAAAGATTCCGTGAACTAGCCTTTCTTAACAAGGGTGTCACAATTACTGCTGTTGATAACAGAGAAGAAAATCCTGAAGAAAAAGTCTTCCATTTTGATGGTGGAATAAAAGATTTTGTAAGTTTTATAAACACCAATAAAAAGGTAATTCCTGAAGGCTCTTCTCCAATTTATTTTGCAGGTGAAAGATCAAATGATAATGGCTCTGCAATTATTGAGTTTGCTCTTCAATATAACGATAGATTTGATGAAAACCTTCACTCTTTTGCTAATAATATCAACACAAGAGAAGGTGGAAAACACCTTATTGGATTCACTACCGGTTTAGTAGCAGCTATTAGAAACCAACTGAGTGTACACATGAAAGAAATTATCGGCAAAAATAAGAAAGAAGAAGCTTTCTTTGAGTCTGATGATTTCAAAGAGGGATTTAATTCAGACGTGAGAGAAGGCTTAAGTGCTGTTATCTCTGTGAAGATTACAAATCCTCAATTTGAAGGCCAAACCAAGATGAAGCTTGGTAATTCTTACGTTCAAGGGCTAGTACAAAGTTTTGTGTATCAAAAGCTTAATGACTACTTTGATGAGAATCCAAGTGAAGTATTGCCTATACTTGCAAAGACCATTGCATCTTCAAAGGCAAGAATTGCAGCTAAAAAGGCGCGTGAAAATGCCCGTAAAAAGAGTTCCACGAGTTTGCCGGGAAAACTAGCCGACTGTTCTGAAAAAGACCCGTCACAGTGCGAAATTTTCATTGTAGAGGGAGATTCTGCAGGTGGAAGTGCAAAAAATGGAAGAGATAGAAGGACGCAGGCTATTCTTCCTCTCTGGGGAAAAATGTTGAATGTTGAAAAAACAAGAGAGGATAAAGTTGAAGGAAATGAGAAACTTCAGCCTGTTATAGACTCAATTGGTGCAGGTCTTGGCGCTTCTTTTGACCCATCAAGAGCTCGCTACCATAAAGTTATTATTATGGCTGATGCCGATGTTGATGGCTCTCATATTAGAACTCTTCTTTTGACTTTCTTCTTTAGGTATATGAGACCTTTAATTGAGGCTGGTTATGTTTATTTTGCAATGCCACCTCTCTATAAAATCTCGATTAAAGGCAAAGATTATTATGCTTTTGATGATAATGAAAAGGCAGAGATTCTTGCGAATAACGGAGAAACAGAAAGTGACTCCAAAAACGTGAAAGTTCAACGATATAAAGGTCTTGGTGAAATGAACCCAGAACAACTATGGGAGACCACAATGAATCCTGAAACTAGATTTATTTCTCAAGTGCATTTGAATGATGCTGTTGAGGCAGATCAAGTTTTCTCCATGCTCATGGGAGAAGAGGTTGAACCAAGAAGAGACTTTATTGAAAAGAATGCAACGTATGCACAAATAGATGCCTAATTTTGGAGTAATGTATGGAAAATAACGAGAATAGAGTGTTTATAAGGGATCTTTCGGAAGAAATGAAGAAAGCTTATCTTGACTATGCCATGTCTGTTATAGTCAGTAGAGCTCTTCCAGATGCACGTGACGGTCTTAAACCTGTACACAGAAGAATCCTATATGATATGTATGATTTAGGCATCAAATCTACTGGAAGTTTTAAAAAGTGTGCAAGAACAGTTGGTGATGTTCTTGGTAAATTTCACCCACATGGAGACGCTTCAGTTTATGATGCATTGGTAAGACTTGCTCAAGATTTCTCCTTAAGATATCCCGTTATTAAGCCACAAGGAAACTTTGGTTCTATAGATGGCGATCCACCTGCAGCTTACAGATACACAGAAGCAAAGATGAGCAAAATGGGTGAGCTTATGCTCGCTGACATAGACAAAGATACAGTAAACTTTGTTCCAAACTTTGATGAGTCTTTAAAAGAACCAGAGGTACTTCCTGCAGGTTTTCCTTTCCTTTTAGCGAATGGAACTAGTGGTATTGCTGTTGGTATGGCTACAAATATGCCACCACACAACTTAAGAGAGATTTGTGACGCCCTTTGTGCATTAATTGAAAATCCAGAAATTTCTGTTTTAGAGTTAATGAACTATATTAAAGGGCCAGACTTCCCTACTGCTGGTATTGTTTGTGGTGTTAAGGGCATTAGAGATGCTTTTGAGACAGGCCATGGCAAGATTGTCATGAGAGGACGTTACCACATAGAAGAACATAAAACACATGATGCTATTGTTTTTACTGAAATTCCTTATCAAGTTAATAAGGCTGAATTAGTAAAACACATTGATGCTTTAAGAAAAGAAGACACACTCAAAGATATTTCTGAAATTAGGGATGAATCCGGTCGTGATGGCATAAGAGTTGTCATTGAGCTAAAAAAAGACGCTGTTCCTGAGATTGTAGTACGTCATTTGTTTATGAATACGCAACTTGAGAGTAATTTTAATGTTAATAATTTAGCTTTAGTTAATGGCCGTCCAAAGTGTCTTAATCTTAAACAAATGCTTCAATGTTATCTTGACCATAGAAAGGAAGTCATAAGAAGAAGAACTCAATTTGAGCTTAATAAGGCACTTGAAAGAGAGCATATTCTTCTTGGTTTAAAAATTGGTCTTGAGAATATTGATGAAGTTATTGAAATTATTAAAAAGGCAGCAGATAACTCAGAAGCTTCTTTAACTTTACAAGGAAGATTTGCTCTTTCCGATAAGCAGGCAAATGCAATTATTCAAATGCGTCTTGGAAGATTAAGTCATCTTGAAACTCAAGAAATTATTGATGAATTAAACGAACTTGAGGTTAAGATTGCCTTTTATAGAGAGTTGCTTTCTGATGAAGTTAAATTCATGGGGGAAGTAGAGAAAGAAATTCACGAACTCTCTGCTGAATATGGTGATGACAGAAGAACAGAAATTGATTTTAAGGAAGTTGGAGGTTTTGTTGATAAAGACTTCATTAAAAAAGAAGATGTTGTTGTAGTTATTACCAACAAAGGTTTTGTTAAGAGAGTTTCGGCAGACGAATATAAGTCACAAGCTCGTGGCGGAAAGGGAGTTAAAGGTGCTCTATTAAGAGATGAAGACTTTGTTGAGCATATGTTCTCTGCTTTCTCACATGACCATATTTTGTTTATGACAAATCTTGGGAAGGCTTTTTGTCTTGAGGTGTGGGAACTTCCAGAAGGACAAAAAGTTGGAAAGGGCGTAAGTTTAAAAGCAGTCCTTCCTAAGATGGAATCTGGGGAGAGTGTTTCTGCAATAATTGATTTTAAAGACTTTGCAGAAGACGAGTACATCCTTATGGCAACAAGTCAGGGCGTTGTAAAGCAGGTTGCTTTAAATTCCTTCATTAATGCAAGAAAGAATGGCATCAAGGCAATTTTCTTAGATGAGGGAGATTCTCTTATTAAGTGTGAATTTGTACATCCTGGTGATGAAGCTATGATTGTAACGAAAAAAGGTAAAGGTCTTAGATTCAGTGTTGATGATGTACGAGTTATGGGAAGAACGGCCCATGGAGTAAGAGGAATTAAGCTTGCAGAAGATGATGAAGTTATTGGACTTGTAAAAGTTGAACAAAATAAGAACATTGTTCTTGTTACAGAGCAAGGAAAAGGAAAGCAAGTTGACTTTGATTTATTTAAGGCTCATGGAAGAGGAACAATGGGACAACTTATTTATAAGCTTCCAGAAGGAACTTATCTTGTTTCTGCGCTTGGAGTTAATGATGAAAATGACCTTGTTTGTATAACAAAAAAAGGGCAGACAATCAGAACTCATGTCAATGGAATTTCAAGCCAAGGAAGAGCAGCATCCGGTGTAAATATAGTAAAAATGAAGACAGAAGACGATTATATTGTTGCTATGACTGTTACAGACTATCAAGAAGAAGAAACTGAAGAAACAGTAGAAACACCTAATTCTTCCGATATCGGAATAAATGATTCTCTTTCTGAGGAAGCAAAAAACGAAGGAAATGAACAGTAGAGAAAACAGAAAAAAGACCACATTATTCTGTTTCTGTTAACAGTAACAAGCCACAAAAACTGCATTCTAGGCCCCTGGAATGCAGTTTTTTTGTGTTTTAAGAAGAAACCAAAAAAAGACCAAGTAAATTAAAAAACAGGATTTATAGAGGATTATAAAGAAGTCTTTTTTCATAAATCTAAATCTGATCTTAATAATGTTTATTTTTAAAAAAGCCCTTATAAAATAAAAAAGCCAGACAGTCTTTTGTCTGGCTTTTATGTTTCACGTGAAACAATAACTATTCTTCAAATGGAAGGTTTTCAACTTCAAGCTTCTCGTCAACATTATATTTAAGCATTCTTTCAACGCCATTTTTTAATGTCATTTGAGCCATCATGCAGCCTGCGCAAGCCCCTTTAAGTTTAACGTAGACTTTGTTTCCTTCAATTTTGACAAACTCAATATCGCCTCCATCATTTTGTAGAGACGGGCGAATACCCTCCAGAGCTTCTTTAACTTTTTGTTCAAGATTGTCCATATTTTATGTCTCCTTAAGCTTTATTTTGTCTAATTAGGAGTGATAAGTCAATAAAATGATGACTTTTACCTTTTTTTATCATATGATATGAATTATGTTAGCACATAAAATAATCTTTCTTAATCAAAAAGGTGGCGTAGGAAAAACTACGACTGCAGTTAATGTGGGGTCTGCTTTAGCAAAAGAAGGTTATAAAGTTCTTCTTGTTGATTTAGATTCTCAAGGAAACTTGTCCAGTTCTGTTTCTGCTGACACTTCTAAGCCTGGAATTTATGAAATTTTAGCGGATGAAGCAGATTTTTCAGCAATTCAGAGCACTCCAGTTAATAATTTATACTGTTTGAGTGGTGGAATTAATATGGCAGGACTTGCTGTTGAGCTTGTTGATGAAAAAATGAGAGAATTTTTTCTTAAAGAGGCTTTAGCTCCAATAGAAAAACAGTTTGATTTTATTTTTGCTGATTGTCCTCCCGCATTAGATCTTGTAACAATGAATGCTCTTTGTTGGGCAGACAGTGTGATTATTCCAATGCAGTGTGAATATTTTGCAATGGAAGGATTGAATTTACTTTTAAGGACAATTTCTTCAGTCAATAAACACTTAAATCCACAATTAAAGGTTTTAGGAATTGTTTTTACTATGTATTCCAGTAGGTCAAATCTTAATAATGAGGTTGTGGAAGATATTTCAACATATTTTAAAGATCTTGTTTTTGACACAAAAATACCAAGAAATGTTAGATTGAGCGAAGCTCCATCTCATGGTTTGCCTATAAATGCTTATGATAACAGTTGTTCTGGCTCAAAAGCTTATAATTCTTTAGCAAAGGAGGTGCTTGCTCGTGCCAATTAAAAAACATGGTTTAGGGAGAGGAATTTCTTCTCTTATTGATGAATATTCGTATGAGACAAAAAAACTCGAGGAAACAGGCTCAAAAGTACAAGAAATTGAACTTGAGAAAATTAAACCAAACCCAAATCAACCAAGAAAAAACTTTGATCCTGAAGCTTTGATGGAATTAAGAGATTCTATAATTGAACAAGGGTTGATTCAGCCTATTTTAGTAGAGGAAATTGCTGACGATCATTACATAATTATTGCTGGAGAAAGAAGATACAGGGCTTCTAAGATGGCTGGTTTTAAAACAATTCCTGCTATTGTTCGTTCTTTTACAGATTTACAAAGAATGGAAGTTTCCTTAATTGAGAATATTCAAAGAGAGGATTTAAATCCAGTTGAAGAGGCTAAAGCTTTCTCGTATCTCCTTACCCAGTCAGGAATTAGTCAAGAAGAGCTTGCTAAAAAGGTTGGAAAAGGCCGTTCAACAATAACCAATAGTATTAGACTTTTAAACCTTTCTCAAAAAATGCTTGATTCTCTTGAGAATGGCGATTTTTCCTCTGGTCATGCACGAGCCCTTCTTAGTGTTGACAATCCTGCAGACAGAGATATTCTTTACTCAAAAATTATAGAAGAAAATCTTTCTGTTAGACAGGCAGAAGAATTAGCTTCTAGTTTAAATAAGGGTATTAGAGCTGTTGTAAAACCTACGGAAGGTAAATCTTCTATTTCCACGTCTAAAACACCTGAAATTCTTCAGTTAGAAGAAAAATTTCTTACTGCAACGGGTTGTAGGGTTGAGATTAAGGGAAAATACAAAAATGGAGTAATGAAAAAGGGAAAAATAGTTATTCCGTTTGCTTCTGAAGAAGAGTTGGAAAGAATATATCAGATAATTTCTCCAGGTGGAGACTTGTACGAATAAAATAATTACTTACAGCATAAGGAGTTAATATGAATTATAAAGATAAGAATGGTCTTTACGCAGTAATAGACACAGAGAAGGGAAAAATAGTTGTTTCTCTTGAATTTAAAAAAGTTCCAATGACAGTTGCTAACTTTGTTGGTCTTGTTGAAGGGGAACTTAATTTTGATAGTCCGGGCGAAAACTTCTATGAGGGGTTAATGTTTCATAGAGTTATTGATAATTTCATGATTCAAGGAGGTTGTCCAAAAGGAGATGGAACAGGTGGTCCGGGGTATTCGTTCCCTGATGAGTTTGATCCATCCTTAAGACACGATGGTCCTGGTGTTATGAGTATGGCTAATGCAGGACCGGGAACTAATGGTAGCCAGTTTTTCATTACCCATGTAAAAACTCCTTGGTTAAATGATAAACATTCTGTTTTTGGTAAGGTTGTAGAGGGGCAAGATGTAGTCAATGCAATAGAACAGGGCGATAAAATTAATGACATTAAAATTGAGCGGGTTGGAGAAGAGGCTCAGCAATTTAAGGTTACTAAAGAAATCTTTGCAGAACTTGTTCAGGATGCTTCTAAAAAGGCAATGGAAAGAAGAAAAAATGAGATTGAAAAGGTTGAAAAAGAGATAGCCAATCGCTGGCCTAAAACAATAAAAACTCCTAGTGGACTTCAGTATGTTGTTCTAAAAGAAGGTGATGGAAAATCTCATCCAAAATACGGACAAAATGTTACAGTTCACTACACGGGAACGCTTCTTGATGGCAGGATGTTTGACTCTTCAGTTCATAGAGGAGAACCAGCAACTTTTGCTGTAGGACAGGTTATTGAAGGATGGAACGAAGCTCTTCAAACCATGAGTAAAGGGGAAAAGAGGACTTTAATTATTCCACCAGAACTTGGTTATGGAGTTCATGGATATCCTGGAATTATTCCTCCAAACTCTTATTTAATTTTTGATGTTGAGTTGCTAGATTTTTAAATAGAAAGTAAGGCTCTCTTACAAAAAACCACAATCTTTGTATTTTTTAGGCAAATCTGCGCCAAAAGCACTAATTATACCTGTTTTGGGAGTGTTTTTTGGTTGCGGGTTTTTCTTTTAGTTTATATCTTTAAACAAAGAGGATTTTGAAAAAATCTCCAAAGAGCCTCTTGTGTAGGCTCTGTAATTTTTTTAAGTTTTAAGTAAGGAGTCCTAACATGAAAGAAGGTGCAACACAGTTTATTTGTTCTCAATGCGGGTATACTAGCTCTAAATGGTTAGGACGTTGTCCTGACTGTGATGCATGGAATTCTTTTACAGAAGAGAAAATAGAGAAACAAAACAAAGTTAATAAGGAGTCCTTACAAACAATCTCTATTTTGTTGTCCAATGTTCCTTATGAGAGTGAATTTAGAGTTTCTAGCGGAATTGAAGAACTAGATAGAGTTTTAGGTGGAGGTATTGTAAGATCTAGCTCTGTTCTTGTTGGAGGAGAGCCAGGAATAGGAAAGTCAACATTAATGCTTCAGGTTGTAGCAGGATGTGCAGAAAAACGAAAAGTTCTCTATGTTTCAGGAGAAGAGAGCGCAAGTCAAGTAAGGCAAAGAGCAGAAAGACTTGGTCTTGATTTGTCTAAAATAAACATTCTTTGTGAAACAAAACTTGAGAAGATTTCCCATGTCTTAGAAAAAGAAAAACCTCAAATTGTGGTTATAGATTCTCTTCAAACATTGTATTCAGAAGAATTATCCTCTCTCGCTGGTTCTGTTACTCAAATACGAACTTGCTGTATGGAATTGACCGGTCTTTGTAAGCGAAATGGGACGGCTGTTTTCTTTATTGGGCATGTAACCAAAGAGGGAACCTTAGCAGGTCCCAAAATTATAGAACACATGGTTGATACTGTTATTTATTTTGAGCAAGCATCTATGGGAGTAAGGCTTGTAAGGGCAGCAAAAAACCGTTTTGGTTCTGTTGATGAAATTGGAATTTTTAACATGACAGCAAATGGATTAGAAGGAGTAAAAGACCCCTCTAGTTTTTTTATTTCTGAGCGTCAAGAAAGTGAGCTTCCGCCAGGTATTGCATATACCGCTATTACAGAAGGCTCTAGAACTTTTATTGTAGAAGTTCAAGCTCTCGTGGTTGATGCAAAAAGTGGTTATAGTCGTGTTTATTCAGATAAGATAGATAATTCAAGGGTAACACGTATAGCTGCAATTTTAGAGCGTCATGGAGCAGTTAAACTGGGAGATAAAGATATTTATGTTAATGTGGCAGGTGGGGTTAGAGTTAACGAAGTCTCTGTTGAGTTGGCATTAGCTGTGGCTTTGTGGTCTGCATGTGTTGGAAAGAATCTTCCAGCAAAAATGGTTTGTTTTGGAGAGCTTAGTCTTGCTGGAGAAGTAAGACCTGTGAATTATGGAGATAGAAGACTAAAAGCCGCATATGAAATGGGTTTTGATAAAGCTATTGTTCCTTTTTCTATGAACTTTGAGGAAAAACGTCTTCTTCTCAAACGTTGCAAGAAAATAAAAGACGCCTTTGTGTTTAAAACATAATAGAGAGGTTTTTACAAAAACCTTTTCAACCAAAGACCTTTAGCATAATAGGAAAGAGGATAAAAGTTCCAACAATGCTTCCAATGCTTGTGCCAAAGAACACAGTGAAAGCGTGAAGAACTCGGTTTTTAAACCAACCCTTAAAGGTGGAAATATCATCAGCGATTGTTTCAAAGTCTTTAACCTTGGGTTTTCTAAGCTTAGCCTCTGCTATACCAGTTATAATGCCAACTCCAATAGCCGGATTGAGTACTGCTATTGGTGCGGCAATAGCTGAAACCAGCCAGTTTAAAGGATGAGCAAAAGACAAAATAGAGAACAAAACAGTGGTAAGGGAGTTTGTGCAGGCCCAAATGACAAAATATTTAAGCCCTTGGTCAAAGCCTTGCATAAAACCTACAAGAACAACAATGGCAATGATTGCAATTGGGACAATCCATCCAGCTATTTTACCTGCTTTAGAAGGTTTTGGAGCTTGAGATATAGAACTAAGATCCTTTGAAAGCTCTCCCTTTTCAAGCTTTTCAATTGTTTTGATTATCCCATTAGCATGACCAGCTCCAATAACAGCCACCTTTTTGTGTCCTGGAGCTTCCATAATCTTTGTTGCTAAGTATCTATCTCTCTCATCAATGAGTGCTTCTTTTGCACCAGGAAGTTCCTTTGCTAGTTCATTCATCATTTCTTGGAGAGTATCGGATTTTTTTAGTTCTTCTAATTCTTCTGGTTTGAATTCCTCTTTGTCAAAAGCGCTGGAGAGAAGAGTGGAGATTAGTTTGGCTTTGTTCCAAAAATTACTTTTTCCCCAAGCTCGTTTAAGTGTTACTTGTATTTCGCGGTCACAAAGAGAGAATGGGATTCCTTTTTCTTCTGCAATTTTACCCGCGCTTAAGATTTCTTCTCCAGGAGCAGATCCGGTTTGTGTTCCCATTTTCTTTTGAAAGGAGGCTAATGCTGTGTTTGCAAGAACTAAAAAAGCTTTGCCTTCTTTAAATATTTTAACTAAATCCATATTGGAATAGCTACTTTCTTTAGTTTTGCTTTCGTATCTGCCTTTGTCTAGTTCAAGACAAATATGATCTGGATTTTCTTCTTCTATTACTTTCCGGACTTCTTCAACACTGTTTTGAGAGACATGAGCAGTTCCAACGAGAATAATTTCATCTCCAGTGTTTAAAAAAATTTTATTTATGGTATCACTAATTTTTTCTACTTTCATAAAAATCAATATACAATAAAAGAGCCTAGTCTTCCACCATCTTCTTACCGAGCTTCAATTTCTTTAATAGTAAACTCGTTTCCCTGAATTAAGTAGGTTTTTTCACTGCTACATGCAGGGCAAATTTTTCCATATTGAACAGTGCTGTATTTCTCCCCGCAGTTTTCACAGTAAGTGATAGCAGGAATTTTCTCCACTATAAGTTTTGCCTCTTTCATATGGGTGGATCTGTTTAGTACCGCCCATTTCCAGACATCGTGAAGATAATATTCTACAACAGTTGAGACTTCTCCTAACTGAAGAGTAACAGATTTAACCTCTGTTAGAGAATTCTCTTCACAGAGGTCTTCAATTGTATTAATTACATGAAATACTACACCAAGTTCGTGCATCTTTAAGAAGTCCGTTTCATTTATTATAGGATTTAACTTGCTCTTTTATCCAATTAATCCAGGGCTCAAAACCTTCCCCTGTTTTTGCAGAAACAAAGAAAACCTTGGCTTTTGGATTAAGCTTTAGAATTCTTTCTTTGACTTTTTCTGTTGAAAAATCATCAAACACAGAAAGAGTGTCGCATTTATTTATTAACACAACGTCACAGATCTGGAACATCAATGGATATTTTAAAGGTTTATCATCGCCTTCAGGAACGGAAAGAATCATTGCATTTTTTGTGCTTCCAGTGTCAAATTCTGCAGGGCAAACAAGATTGCCGACATTTTCCAAAACAACAAAGTCTAAGTCTTGTGTACCAAACTCTCTAAGTCCTTGTCTTGTCATGTCAGCATCAAGGTGACACATTCCCCCTGTATGAATTTGAATAACCCTAACACCTGTCTGCTCAATAGCCTGGGCATCCACATCGGAGTCAATATCGGCTTCCATTACCCCGATTTTAATTTCATCTTTTAACATTTGGATGGTTCTTTTTAAGGTTGTAGTTTTACCGGCACCAGGGGAAGACATAAGATTTAAAAGAAAGGTTCCTTCTTTCTTTAATTCTTCTCTTAATAACGCTGCGTCTTTGTCGTTGTCTTCAAAGACACTTCTTTTTACTTCTATTACTTTAAAATCGCGCATAGCATTATTTTATATCATAAAGAAACTTTTATCTATTTGTTTTGTTTTACTTCTTAGAAGGGCAGGCTTGTATGAAAAAAATGAAAAGTGTAACATGTCTGTGCAAATATATTTTTAGAGGTTAAATTATGTCAAACAGAAAAGGAAAATCTTCAGGTGAAGGAATTATTAAATTAGCAAATGTTCTTCAGATTGTTTTATCCATACTTTGTATTCTCTGCGGTATTTTAATAATTATTGCTGGTGCCAATTGTGAGGATTGCTATTTTCCTTCTGATGTTCCCGTCACCGGTGCTACATTAATTGTTTGTGGAATTCTTTTTATTGTTATTGGTCTCATTGTTATAGCAATTGAAGCTATGTTCTTAAGATGCTATGGCGAAATTGCAGTAGACCTTCACTGCATTAGAAATTCTAATGCTACAATTGCTGAATTTATTGACAGAGCAGATATTGCAAGACGAAACAAAGAACAGCAGTAATTAAGAAGTATTCTTTTTATAGGAGCACTGGGAGATTCTCAGTGCTCTTTTGCTTGAGAGATGGAGCACCGAGAAGTTCAGGGGATTTCTTATTTTCTCATTAGAAAAAGAGGAATGCGGAATTTACGACTTAAACTCAATAATGAGGGTTGTGTTGTTGTTTCTGCCCCTTATTCTGCAAAGATAACTGACATCAATAACTTTGTGTTAAGATGCGAAAGTAAAATTAAAAAGGTGGAGAAAAACATACCACAGCATACATATAGAACGGGAGACGCAATTTTACTTTTTGGAAAGGATAGGTTTTTAGAAGTAATAGAAACTTCTCTACAATCTAAAACAATGGCCGAATATTGTATTAATGATGAAAAAATTGTGATATCAGTTGAAAATAAAGACATCGGTCTTGTAAAACAAACTATCAAACAAATATATGTAGACACGGTTACGGAGGTTATCTCAAGTAGAATTCCTTATTGGGTGAGTATGGTGCAAACAGGGGAGCTTGTAAGATTTGGTGTAAATAAAGCCAAGACAAAATGGGGAGTCTGCTATCCAAAAGAGAGACGTTTGTATCTTAGTTATATGTGTGCAATTTTGCCATATGAACTCATAGACATGGTAGCGTTGCATGAGGTTTGTCACCTAAAAGTGGCGGGACATGGACCGGCATTTTGGGCTTTAATGAGAAGCTATATGCCAGATTTAGACAAAAGAAAAGCCCAACTTAAAGAAATCTCTAAGAAGGGCTTAACATACAACTTGGTGTAACAAATTTCAAAAGAGATTTTTGCAAAACCTCTTCATCCTTGCAAATTACTTGATTATAGAAAGTAAATGTTTGACAAATGCGTAAGTTCTTTTTGCAGAACTAATGGAGACTTTCTCGTTTGTGGAGTGGATGTCTACTAGGTTTGGCCCAATTGAAACACTATCCATTCCAGGAACCTTACTGCTTATGACTCCACACTCAAGTCCTGCATGGATTGCGGTCACAAGAGGCTTGATTCCTGTGTTTTCCTCATATGCTTTTGCACAGAACGCCGCCAACTGAGAATTTGGATCTGGGGTCCAAGAAGGGTAGCCATCTCCAATCTTGTAGTTAAATCCAAATGCCGATACTATTGTGGCAATTTTCTTTACTAAATATTCTTTTGCGCTATCTATATTGCTTCTTATGCTAAGTTCCATGTGGAAGTTTCCTTCTTCCGTTACGTGCACAATAGCAAGATTATTTGAAGTTTCAACAATACCAGAAAGGGCCTTACTCATTGCAAACACTCCATGCGGAAGTGCAAATAAAAGGCCGATAACTCTATTTGTGGACTCTTCAGAGATACTTTTAAGGCATACAAGAGAGTCTAATTCTTCACATAGAACAAAAAGGCTTGGCTCTTCAAGGTTGTTTTCAAATTTTAAGGCTTCTGAAATTGTTTCAACTGCTTGTTTTGCTGCAAAAACAGTGTCTTCTTTAACAAGAATTGTACATTCACAAGTTGAAGGAATTACATTTCTTCTAGTTCCTCCGTTAAAGGATGCTATAGTAAACTGACACCCAACCTCTTTAAGTTGATAAAGAATTCTTGCCATTGCACTAATTGCATTAAGCCTCTGAAGGTGAATATCTCCTCCGCTATGTCCTCCTTTTAGCCCTCCAATTGTCAATTTGAGTGGTTTCCATTTTTTCTTTTCAGAAGAGAACTCTAAAACAGTATCCGAGACTAAATCTACTCCACCAGCACAACCAATATAAATAATTCCTTCTTCTTCGCTGTCAAGGTTGATAAGCTTTTTACTTTTAATAAGAGAACCATCAAGACCAAAAGCACCGTCCATCCCCGTTTCTTCTGAGAAGGTGAAAATAGCTTCAAGTGGGCCGTGTTGGCTTTCTTTATCTGTGAAGATTGCCATTATAATGGCAACTCCAATTCCATCGTCTGCTCCAAGACTGGTTTCTTTTGCTTTTAGCCAATCTCCATCAATTTCTGTTTCAATTGGATCTTTTGTAAAATCATGCTTACTTCCAGGAACTTTTACACAAACCATGTCCATATGACCTTGAAGAGCCACAGAGGGACGGGCTTCATATCCCTTTGTTGCAGGAACTCTAGCAATAATATTTCCAGCAGCGTCTCTCTGTGCTTCAATTCCATTTTCTTTTGCCCATGAGAGAATAAACTGTCTCATTCCTTCTTCATTCCCAGATTCTCTTGGAATCTTACAAATTTGATCGAAATACTCAAACAAATCCATTATTTCCTCCTCTTTCCCTTAATGAAAACAGCAACCGCATTAAAATTTTCATCAAAGACCGAGATATTTGCCAAATGGCCTTTCTTTATTGTTCCAATTTCTTTAAATCCATAAATATTGGCAGGATTTTTTGTGGCCATATCTACCACTTTTTCCTTGTTCACGCCCCAAGAAGATAGATTAGCAATAGCCTTATTTAAGGTTAATGCAGAACCACACAAAAGTTCAGGGCTATCTGCATTAACAAAAGCACCTCTATTTCCCAAAAGAACTCTCAAACCATTTGCTGTAAAGGATCCTTGCCCTAAAGAAGTGGGTTTTAAACTATCTGTAATTAATACAACCTTTCCACCTGGTTTTGATTGTGCAACGTATTTAACTAAGTCCTTGTTCACATGAACTCCGTCTGCAATCAGCTCGCAAGAGAACCTGTTATCTATTAAAGCTGCTCCTGAAATTGTAGGATCTCTATGTCCAATACTTGGCATTGCATTAAACATATGGGTTGCATGTTTTATTCCAAGTTCCACACCTGCTTCTGCCTGATCATAAGAAGCATTTGTATGTCCAGCAAGTAAAACAATGTTCTCTTTTTGAGCAATACGTGTAATTTTCTCAATATTATTTAATTCTGGGGCTATTGTCATACAAACTAAGTGTCCTTTGCAAAGCTTTATGAACTGTTTAAAGACACTTTCATCTGGTTCAGAAATGGAGGTTGGGTCCTGTGCCCCAGCTTTTAAAGGAGACAAAAAAGGGCCTTCAAAGTTTACTCCAAGAATTGTTGCTCCTTCTTCCTTCCCCATGGCCTCTAGAATTGCTAATGCTTCAGCTTCCATTTTTTGAGGCTTTCCAGCATAGAGAGTAGGAAGAAAGGCTGTTACGCCAAAGTTCGCAAGACACTCCGACATTTTTAAAATTGATTCCGCTTTTGAATCTTCTGTTCCAAAACCACCAATTCCATGAATATGGGTGTCAATCAAACCAGAAGTGACCGTTTGCCCTTTTGCATCGTAAATCTCATTTGCTTCATGTTTTTGTACGTCATAGTCTTCCATATCAAAAACGTCTGCTATACGACCTTCTTGTGAAACAAGGATTCCATAATTTAGCCTTAATGTGCCATCTGTAATCAAGTTTGCGTTTTTAATCAAAAGGGTATTTTTCATGCCTACAGTATAGCAAGTAGATGTTATTCAAGCAATTGCACCGTGCTTTAGAAAAGGGTTACAATTGACGTATGTTTATACCCACAACACGAACAGAAATGGCTCAAAGAGGTTGGAACGAGTTAGATGTTTTATTCATATCTGCAGATGCATATGTAGATCATCCTTCATTTGCTTGTTCACTACTGTCTCGACTGCTTGAATCTCACGGTTACAGAGTTGGCATTATTTCCCAGCCAGATTGGAAAGATGTAAACAGTTTAAAAACAATGGGGAGGCCTAGACTTTGTTGTATGATAAGCGGTGGGAATTTGGACTCCATGGTTGCTCATTATACAAGCACAAAAAAAAGACGAAGTGAAGATATGTATTCTCCCGGAGGAATGGCCGGATTCAGGCCAGATCGCCCAACCATTATCTACTCTAATCTTGCAAGACAAGCCTTCAAAGAGGTGCCAATTGTAATTGGGGGGCTTGAAGCCTCTTTGAGAAGACTTGCACATTATGACTATTGGCAAGATTTGGTTCGAAAGCCAATTATTCTTGACGCAAAAGCAAATCTTTTGGTCTATGGAATGGGAGAACTACAGGTTTTAGAGATAGCGGATAGACTTGCAAAAGGGGAAGATATTAACAGCATGCATGATATTCAAGGAACCTGCTATTCTGTTTCAGAGAAAGAGTGGAATTTGCAAAAGCAGGATGAAAAGAAGGATGTGAGTCAAATAATCATTCCTTCTTACGAAGAAGTATCGGCAAGAGATAAAGGGTCTAATAAACCAGATAAAGAGGGGCAGAAAGCATATGCAAAAGCCTTTCAAATGAAAATGCAACAAGAGAATCCTTTTAGTAAACAATGCCTTGTACAAGCATGTAATGGCAGATTTGTTATACAGAACCCACCTGCTAGACCATTATCTACAGCAGAACTTGATAGCTTATATGAGTTTCCATATACGAGAAAATGGCATCCTTCCTACGACGCCTTAGGTGGAATTCCTGCAATCAAGGAGGTTCAATTCTCTATTACCTCCAACAGGGGGTGTTATGGTGCTTGCTCTTTTTGTGCAATAAGTGCACATCAAGGAAGAATTATTCAAGTCAGAAGTAAGGAGTCTCTAATTAGAGAAACAAAAACCCTCGTTAAACATCCTGATTTTAAAGGTTATATTAATGATTTGGGTGGCCCTACAGCTAACTTTCAATGCAAAGCATGCGAGAAACAAATGAAAACTGGACCCTGTTCCAATAGGCAATGTTTATTTCCAAAACCATGTCCAAACGTCAAAGAAGCGCATCTTGAGTATTTAGAAAAACTTGATGCAGTTGCTAATGTTCCCGGAGTGAAAAAGGTATTCATTCGCAGTGGTATTAGATTCGACTATCTCATGCTATGCACTTCTTCAAATGTATGTAAAGAATTTATGAAGAAACTGGTCAAAGACCACGTAAGTGGACAATTAAAAGTGGCGC